>CAZUQB010000087.1:5668-8109 GCA_964622405.1 uncultured Opitutaceae bacterium | reverse complement strand
TTGCTGGTCGTCGCGATCGTGGTCTATGTCGGACTGACGTTCTTCCTCGGCTCGGTGGTCACGGCGGCGGTGAACCGCATCGGGCCGTCGATCACCAAGACTCCGGTCGTCCTGCAGAGCGCCAATCTCTCCCCCCTCACCGGCAGCGGCACCCTGCGCGGCCTCGGGGTCGACAATCCCCAGGGCTGGAGCAAGGGCCGGGTCTTCTACCTCGGCAAGATCCACGTCGCGATGAAGCCATTCTCGATTTTCGGCGACCACATCGTCATCGACGAGATCGAGATCGACCAGCCGGAGTTCACCTACGAGACCAAGATCTTCTCGAGCAATCTCGGCGACCTGCTGAAGAACATCAAGGAGTCGACCGGGAGCAAGGAGCAGGGCGGAGCCAACGCCCAGGCGAAGGGCAAGGCCGTGAAAATTGAGGTGCGCCATTTCCGCCTGACCAACGGCAAGGTGAAGCTCGGCGTGGGCGCCGCCGCCCTCCCCCTCCCCATGCCGCCGGTCGAGCTGTCGAATCTCGGGACCAAGGAGGGCGGCATCACCGCCGACCAGCTGGCCGCCGCGGTGCTGAGTAGCGTCACCAGCAGCGTCGTTGGCGCCACCACCCAGGCTGCCGGCCAGATCGGCAACACCGCCGGCGCCGCCGCCGCCGAGGGGGTCAAGAAGACCGGCGAGAGCCTGAAAAAGCTCTTCGGCAAATAGCCCGCCCGACTATCCCTCACCGGCGCTCCAGCCTCCCTCTTCCACCCACCAATCCCCCCAGCCCGATGCCTTCCGTCACCCTTACCTACTATCTCGAAGTCCTCTCCTCCTGGTGCACCTGGGCCGAGCCGACCTGGGATGCCCTCAAGGCGCGCTACGGCGACCGCGTGCGGTTCGAGTGGCGCATCGCGCTCATGAACCCGGGCGACTTCCCGGTTTCCCGGTCCCAGTGCGACTGGTTCTACCAGCGCAGCGGCACGATCATGCGCTCGCCGACCATGCTGAACTCCGGCTGGTTCGAGGCGTCGCGCCAGGGGCGCTATGAGGCGCCGAATCTGGTGGCGGAGGCCGCGAGGGATTTCGGCTTCGACGGTGACGAGATCCGCCGCGCCCTCGCCCACGCGGCGCTGCGCGACGGGCAGAAGATCGGCAACCTCGACCTCGCCGTGGCCCTTGCCGCGAAGGCCGGGAAGATCGCCCCGAAGAAGCTGCGCGCGGCCGCCACGTCGAAGGAAGTGCAGGCCCGCGTGGAGGCCAGCACCCGCGAGTTTTTCGCCCACCAGGTCAACCAGCGCCCGACTTTCGTCATCACGGACGTGATCGGCGACAAGTCGGTCTTTTCGGGCCTGGTCCGAGTCGAACCCCTCGCGGCCGCGATCGACGCCATGCTGGACGACTCGGCCGCCTACGCCACGCACAAGGCCCACTTCGGCACGCCGCCGCCCACCTGAGGCAGGGTAATCTCCCGCGCCAAGCCGACCAAAGGGCCGCTCGTCCGCGCCGCGGCTACTCCTGCCCGCGATACCGCTTCTCGCCGGCGGTGACCGCGATCGTCATCTGGTTCTCCTTCGGCGGCAGCGGACAGGTGGCGAAGGGCGTGAAGGCACACGGCGGATTCTGGGCGCGATTGAAGTCCAGCAGGACCTTTCCGTCCTCCCCGGGCGGCGCGGCGTAGAGGAAGCGGGCCGCGGCGTAGGTTTCCTTGCCACTGGTCAGGTCGGAAATCACGAAGAACAGCGGTCCGTCCGGCGACTCCTGGATCGGCAGCAGCTCGATGGTCTGGCCGGCGCGCGTGAACACCGCCTTCCCCAGGACCAGCGCGTTGGACGTGTTGCCGAGGACATTCTTGATCGGCACCTCGCGCGGCTTATCGTACGCCACCCAGTCGGCCTCGATCCGCCAGCTCGGATCGATCGGGAAATAATCGATGCCGAGAAACCGGGTCCGGCGTTCCGACTCACTGTCCTTCACGCGCAGGGCCTTCCGGCCGCCCCGGTCGATCAGGAGGATGGTGAGGTTGCCGACGGTCATCACCGACGGATGCTCGCGCCGGTCGTCCCGGATGTCCGCGGACAGCTCCTCCTCGCCGTCGATCTTCACGTCGGTGCCCGGCTCGAACACGGCGCGAACCGCGCTGTTCTCGTCGAGGGTGAACGTGCCGAGGTGGGCGGGCCCTTTCGCCAGCACGATGGAATTGTCGCCGGCGGAGCCAACGGTGTTGGCGCCAGTCTTCAGGAAATGGAGGCCGATGAGCGTGAGCCACCCGTCCGCGCTGGTCAGCTTCGCCACGCGCTGCTCGCGCCAGGCCAGGACCGACTTCGTGAACTCATCCGGCTCGGGCGGCTTGTCCGCGCCCATCGCGACCACCGCCGCGATCAGACAGGTACCCACCCACTTTAGTGCGCTCATGCCTTCGAGACCCTATCGGCCAACGGCCGTTCCGCGAGCCTGAAGGG
>CAZUQB010000087.1:2034-5568 GCA_964622405.1 uncultured Opitutaceae bacterium | reverse complement strand
GGCCTCGGCTGCATGGGCATGTCCGAGTTCTACAGCGGCCGCGACGAGGCCGAGTCGATCGCCACGCTCCATCATGCGCTCGACCGCGGCCTGACGTTTCTCGACACCGCCGACATGTACGGATTCGGCGACAACGAGGAACTGATTCGTCGCGCCCTGGCCGGCCGGCCGCGCGCCTCGCACTTCCTCGCGACCAAGTTCGGCATCGTCCGCAGCCGCACCGATGCAAACGTCCGGGGCATCTGCGGACGCCCCGAGTATGTGCGCTCCGCCTGCGAGGCGAGCCTGAGGCGGCTCGGCGTGGACGTGATCGATCTTTATTACCAGCACCGCGTCGATCCCGACACGCCGATCGAGGAGACCGTCGGCGCCATGGGCGATCTCGTGCGCGCCGGCAAGGTCCGTTACCTCGGGCTCTCCGAGGCCGGGGCCGCCACCCTCCGTCGCGCCCACGCGATTCATCCCATCACGGCCCTCCAGTCGGAATACTCGCTCTGGACCCGGGATCCCGAGGACGGCGCCCTCGCCACCTGCCGCGAGCTCGGCATCGGTTTCGTCGCCTACAGCCCGCTGGGCCGCGGGTTCCTGACCGGCCAGCTCAAGCGCTTTGAGGACTTCGCCCCCGACGACTACCGCCGGATTTCGCCGCGTTTCCAGGGTGAAAACTTCCAGAAGAACCTCGATCTGGTCGCGCGGGTCCAGCAGCTGGCCCAGGCCCGGGGCTGCACGGCCAGCCAGCTCGCACTCGCCTGGGTGTTGGCGCAGGGGCGCGACATCGTCCCGATCCCGGGCACCAAGCGGCGGAAATATCTCGACGAAAACCTCGGCGCGCTCGCGATCTCGCTGTCCTCCGCCGACCTCGCCTCCATCGCGGCGGCGTTCCCGAAGGACGCCGCGGCCGGGCTGCGGTATCCCGAGCTGATGATGAAGGCGGTGGGCCGGTAAGGTCGCGAGCAAGGCTCGATGCTCGGCGTTCGTCTGGCTTCTCCGGGCGGGGGTCCTTATCTTCCCGCCGCCATGAAACTCGCCGTCGCCTGGTCGCTGGGCTCCGCCCTGTCGGCGCTTGCCGCCGTGTCGCCTCCTGACCCAAGGGTCCCGTTCATCGATCTGGCCGCCGACACCGCCCGCCAGGTCGTCGTCGACCGGCAGCCCGGCCAGTATCTCGGTCATCCGAGCACCGTGCTGCTCGAGGACGGTCGGACGCTGCTGTGCGTCTACCCGCTTGGTCATGGCAAGGGCGCGATCCAGCTCAAGCGCAGCACCGACGGCGGCCTGACCTGGTCGCCGCGCCTAACGGTACCCGAGAGCTGGCAGACCTCGCTCGAAACCCCCACCCTTCACCGGGTCATCGACGCCGCGGGACGCCGGCGGTTGATCGTCTGGTCCGGGCTGTATCCGGCCCGCCTGAGCGTCTCGGAGGACGACGGCGCGACCTGGACCCCGCTCACGCCGGCCGGAGACTGGGGCGGCATCGTGGTCATGAGCAGCCTCACCGCCGTGCGCCACGAGCCGGGCCATTACCTGGCGTGGTTTCACGATGACGGACGGTTTCTTCACCAGGGAATCAGGCCGGCCACTCCGCCGGTGTTCACGATCTACCAGGTCGAGTCGCGCGACGGAGGCCTGACGTGGTCGGAGCCCCGCGGCATTGTCAGCACCACCGCGATCGAGGTCTGCGAGCCGGGCGTGGTGCGTTCGCCGGACGGTCGCCAGCTCGCGCTGCTGCTGCGCGAGGAGAGCCGGAAGCAGCCCTCCCAGGTGGTGTTCTCCGACGACGAGGGCCGCACCTGGACCCAGCCGCGACCGCTGCCGAATACCCTGATCGGCGACCGGCACACCGCCCGCTACGTGCCGGACGGGAGGCTTTTCATCAGCTTCCGCGATACCAACACGCAGTCGCCGACGCAGGGCGACTGGCTCGCGTGGGTCGGGACCTACGACGACCTCGTGCAGGGCCGGCCCGGCCAGTATCGGGTGCGGCTGATGGACAACACCAAGGGCTGGGACAGCTCCTATCCCGGCGTCGAAGTATTGCCCGACGGCACCATCGTGACGACCACCTATGGCCACTGGGTGAAGGACGAAAAACCCTTCATCGTGAGCGTGCGCCTGAAACTGTCGGAGCTGGATGGGCGGCCGGCAACCGGCAGGTAATTCCGAAATCCGGATTCCGGAATCCGGAATGGTTTTGCGCCCGTCCTAATCGCTACCCGCTACCAGCCATCGCCTCGTCCTTGCGGAAGCTTCGGATGGCGAGATAGAGGCCGAGGAGGGACAGTAGGGCGGACTCGAAGAACGCGATGCCGGGCAGGTGGAACGAGCGCTCGGGCGCGATCGCCCAGCCGAAGCTGTGGGAGGCGATGAACGGCGCCGGGATCGCCGCCAGGCTGGCCAGCCCGGCGAACACACCCTGCACCGCGCCCTGCTCGTTGGAGGGAATGTGTTTCGTCACGTAGGACTGCAGGGCCGGCTGGGCGATGCCGGCGAAGCAGCCGAGACACACGACCGCATAGATCACCCAGCCGTAGGGCGCCAGGCCGTAGCCGATGTAGCTGGCGATGGAGATGCAGATGCCGACCACCACGGCGCGCGTGTCGCCGAGCTTGGGGACGATCCGCTTGATCAGGGTGCCCTGCACCATGCCCGTCGCGAGACCGACGAACATGAGCGAGAGGCCGATCTGGAGCGGGTTCCAGCCGTAGCGTTTCTCGGTGTAGAGCGCCCACGTTGTCTGGAGCATCACCTGCGAGAGGGTCAGGACGAAGTAGCACTCGACCAAGCCGAGGACAGCAGGAAACCGCTTGAGCGCGAGCAGGGCGCCGACCGGGTTGGCGCGCTTCCACTCGAACTTCCGGCGGTTCTCGTCGGCGAGCGACTCCGGCAGCACGAAGAAACCATAGAGCCAGTTGGCGGCCGAGCAGCAGGCCGCGACGATGAACGGCAGGCGGAGGCTGTATTGGCCGAGCAGGCCGCCGGCGACCGGCCCGATGATGAAGCCGATGCCGAAGGCCGCGCCCATGAGCCCGAACGACTGGGCCCGTTTCTCCGGCGGTGTCACGTCGGCGATGTAGGCGTTGGCCGTGGCCAGCACGCCGGCCGTCGACCCGGCGATGATGCGGGCGACAAAGAACCAGCCCAGCGACGGCGCCCAGGCCATGATCACGTAGTCGATGGCCGAACCGGCCGTCGCAATGAGGATGATGGTCCGGCGGCCGAACCGGTCCGACAATGCCCCCAGGATGGGCGAACAGACGAACTGCATGAGCGCATAGCTGCTCACGATCCAGCCGAGCGCATAGGATCCGCTGGTGAAGTCGCCGCCCTGAAACTGCTTGATGAGCCGCGGCATCACCGGGATCAGCAGTCCAAAACCGACAATCGACAGCACCAGGGTCACAAAGATGAACCCGGTGGCAGGCTTGCGGGCGGTCGGAGTGCTCATTGGAGAAGGCTCGGGATGCGCCAAAGGAATGACGAGCGTGCAGAATTCTGAAAAATCGCGAGGGGGAAAATCGGAACCGAGGTTAGTAGCTG
>CAZUQB010000087.1:0-1934 GCA_964622405.1 uncultured Opitutaceae bacterium | reverse complement strand
TCCGGGCCCAACACCCAGCAGGGCGCCGTCGGCGGCGCTGCGATGGGCGCGCTCGCCGGGGCCATCATCGGCAACAACAGCCGAAGCCACGATGCCGTCGCGGGCGCCGCCATCGGCGCCGTGGCCGGCGGGATCGCCGGCGCGACCATCGGCAACAGCCTCGATCATGAGCGCGGCACCCTGTACACGTCCGAGGCCCAGGCCACGACGAACTATGTCGTGACCCAACCGCCGCCCGTCCCACCGCCCCAGCGCGAAGTCGTTGTCGTTCAGCCCGCCCCGGGCATGGTCTGGGTCAACGGCTACTGGGCCTACGACGGCTACCGCTACGTGTGGATCGGCGGCCGCTGGGTGCGACCCCCGCACCGCCATTACCGCACCTATGTCGCTCCGCGCTGGGAATACCGCGGTCGCGGGTATGTCTATATCCAGGGCTACTGGCGGTAAGGTGCCGGGGCGAACGCCGAACTTCTGACGCCGGCCGTGTCGGTGGTGATCGAGGACCCTGACCTGGCAGCCTGATCGTCGGCGTTGGCAGCGCGGCGTCCGGCAGTCGAAAAAAAAGGCCCCGCGTCGCGGGGCCTTTGGCCTGACCGGCTCGGCGGTTATTTCTTCTGGCCGGCTTCCTTCACCATCGCCGACGCGTCGGCGTCGCTCAGGACCATGCCGTCGTGGTGATCTTTCGCGTGCTGCTTGAGCAGGCTTACGATCTCGGCCTTGTCATGGCTCTTGACCGTAAAGTCGCAGGGTGACGGACACTTTGCCATATAGAGCGGGCGCGGTGCCTCCTCCGACTTGGGTGCCTCGGTGCCAAAGGCCACGACGGTGGCCGATCCGACCAATGCCAGCGCGATGAGCGCCGATGTAAGGTTCCTTTTCATCACAGACCTCCTCTTAGGGTTATCGTTCTGACGACCTCGCGGCCGCCGGGGTTTGAACACGCACACCATGACCCGGGCGCGGCCGGAGTCAAAATGCCCGACGACTTTCTCCCGCAGCAGCCGCTCGTCACCGCCTTGCGCCAGCCGGGATCAGGCGCAGGGGAAGTCCTCCCGGCCAGCGGATTGGGATTTCCTTCTGTCCCGGCCGTACTAGGGAAAGGGGCGCCGCGTGAAAATCTGCATCGTCACGGACATGGAAGGTCTCGCCGGCGTCGGCGAATGGGAGCAGTGCTACGCCACCGATGATTTTGCTCCGCCCTACCTCCATGGGCTCGAGCAGCTGGCGGCCGACACCAACGCCGCGGTCGCGGGCTGTTTCGACGCAGGCGCCACCGAAGTCGTCGTCTGGGACGGTCATGGCCGCAACGGCCAGCGGGCCTTTGCCCGGGTCGCCCTGGACCCGCGGGCCACGCTGCGGCGGCTGGTACCCGGCCAGCCGCTAGTGCTGGAGGGACTCGACGCCTCAGCCGCGGGTGTGCTCATGGTCGGCCAGCATGCGATGGCGGGCACGCTCGGCGGGTTCCTCGATCATACCCAGTGTCCGAAGGAAATCTGCCGCTACCTGATCAACGGGACGGAGCACGGTGAGATGAGCCAGGCCGCGCTGCACGCCGGCGCGTTCGGGGTGCCGCTGCTGCACGTGTCCGGCGATGAGGCGCTCTGCGCCGAGGCAAGACGGCTTTTCCCCTGGGTCGGGACCACCGCGACCAAGCGCGGCACGGGTTGGGAGACTTGCGAACTCTATCCTGGCGGCGAGGTGCGCGCCAGGCTCCGCCGTGACGTGGCTGCCGCAATTCGCGGCCGCCGCGGGGCACAGGTTTGGCAGCTGTCGGCGCCCATCGAGGTCACGGTCGAGTATGCATGGAGCGCCCTGGCCGACCGCCTCGCGGCCGTGCCCGGCGTGAGCCGCCCGCACGCCCGCACCGTCTCGTGGACGATTCCCGACGGGCGCTGGATCTACAACTGGCCCGGCGCCGACTGGCACCCGCAAGG
>CAZUQB010000086.1:0-8189 GCA_964622405.1 uncultured Opitutaceae bacterium | reverse complement strand
CGAGGTTGGGATGGGTTTCCCGGCATTTTGCGATCAATGGGGCGACGAGGTAGGGGGCAACCGTAGGGATGGCACCGACACTGATCTTGCGGTCCAGGTTGGGCTGGTCCTTGAGCTCCTTGCTCGCGTTCTCGACCTCCATGAGAATCTTGCGGCCCCGTTGGACAAACGTGGTTCCCGCCTCCGTCAGGACGGCTTTCCGTCCCAGTCGATGAAAGAGCTTGTGCCCTAGCTCCTTTTCCAAGTTCAGAATCTGCTGACTTAGAGACGGTTGAGTGATGTGACACCGCTCCGCCGCCCGGGTGAAATTGGCGGTATCGGCCACGGCCAGGAAATATCGGAGCTGATGCAGTTCCATAGGTACGACCTATTACTACGATAGTAAGCGATTATTTCAACTATTGAAGAAAATGCCGTAGTATTGGCGCGTCGAGACCGAGTGGTCTTCGGCAACCATAACGAAAGAATACCTATGAAGCTAGAAATCATCACCTTGGCGACCTCCCTTGGCCTTACCGGCACCGCCGCCTATCTGCTTTCCCATGCTGACACCGCGATGAGCGCGGACTCCCTGATTGGCTGCGCCGCGGTCTTTGCACTGCTCGCGGTGGCGGCCCTGGAATACCGCATCCGGTGGAAGGACCTGATCGGCCGCTAAGCGGTATTGGCCTGATCTACCCAAATTCGAGACCCGGAGCGATCCGGGTCTTTTTTTGTACCTGCTGGAGGCGGATGGGGTTTCAGACTCTGGCCTCCGGTCCCAAGGGAGGCGAATCTCCACTCCGCCATCGCTCCGAAACTTTTTCCGGCGCAAATAGACAATTCTCCACGGCGATGACGCTACTCAGGAAAGATCCCCCGAACGAACGCATGGAGGACCGTCCTGATGATGAATCCTGGAAAGCTTGGTTCGAACGCTACGGCCCAAGATTGCTGCTGGTTGCGCGCCAGTGGTGCCGGTCGTTGGCGGACGCCGAGGACGTGGTCCAGGACGCTTTCGTTCGATTCTGGCGTCACCAGCGCCAACTGGGTGGCGAGCCGCAGGCGCTGCTCTTCACTTCCGTTCGGCGGGCCGCGCTGGATCTCGCCCGACGGAATTCCCGACGCGGCGCCAGGGAGGAACGGGCGGATGGCGGGCTCGAGAGCACGGAGCCGATTTTCGAAACCCCTCTGGAAGGAGACGACCGTCGGCGGGACATCGAGGCTGCGCTGCGCCAGCTGCCCCCGGAGCAGCGCGAAGTCCTTACGCTCAAGATCTGGGGTGAACTCACCTTCGAGCAGATCGCCGAGCAGCTCGGCATCTCGCCCAATACGGCGGCCTCGCGCTATCGCTATGCGCTGGCCGCGCTCCGCGAATCTCTGACCGCTGCCGACTGCCATGGATAACGAACTCCAGGACCTCGAGGCCGAGTTGAAGCGCCTGCGCCCTCTGGCTCCGTCGACCTTCGCCCGGGCTCGGATTGAACGCGAGCTCGCGACGCCCCGTTCGTCGAAGCTGGCCTGGCTCGCATTGCCGCTGGCGGCGGCGATCGCTGGCTTGGCGTATCTCCAGCATCAGGCGGGAGTGACGCCTGCGGCGACACCCCTGCACCAGCCCTCGCTGGTGCGGGCCGGCAGCTCACCGACCCCGAAGGCCTTCGCATACAAGCCGGTCTCGGCCGAGAACGTCCTCTATGACGTGCGGGACGAGGGCATGGTCACGCTGGCCGACGGCACGGCTGCGCGGCGCTACCGCTCGTCGTACGTTGACACCATCACGTGGAAGAACCCCCGCACCCAGGCGTCGCTGCGCTGGAGCGTGCCGCGGACCGTCGAGCGCGTGATTCCCGTCAGTTTCCAGTAACCCAAACCCTCCGATCAAAAAACCAAGAAAGTGCCTCCCATGAAATCGACCCTCCGTTATCTCGTCCCCGCCGCCAGCCTGGCGGCCCTGCTGCCCGTCGTCCACGCGGGTGATCCGGCCCCGGACACCAAGACCAGCAAGAAGGAAATGCGCGTCATCGTTAACGCCGACCAGTCGGGCCCGCATGTCGCCGTGCGCATGCACGGTCCGCGGGAGATGGAGTCGGTCACGTTCCTCGGCGTCGAAACCCGTCCGACCGATCCGACGCTGGCCGACCAGCTGAACCTGGCCAAGGGCACGGGCCTCATTGTCCGCGCGGTCGTGCCGGAGAGCCCGGCCAACGGCATCCTCAAGCCCAACGACGTCTTGGTGAAGCTCGACGACCAGCTCCTGATTGAGACCCGTCAGCTGGCCGTGCTCATCCGCAACCACAAAGAAGGCGACGAGATCGCGGTCACCTACATCCGGGGCGGCAAGGAAAACACCGCCAAGGTGAAGCTGGGCAAGCACGACGTGCCCAAGCTGGCGCTGATGGGTGACGGCCAGGGCGACAACATGTTCTTCAACTTCCATGGGATGCCCTTCGGCGCCGAAGGCTTCCCGGGCGCGGGCCGCGAGGACATGGACCGGGTGCTGGCGCTGATCGACCAGCATGCGCCGGGTGCGATGCAGCAGATGCGCCGCATGCATGTCGAGCGGGACCAGAATTCGGGCCCGGGCATGCACTCGACCACGGTCAGCACCAGCAACAGCAACATGGTCTTTTCGGACGAGAAGGGCTCGCTCGACCTGACCATCAAGGACGGCCAGAAATCCCTCGTCGCAAAGAACGCGAAAGGTGAGCAGATCTTCTCGGGCCCGATCAACACGCCGGACGAGCGCAAGGGCCTGCCGCCGGAAGTTCGCGAGCGCCTCGACAAGCTCGAGGGCATGCAGGAGTTCAGCTTCCAGACCGACGACGACTTCGAGGGCAACGTCAAGGTGGTGCGTCCCACCAAGACCAAGATCGCGCTGCCGCAGCCACTGCCCGCGCCGGCCGTGCCGCCTTCGCCGGCGTTCTGAACGGCGGAGCCACTCTGGCCGCGGACGACATCATCGCCCGCCGTCCGGTTGTGTTGGTGTCAAAAAAGGCGGGGTCCTGCGACCCCGCCTTTTTTCGTCTAGATTCGTTTCCGCAAGGGTCAGGAAGCCTGGCTCTCTTTCAGCTCCTCGACCGCCGGACGCTTCAGGAAGGCGGACGTGACGAGCGAGACGACGGTCCCCCAGAAGACGCCGCCGATGAATCCGAACACGGCGGTCATGCCTGGCTTGAGGAAGAAGCGGATGCTCTTCTCCGCGCCTTCAAGTTGGGCGCCGCTGAGACCCTTGGCCTCCAGCTTGTCGAGCTGCGCCTGCACGATGACCTCGGCCAGGCCCGGGTTGATGACCTGGAAGTACAGGAAGTTGGTGAAGAGGCCGATGATCGCCGCGAACAGGGTGACCATGAAGCCGGCGGCGAAGGCGTTGCCGTAGGTGAAGTCCTCGGCCACGGGCCACTCGGCGCGGCGGGCCTTGGTTCCGAGAACGATGAAGGTGATGCCGATCACGAGGCCGCCCACGGAGCCGATGATCTGACCGGTTGGGAACTTGGCCGGGCTGGAGTGGAAGCCCAGGAAGAAAAGGACCAGCGTCAGCACCATGGCGGCAAGGGCCATGAAAAAGCCGTAGAGGGAGTAGGTTTTCATCGGGGAGCGATCATGCCCCAGCCCGCGGTGAAAACAACCCTGCCGTGACGGACGGCGCGTCGGCGAGACCAGCGGTGCGGATGGGTACGCGGCAGGTCTCCGGGCAGACTTATCCAGAGGTCGGTCGAAAAGCCTGCGGGACAAACGATTGGACCATGGCGGATGGCACGGTTAGGTCTCGCCGGGAGGTGAGGCGGGACACCTCCCGGCCTGTATTACGAGCGCCGTGAAGTCCATGAGCTTCAATCAAAACGTTCCGCTTCAGGCGGCCAGCGGCATGCGGCGCGGCTGATGCCGGAACGGCACGAGGTTTTCCGGCTGCAGCTGCCAGTAGGGACGCCGCGGCGCGTAGTCGCGGATCACGCTGAGAAGGAACAGGGCTGACGCCGTGGCGGCAAAGATGCCGAGGGAGACATCGAAGAAGAACGCGCCCAGGCCCACGAGGGCGGCGGCGGAAAGGAGGGAGATGAGTTTCATGACGGAGAGTTCGGACATGGTGGTTTCAGTTGTTGCCATGAGAACTCGGGCCGTCCGGAAAAGTTGCATCGAAATCTACCTGACGGGAGGGACGGTCGGTTGACGGGATGAGCGGTGCGCTCGCGGGTGGGGTACGCGCGGCGCGAATCCAAGCACTCCAAGCGGTGCGGCCGGCGGACAGAAGCCGCCTCTTCCCGTTGGCTGCGACCGTGCGGAAACCGGTCCCGATGCCTACTTCAGGAACGCCTTGACCAGGCGATCGTCGCCGTCGTTGGGAGCCGGCTGCAGGTGAAGCGCGGCGCAGAGGAGATTGTAGATGTTCACGTTCTCGACGGGATCGATCACCACGCCGGAGCGGAAGGATGGACCGGTCGCCATGAGAATGCCGTGCATGGACTGGTAGTTTGGATCGAAGCCGTGGTCGCCGCGGTTGAATTTGCCACGAACCGAGTCGTAGTACTTCCGCGCGCCCACTTCCCAGCCTTCCTCCGGCACGATCCACACGGGCGGAATGCGGGGGTTGCCGGAGAGGTGGTACCGCGCCGGCAGATCCTTCGCCAGGTAGGCTTTCACGTGCGGCACGGCCGACAGGGCCATGACGATCGACTCGGGTGTCCCCTCGAGCGGCCGCAATCCGCAGACCGGCCCGAAAAAGTCCAGCTGCACGGAGCTGGGATCCAGGTAGTCGTCGAGGACGATCACGCGCGACAGGCTGATCGGCGTCATCCCGTGATCGGAGACCACGACTACATTCGCAGTAATTCGCTCGGCCTTGAGGCGGGCGCGGATCGCGCCGAGACGCGAATCCAGCAGCTTCACGGCATTCGCGATCTCCGGCGAGTCGGGTCCGAACCTGTGGCCCGCGGAATTGGTTTCCTCCATGTAGAAGGTCACGATGACCGGGCGTTTTTCCGGCGGCTGCCGCAGCCAGCCGATGGTCTCCTCCAGGCGCTGTTCGAACGGCATCTTCGAATCGTAGGGCCGCCAGTAGGTGGGTCGGTAGCCGCCGATTTCGGCCTCGGAACCAACCCAGAAGTGGGACGCGCTGGGGTGACCCTGCTTGACGGCGGTCACCCAGATCGGCTCGCCGCTCCACCAGACGCTCTCCTGGGCGGAGGCCGGCCGGTTGTACCGGAAAAAGGTCTGCGTCCGGGGGTCGAACATCTCGTTGTTGATGATGCCGTGGTGCGCCGGGTAGAGGCCGGTGACGATCGAGTAGTGGTTGGGAAAGGTGTTCGACGGAAACACCGGGATTAGCTCGCGCGCGGAGCACCCCTCCTGGCGCAACTGGCGGAGGTTGACGGTCTCCGCCGGGTACTTCTCGCAGTAGTCCCAGCGGAATCCGTCCATCGAGATCAGGATCAACGGCGGCGGCGAGCCATCGCCCGGCCCCGTGGCGCAACCGGCCAGGAGCCCGAGCAAGAGGGCGAGGAGCGCGACCACGGGACGGCGCAGGAGGTTTTTCATCGGTGCAAGGTGACCAGGGTGGCGCCCCACGAGCCGGAGTGCTCGTCGCCGGAGCGGAACGAATGCACGAGGGGCGAATGCTTGAGCAAGTGATGGACGGAGGCGCGCAACTGGCCCGTGCCCTTGCCGTGGATGATGCGGACCTCGCGCAGGCCGCGCTCGGCGCAGGCGCCCAGATACGCGGGAATCAGCTCGGGCAGGTCCCGCGGATCAAAGGTGTGCAGGTCCAGCTCGCCGGTGATCGGGATCGACACCGGGGTGGCGGCGAGCGGGTCGGGCTTCACGGCGCCGGGGTCGTGCCCGGAGGTGCGGGCGGATCGACGCGTTGGACGGGAGGAGGCGAGGGCAGGGCCACGGGCGGTGGCGGAGGGGGAGTGGTCCCGGGTTTCCCGGGCGGATGGTCCGGCACCTCGTCGAGCGCGCGCTTGAACTCCTGCTCCACCTCGCCGGCAGCTTTCTTGAAATCACGCAGCGCACGACCGAGGCCCTTGGCCAGCTGCGGCATCTTGTCGCCGCCAAACAGGATCAGGACCAGGGCCAGCACCACCATCAGCTCGCCGCCGCCGAACGCGGGCAGGAGGGCAAGCGATGGAGCCGAGGTGAGCATGAGGAATGTTGGGTCAACAATGCGGGGAATGTAACCGAAAAATCAAGCGGCCATGCGCGGCGCCGGCCTCCGCGGTCAACCCAGACGCTTTTGCTGGCGAAAGGCGCGGGGGCTCTGCCCGCCATGCCGCTTGAATCGCAGGGTGAAGTAGAACGGGTTGTCGAATCCCACCGCGCGCGCGACCATCGCAATTGGCTCCTGGGTGAACTCGAGCAGTTCGCGGGCGCGCTTCAGCCGCTGCAGCTCAAGGTAGCGCTGCGGGGTCTCGCCGGTCTGGGCCCGGAACAGATGGGCGAAACGCGACGGCGAGAGCCCGCACTCCGCCGCGACGCGGGCGACATTCAGCGGCTCGGCAAAGTGCGCGCAGATGAACTCCAGCGACTGCCGGATCCGGCTGTCGAGTCCCGCGGTCTCGCGGCGGGGATTCAGCCCGTCGCTCCATAGCAGGATTTCCTCGAGTGCGTTCAGGGCGAGCGCCTCCCGCTGCCGGCTCGGTCCGGCGTTCAGCCGCACCACGTCGCGAAATCGCTGCGCGATCCGCCGGCCGGCTTCCTGCGACCCCAGGGCGAGCCGCTGCAGTCCCGGGGCCACCTCGGGCCAGTCAAGCAGCGGCAGCCAGTCCGGCTGGGGCAGGAAATGCGCCCACCAGACGTCCCAGTGCCGCCGGTGCGGCGCCGTCCCGTAGTCGTGCAGCGAGCCCGGGCGAAGGAGCACGAGGTCGCCGGGCCCGGCGATCAGCTCGCCGCCGGCAAACCCGAACCGGCCATGCCCCGCGGACGTCAGCGTGAGCAGCCAGTCGCGGGTGCCGTGGGCGCGAAAGGTATGGTAGCGAGGACCTTTGGCGAAGTGCCCCGTGACGAGCATCCCGGGCGGCGGGGCGGGGGTGTTGGCGCGGGCCGGCATGGTTGGGCAGTAGGATATTATAGGTTTTCGGTGGCGGGTTTTATGGGCAATCGGGGCGACCGATGCTAGGTTATTCGCATGGTTGCCGACCTTACCCCTTCCGCTTCCGATCCGCAGCTTGCCGCCGAAACCGCGCAGTTCGCCCGCGAGGGCTTTGTGCACGCCCGCGGACTCCTCACGCCCGCCGAGGTGGAGGAGGTTCGCGAGGTGTTCGCCCGCATGCACGCCGAGGGCGTCCCGGGACACTACGATCCGCGCCAGGCCCGGGACGGCGTCGAGGACCCGAACGATCCGCTGTTCCAGTATCCGCGCGTGATGATGCCGCACCGATTCAGTGCCCGGGCGCGTCACTACATGCTGCACCCCAAGGTGGCGGGCCGGCTGCGCGCCTTCTTCGGCGCCGACCCGGTGGCCACGCAGAGCATGTTCTATTTCAAGCCACCGGGGGCGCGCGGCCAGGCCCTGCATCAGGACCAGTTCTACCTCCTCGTCGAACCCGGCACCTGCATTGCGGCCTGGACGGCGATCGACGACACCGACGCCGAGAACGGCGCCATGCTGGTGGTGCCGAAGACGAACAATGCCGACATTGTGTGCCCGTCGACAGCCGACGCGCGCGTGAGCTACACGTCACACTTCGTGCCGGTGCCCGAGGGCCTGAAGGCCCAGCTGGTGCCGATGAAGGCGGGCGACACGCTCTTCTTCAATGGCAGCGTGATCCACGGCTCGGGTCCGAACCGCTCAAAGACGCGGTTCCGCCGCTCGTTCATCTGCCACTACGCCTCCGGCAACGTCCGCAAGATCTCGCGGTTCTACCATCCGCTCACGCGCATGGACGGCACCGAGTACGAGGTCGAGCCCCAGACCTCCGGCGGCCCGTGCGGCGAAGGCTGGAAGGGCTCGCTGCATTGATTCGGAATTCGGATCTCGAAATTCGGAATTCGGGATTCGGGATTTCCCTTTGCCGGGGCTCCGCCGGTCACTCGCGCCGAATCAAACCTCGGTTCGCCGATCCGACCGACCAAATTCCGATTTCCGAATGAGGAAGGGCGGATGACGATCGTGGGACTCCGGACGGCGAATCTCGAATTCCGCATCCCGACATCCGAACTCTGAGCCGCCGGCTCAGAGTTCCACTTCGAGCTGGTCGCCGTTGACGAACACCGGG
>CAZUQB010000085.1:0-8213 GCA_964622405.1 uncultured Opitutaceae bacterium | reverse complement strand
GGTCCGCTTCTTCCAGCTTCACGGCGCGTGCGAGTGGATCAACCGCGAGGGCAAGTACCAGCTGCCCGGCTACACCGCCAGCGCCGCTCTCCCGCTCGCCGGCATCCGCGCCCTGCTCCGACGGCGACAGGATCGGTCCCCCGTACATCCGTCCAGCTAGGGGGGCGGCCGACCGCTTCGCCTGCCATTCCGAATCGAAGCGCCGAACCTCCGACCGCCCGCGCGCGGGTCGCGGCCGGCCTGATCTTTGTCTGCGGCGCCGGCCGCTTGTTCGCCCAGACCGGAGTCGCCGCCGACAGCAGCGGAAGGAGCATCTCCGACCAACCGATCAAAGCCTCGGCCCCGAGCACCACCAAAAGTACGTGAACTACGCCCGCGCTGTCACCCGCGTGGATCAAATCGTGGCGGAACACTAACCCACCGCGCCCTTCCATCTCCCAACTTCCATCTCCCAACTTCCACCACGCCAATATCCCACCACTCCCACCACGCCCGTTTCCTAAACTCCCACCGTCGCGCTCAAACCTCGCGTTCCATGAACACCAGGTACGCCTTGAACTGCTCGGAGATCTCGCTCTCCGGGTAGCACTCGATGTCGCGGAAGCCGCAGCGGCGGTAGAGCTCGTGCGCGGCGGTCATCAGCTTGAGGCTGTCGAGGCGCACGGTCCGGTAGCCAGACTCCCGCGCCGCGGCGAGGAGGGACTCGAGGACCGCCCGGCCGGCGCCCGCCCGGCGAAAGGTCGGGTCGACGTACATCCGTTTGATCTCGGCGATCTCGCCGTTCAGCCGGCGCAGTCCCCCGATGCCGCAGGGCGCCCCGTCGCGGAAGGCCAGCACCAGCCGCCCGTGCGGCGGCTGAAACTTGTCGATGGCCGCGATGTCCTGCTCGACCGCCTCGCGCGGCGAGTGCGCATGCACGCCGTAGCACGCCTGCATCTGGTCGTTGCCCCACGTCAGGTAGTCCACCCACAGCCGGCGAATGATCTCGGTGTCGTCCGGCAGGCGCGCCGCGCGCACCACGAGCCCAGGGGCGGAATTCATGCGCTTGGTGGTAGCGGCGCTGCTCCGGAATGCAAGGGCGGTCGCGCCGGTCCGACCCTAGCCTGCGACCGGCGTCGCGCGGCGTTCGAACCGGAGCAGCAGCACATGAGCCGCCCCCAGCCACAGCAGGATCCAGCCGCCTCGCATCACGAATTGCTCGGCGAGCGCGCCGCGAAATTCTGCGCTCCGGAGATGGTCTCGCAGCGCCTCCAGCCGCGCGCGGTCCGCCGGCGCGATCACGGGACGGCGTGGGGAGAGGACATAGCCCCGGCCGGAGGGCGTCGCGACGCGCACCCAGCTTTCCTTCCTCGCCTTCGCCTCGACGGCCTCGGTGAACTCGGTCAGCTCGAGCCGCGCCCGGCGGGTTTCCAGCCCGAATCCTAGGTACAGCACCCCGGCGAGCAGCCACGGCGCCGCCAATCCGAAGAAGGCGAGTCGGGTCAAGAGCAGCGGGCCTTGGAGGTTCATGGACGGACAGCGAAGTCGAGGATCAACAGGATGACGTCGCAATCGCGGGCTTCTTAGACAAAAATCATGTTCTCGTTCGGGCGAAGCAAGCGGGAGTTTTCCCCTTCAATGTCGGGCGAAGATCGGGTCGTCCCGGCCAAACACGTAATCGGCGGGAAAGAGCAGCGGAGCCGACTCGCGCGCCCCTTTCTCGGCCTCAGCCCTCACGGCCCGCGGCGCCTGGGTGACATCGTAGAAGAGGAAGTCGCGGATCCGTTGGCGGACCGGCGCCGGTTGCGCGGCGACGAGCCGGGAGAACGCCTCGACGCCGCGCCGTTCGCTGAGATTGAGGAAGGCGCTGTAGATGATCTGCCCGTAGGCCCGGGCATCACGGTCCAACTTGGTGAACTTCAGCCCATACGCGAAGACCCGAGCCAACGCGGCATCGTCGTTGTCATAGGCCCGCCGCATCTCGGCCGCCAGATCGAGTCCATCCTTGCTGGCGCGGGCCATGAGTCCGTTCACCTCCCGCTCTCCAATCCGGCCGAACGGCGCGCCGGTGTTGAAATTGCCCTCCCCCGCCCAGGCCGCGCCGAGCACACCGCCGGCGAGCCAGGCGAGCCAAAGCCACCGCCACGTCTTCACGAAACGAGTTTCGAGGTTCGCCCTTTCACGGCAATCCTCACTTTGGCGAGGCCGCCGGACTCGCGGCGGGGCCGCTGGCCGCCGACTCCTTGGCCTTCGCTTCCGCCTCGGGCGCCGGCGCCGCGGCGGGCGGAGCCGCCGGCTCGGACTTCGCCGGCACCTTCAGGTGCAGGTCCTTTAGCGGTGCCAGGTCGATGGCCTCGACCTCGGGCCGGCCGTCCTGCCGGAGGCGTAGCGCCAGCTGACGCGGTCCCGGCGTGATCGGGAAAAACAGGCTGCCGGTCACGGTTGCCCCGGGGGCGATCTCCGCCGGCAGCTTCAGCCGTCGGCGCTCGAACTCGCGCTCGACCTCGTGCCGGCCGTGGACGTTGCGGTACAGCGAGCCGCCGACAAACACCGGGATCGCAACCGCGCCCGCTGCGGCGCCCGCCCCCATCGCCGCCCATCCGCCCGCCCCGCCCCCCGCGGCCGCCGCCGTGGTCAGGACGGCCGCGGTCGACACCAGCATCATCCCGCCTCCGAGATGAATCACCACTTCCTTGCCCAGGTCGAAATTCCGGGCTGCGAGGGTGCGGCTGGCCTTCTCCAGCTTCCATGGCTCGTCGCCCGCCGCCACGAGATGGCCTGACCGGCCGAGCAGTTCGGCGCCCTCCAGCGTCACCGGGCGGTCGGCGTGGTTCACGAGCGTGAGCACATATTCGTCCCAGTAGGCGTCCCGCTTCCACGCGCCCTGGCTGCGATAGACAATCACCCCGTCGAGCCGCACCGCGAGCGAACCGGACCGCTCCCCGGTGAGACCCAGCGCCGGCGGCGGCACGCGCTCCTTGGCTGGCGTCAGCTTGTATTTCGCGGCCATGCACCCGCTCAGGACCAGCGCGCCCGCCGCCATCGCGACAACGCGAACCCAGCGGACGCGGGAGCGTCCGGGACGCGGCGCCAGGGTGCGGGGGGACATGGCAGCCGACGGACGCAGGCCGCGCCCGTCGGCATCCTGAATATTACGCCGGCACGCCCGCGGCAAGGCGCGTCCGGGCGCGGCCGTCGAATTCTCCCGACGAATTGCATTCCCCCCGGCACGCAATTCGCTATGGTCCGCGGACCCGGAGCATTGCCCATGAAGCGATCCCCACCCGACGCCGGATTCACCCTCGTGGAAATCATGATCGTCGTGGTGATCATCGGCCTGCTCGCCGCGCTCGCGATCCCGGCGTTCCAAAAGATCCGGCAGTCGTCGCAGGACAAGATCGTCCTCAGCAACGCGCGCCAGCTCTCCGCCGCCGCCGACCAGTATTTCATGGAGTTCGGCCGCTCCACGGTGTCGCTCGGCTCGCTCGTGGGCGTCACCGCCTACGTGAAGGACTTCGCCACCGTGGCGAACGAGGTCTATCCCCGCGCCTACACCCAGGGCGAGCCCGTCACCGTCACCGGCGTCGAGGGCGTCCGCACGATCACCTACTCGCCGTGACCGGCCGGCGCCGACCGCGCCGGCCAAGATGTCACTTTATTTTTCAGGGCGTGTCCGCTTTGTTCTCCGCCGACAATCGCCTTCACTCCCCCTAATGAAGTTCGCTTCCCTCCAGCGGGACTGCGTTTGGTCCGCGACCCCTACTCCTTTCACGCCTGACGGCCGGGTGGATGTACCCTCGGTGCAGCGCCTGGTCAGCCATCACCTCGCCCTCGGGGTGTCCGGCGTCATGCTCGCCGGCACCTGCGGCGAAGGCCCGTGGATGCTCGACTCGGATCGCGACACGCTCGTCCGCGCGACCGTCGACGCCGCCCAGGGCCGGCTCGGCCTCGCGGTCCAGGTCACCGACAACTCCGCCCGGCGCGTGCTGCACAACATCGAGCAGGCCGCCGCCGCCGGCGCCGAGATCGCCGTCGTGGCCGCCCCGTCGTTCTTCCTCAACGCGACCCCGCGGCGCCTCGTGCAGCACTACGTCGAGGTCGCCCGGCACAGCGTCCTGCCCGTCGGCCTCTACGATCGCGGCAGGGCCAGCCCCTACGTCGTCCCGGATGACCTCCTCCCGGAGATCCTCGCCGAACGGAACATCATCGTCGTGAAGGACAGCGCGCAGCAGCCGGCGCGGCGCGCGGCCTACCGGAAGTGCCGCGACGCCCGGCCGGGCCTGCTGATCTACTCGGGCTCCGAGTTCGACTGTCCGGAGGTGCTGGCCGACGGGTACGACGGCCTCCTCCTCGGCGGCGCCATCTTCAACGGCCGCCTCGCGCGCGCCATCGTCGCGGCCGTCCGGGCCGGCGACCTGCCGCGCGCGCAGCAGATCCAGGACCGCATGACCGACCTCATGCACCGCGTCTACGGCGGCCCGGGCATCGAGTGCTGGATGACCGGCCTCAAGGAATTGCTCGTCCAGCTCGGCGTGTTCTCGTCGAACCACAACCTGCTCGGCTATCCCCTGACGCCCCAGTGCCTCGCCGAGATCCGGGGCGCCGTTTCCGGCTCCGACGGACTGGGTTTCCGCGCCGACCTCCTGGCCGCCCGCACGCCGGCCTGAACCAGCCGCGCTCCCGCCATGACCAAGCTTCGCTTCGGCATTCTCGGGGCCGGCTACATGGGCCGGACCCACGCGGAGGCGGTCGGCCGCCTGCCGGACCGGGCCGAGCTGGTGGCGATCGCCGGCGGCCGCCGCGCGCCCGAGCTGGCCCGGCGTTTCTCGGTCGCCGTCGAGCCCGACGCCGCGGCGCTCGTCCGCCGGCCCGATGTCGACGCCATCGTGGTCTGCACCCCGCATCATCTCCATGTCGACGCCACGGAGGCGGCGCTTCGCGCCGGCAAGCACGTGCTCGTGGAAAAGCCGCTCGCCACGTCCGTCGCGGACTGCGACCGGATGATCGGCGCCGCCCAGGCCGCCGGCCGCGTGCTGGCCACCGGCTATCACCAGCGCTTCCGCCCGAACAACCGCGAGGCCCAGCGCCTGCTCGCCTCGGGCGCCATCGGCCACCTCTCCGCCATCCTCGTCTCCATGCCCTCGCAGCAGCCGGTGGGCGTCTCCAATTTCGGCAGCGACTGGGCCTGGTGGAATGATCCCGCGAGTGTCGGGCACATGATCAACAGCCTGCCGCACGCCATCGACCTGCTCCGGTGGTGCACCGGCGCCGAGGTGGCCACCGTCACGGCCTTCTGCCGCACGCTGCTGCCCGGGATCGCGGTCGAGGACACCACCCTCGCGCTCGCCGAGTTCTCGAACGGCGTGGTCACCTCCTTGTTCTCCAGCCGGGCGCTGCCCGCCCCGCCGTTCCCGGGCGAGACGTTCCGGTGCCGGATGATCGGCGAGACCGGCCTGATCGATCTCGACCCCTACGACGAGCTCCGGCTCGCCGATGCCCGCGGCTGGCGCGTCATCGCCCGCCAGCCGCCCGTCGGCCACGAGAGCGCCGACACGGCCTTCGGCGAGGGTCGCATGCAGGCGTACCGGGACCAGATGGCGGCGTTTCTCGACGCGGTCCACGGCCAGGCGCCCGCGGCCGGCTGGCCCCGCGTCGGCTCCGGCCTCGACGGGCGCATCGCGGTCGAGGTCTGCCAGGCGGTGCTCGCCTCGTCGCGCACCCGCGCCTGGGTCGATCTGCCGGGCGTTCGTCGCGGCTAGGTCCCGCCCCCCATGCCCGGCGGCAACCTGCGCCACGGTTTCGGCAGCCTCGACTGGGGCCTCGTCATCCTGTGCACGCTCGCGCTGGGCTGGATCGGCTGGCGCCTCGCGCGCCGCCAGCGGACGACCGAGGACTATTTCGTCGCGGGCCGCAACCGCAGCCCGCTCCTGGCCGGGGTCTCCCTCTTCGCCGCCCTCTTCACGATTGTCGCCTACATTGGCGTGCCCGGCGAGATGGTGCAGCACGGTCCCGTGCTCATCGTCGCGTCGGTCGCGGTGCTGCCGTTCAGCTACGTGATCCTCAGCCGCTTTCTCATTCCCGCGTTCATGCGGCAGCCGATCACGAGCGGCTACGAGCTGCTGGAAACCCGCCTCGGCCGTCCGGTGCGGCTCGCCGCGTCGCTCACCTTCATCTGCGTGCGCCTGGTCTGGATGGCGCTGATCCTCTACGCCGCCGCCGCGGTGCTGGTGAACGTCATCGGCTGCGACCGCGCCTGGCTGCCCGCCCTGGCCGCCGCGATCGGCGTCGTGGCCACAGTCTACACCCTCGCAGGCGGCATCGAGGCGGCCATGGTCACCGCCGTGCTCGAGTTCGCCCTGCTGCTGCTGGGCGCCATCCTCGCCGTCGGTCTCGTCACCTGGCGCCTGGGTGGGTTCGCCGCCTGGTGGCCCGCCGCCGCGCCGGCCCATTGGTCGCCGGAGCCCTTTTTCAGCACCGACCCGCACATCCGCGTCACGGTGGTCGGCACCCTGCTCTCCTATTTCACCTCGACGGTCTGCGCGGGCGGCTCCGACCAGGTCGCGATCCAGCGATACCTCACCACCCGCGACGCCGCGGCGGCCCGGCGCGCCGTCCTCTTCGGTCATCTCACGGTTGGCACGATCCTGCTCAGCCTCGGCGCGGTCGGCCTCGCGTTGCTCGGTTACTTCGGCGCGCGGCCCGGCGACCTGCCGACCGGGCTGTCCGTCGCGCGGTCCGGGGATGGCCTGTTCCCCCACTTCCTGAGCCACTGCCTGCCCCCGGGCGTCTCCGGCCTCGTCGTCGCCGGGCTCCTCACCTCCGCGGTCTCCGGCATCAGCCCGGGCATCAATTCGGTGATCGCGGTCCTGCACCAGGAGGTGTTTGGCGCGGGATCGGCGCCGCGCTCGCCGGCCGCGCAGCTTGCGCTCGCGCGGCGGCTGACGCTCGTCATCGGCGTGCTGATCATCCTTGGCAGCCTCGGGATGGGCCTCGTGCCCGGCAATCTCATCGAGGTGTCGGGCAAGACGGTGAACGTCTTCTTCTACCCGATGTTCGGCCTGTTCTTCTTCGCGCTGTTCGTCCCGTTCGCCACCTCGCTCGGCGCGGTGGCGGGCGCGGTCTTCGGCCTCGCGGCCGGGCTGACCGTGGGATTCTGGGACGTCCTCACCGGGGCGCCGAAGCTGAGCTTCCAGTGGATCGGCCCGGTCTCGCTCCTGGTGACCCTCGCGACCGGCAGCCTGTTCAGCCTCCTGCCCGTCAAGGGCCGCCCTCCCGTGGTCGCGTGGCTCTGGACCGGCGGCACGGCCCTGGCGCTCGGGGCGATCCTCTGCCGGCTCCTCGCCCTCGGCGCCTAGCAGGCGCCGCCCCCGATCTTCCCATGAAAACCCCGCGCCTCGCCCTGGTGTTGCTCGTCCTCTGCCTGCCCCTCCCGGCGCTGCGCGGTGCGCCCGCCACCGGGGAGCTCGAGCAGGTCGACGTGTTTGTCGCCGGCCAGGACGGGGTGTGCGAATACCGCATCCCGGGACTGCTTACCTCGAATCGGGGGACCCTGCTGGCCTTCTGCGATGCCCGGCTCCGCCGGCCGGGCGATCCGCCGAACGACATCAACCTGGTCCTGAAGCGGAGCCGCGACGGCGGCCGGACCTGGGGACCGCTCCAGACCCTGGTGGCGCCCGGCCGCGGCGCGGTCGCCGACTCGTGCGGGCTGGTCGACCGGCAGACGGGCACGATCTGGATCTTCAGCGTCTACGCCCCGGAGGGAATCGGCAGCGCGAATGCCGAGCCCGGCGTCGCGGGCCGGACCTTCCTGTTCAAGGCCGTGCGCAGCGAGGACGACGGCGAGACCTGGTCGGCTCCGATCGACTTCACGCCGATGGTGAAGCGGCCCGAGTGGGCCGCCGGCTCCACCGGCGTCGGGCGCGGCATCCAGCTGCGCAACGGCCGGCTCGTGCTGCCGCGCTACTGGGCCGACTACCGCCAGCCCCGCACCGCGCCCGTCGACGGCGCCGCGCTGGTTTGCTTCAGCGACGACCACGGCCGGACTTGGCGGATCGGGGCGCCGGCGCATTTCCCGGGCGGCACCAACGAATGCCAGGTGGTGGAGCTGGCCGACGGCACCCTGCTGCTCAACATGCGCGGCATGACCGGCAACCGGCGCAAGATCGCCCGCAGCCACGATGGCGGCGCCACCTGGGGCGAGGTCACCGAGGATCCCGCGCTCCCCGAGCCGCGCT
>CAZUQB010000084.1:0-8236 GCA_964622405.1 uncultured Opitutaceae bacterium | reverse complement strand
GGGAGGAACCGGGCGGTTCGCGGCACTACGTGGTGCACGCGAGCGACCCGAAGTTCTCCCTCGAGCTGTCGCCCGACCGGGAGGCGCCGGACCGGATCGGCCGGGGTGTCATCAAGCGGATCTGCCTCCCGAATTCCTGGGCGGGCGACTATGGCAAGTACGCCAAATGGATGGGAGCTGCGCAGGAGTTCTTCACCCAGTCGTTCGGCGAGCCGGTGTCGAAGCGCGAGACCCGGCGGTTCCACACCTGACCCGGACTGATCCGGCTCAAACCGGCGAAGTCCGGTGTAGCGGATAGAGGAGCACAGCTGGGTTGCCGAATACTCGGCGGCGGGGCTGTTCCCCTTACCGTGCTGCCACCATCACTGCCGCCGGAATTCAGCCGCCGGGTCCGGCCCGGCGGCCGTGTCACTCAATAAGTGACACGGCCGCTGCCCTGGATTCCTAATGTCTGGCTCTCGAACCCTGTGGCCTCCCGGGCCCGGCCCCGAGGCGGGGCCTCGGGTGGCTTGGGAACCGAGGGGCCGGTCACTAGAGGCGGGGTCGGGTCGGCGCGCGGGCGCGCTTTCGCGAGGCGCCCGGTGTCGTGTCACTCAATGAGTGACACGGCCACAGGGTGCTCGGCCGAATGACTCGGCCGACTCCAGGTGGTTTCCCTTTCGATGCTGACATCATCGAGGCCGACGAGGTGCGACGGCCTGGGTCCGGCTGTGGCTCAGGCCGGCGGTCTGGCGCCGAACTTCGCGGCGAGGATATTGCGCAGGCGCGCCCATTCGGCGGGATTCAGGTCGTCCTTGCGCCCCGGCGCGACCTGCCGGTGGTCCGTCATCCAGTCGAGCGTCCAGCCCTGGCGCTTCCAGCGCGGCTCGAGCCATTCCAGCGCCGACGCGATCTGGGCCTCGGTCAACGGGGCCCGGTAGGTGTCACCGGCAAACGACAGCCCGAGCATGAAGGCATTGCAGCCGTCGCGACCGCGGAACGAGGAAACCCCGGAGTGCCAGGCGACCTGCTCGTCGGGCACGAGCGTGCACCGCGTGCCGTCGGCCGCGATCACGCAGTGGTAGCTGACCTTCTTCGCCGGATCGGTCATGAGCGCGATCGTCTCCTCGAACGTGATCACCGTATGGTGAAACACGACGCCCTTGCGCTCATGCGGCACCGTCGCATCGCAGTTGGGCGAGGGACGGATGAGGGTGGGAAAAGGCATGACGAAAGCGACGGGAGACGGTGGATGGCGAGGTCCGGTCTGGTGTTTGGAGAGTGGCCCTTGGCGTTTCCCTGCTTCCTAGAGTCTTCTCCACGCCATACCCATCAGGGACATCAGCAGGCCGATGCGGATGGCGCCCTCGAGAGTGAGGACGACAAGCAGCCACTTGAGCCCGCAGTTGCGGCGGATGCCGTAGCCCACGGCGGACACGATGAGGAGCACGAGACCGTAGACCCGGGTGAAAGGCACGAAGAGCAGGGCGAACTGCCAGGCCCACGCGGCGAGGATGAGCCCGCTCCAGAAAAACGCGGTGACCTCGCCGAGGCCGAGTTTCCGCGGGTCGCCGTTCCGCGCGATCTGCTTGATGCCGACGTAGCGCTCACTGATCACGAGCTGCCACAGCTCAAAGAGAAGGAAGATCGGCGCGGCGAGGATCAGCGGGGTCATGACCGAAACGAGATTTCAGGCTGGCGCCCGCGCCGTCGAGCTTGATGCGCCGGCGCGCCAGAAGGCCACGACCGCGGCCATCGCGCCGAGATGGTAGAGCACGTTGTGATTCAGCCAGGTGGTGAGGTCGGCCCCGGCGGTCTGCACCAGGCCGCTGCCAACGGCCAGGCCAAGGCCCGTCAGCAGCGGGGCGGCCGGCAGGCTGCGGTGGCGCATCCGGTCCCACGCCAGAATCAGGACCCCGCCGACGAGTGCGCCCAGCTGATCCAGCACCGCCGGCAGGAACGAATCCCGCGTCAGGGCGAACGACAGGAAGACCGCCAGCTTGGCGAAGATGATTCCGGCCATGATCCGTCGGTGGGGATTCAACGCCGAGGCCGTCGCGAACGCGGCCAGCAGGGCGGCGTCGGCGAGGCCGAGGGTGACCAGCGTGATCTTCCACCAGGCCGCGGCGACCGCCGGCGGAAGAGTGGACCACGCGGCATGCCATGCGCCGCCGAGTGCGGCGCCTGTCGCGGCCGCGGCAAGAAACGCGGCCATCGGTCGCGCCAAGGGACGGAACCCGGACCGCCTGGTCCACAGGTGCCACGCGAGGCCGCCGGCGAGCAGGGCCAGCGGGGCGTCGGACAGCGCGGTGGCCAGCTCCGCGTTCACGGCGGGCTACTTGCCGGCGTACCAGAAGGCGCGGCGCCAGTTGTGGCGGCGCAGGCGCTGCAGCAGCGCGGGTGGCATCGCCGGCAGGTCGCTGACGCCGCAGTTGGCGTCGGCCTGGTCGACGTTGCGGATGCCAGGGATCACCGTCGAGACCGCCGGGTGGGCGAGCACGAACTTCAGCGCCGCCTGCGCCATGGTGTAGCCGGAATTCGAGAGATCCTTCCGGATTTCCTCCGCGCGGTGCACGGCCCGCGCGAGGCGATCGCCGGCGAAATAGTTGGCGCGGAAATCGTCGGGCGGGAACTTCGTCGTCTTGTTGAACTTGCCGGTCAGCACGCCCTCGTCGAAGGGCACGCGCACGATGATGCCGACGCCGCACTCCTTCGCGACGTCCAGCAGCTCGGCGGCCGGCTCCTGCTCGAAGAGGTTGTAGATGACCTGGACCGAGTCGACCCAGCCGCCGCGCATCAGGTCGATGACGCAGTTCTGGTCGTGCTCCGGGGTCGAGACGCCGACGAGCCCGATGAGTCCCTCCTTCTGGAGCTGGCGGAGCAGCTTGAACGGCGTCGGGTTGCGGTTCCACGTACGCGTCCAGGTGTGCAGCTGCAGCAGGTCGATCCGGTCGGTGCCAAGATTGCGGAGCCGCTCGGCCAGGTTCTCGCGCACATAGGCCTCGCCATAGCGGTCGTCGGCCTTCTCGTACGGCGTCGGAGGCCAAGCGCCGGCCGACGGCGGGGTCTTGGTGGCGACGAAGATCCGGCCCTTGCCCGCCGACTGTCCGCTCCCGGTGGAGCGGGCGGCCTCGCGCTCGCGCAGCACCTGGCAGATCAGGCGCTCGCTGCGGCCGTTGCCGTAGCCGGCGGCGGTGTCGATGAAGTTGCACCCGAGGTCGAGCGCGCGGTGCAGCGCCGCCAGCGAGTGGGCATCGGCCTGCGCGCCCCACGCCCCGCCGATCGCCCACGCGCCGAAGCCGATTTCCGAGCACTCAAAACCACTCTTGCCGAAGGGGCGGTATTGCATGGGGCGAAACTAACATTCGCCGCGGTCGGTGCAATGGTCGTTTGCGGCGAAGGGCCAGGGCCAACAGGCAGGGGGCAAGGGACAGGTACCAGGTAACAGGGAAGTCCGCGCGCCAGGCGCGCCGGCATTTTGGGCAAGCGGACACGTCCCCAAGGGCTAGCAATCCTCCTCTTGGGGCGCCAAGGCGCCCGCTGTTCCTTGTTACCTGCTACCTGTCACCTGTTCCTTTCACCTGTGACCTGCTACTTGAGCAGAATCAGCGCTGTCACCCCGGCAACCGCGAGCACCGCTCCGAAATAGTAGGTCAGGTGCGGCCGCGAGCCCTCGAGGCGGGCGGCGAAAGGGATTGTGAGCAGTGGCGCGGCGGCCACGATGGGTTGCACGATGCCGGCCGGGGTGGTGCGCAGCGCCCATTGGAAGCAGGTCACGCCAAGCACCGGGCCGGTCAGGGCATTGCCGAGCACCCACGGCCAGGCGCGGCCCGACGGCGGCTGCGGACCCCGCTGGTTGCCGCGCAGTGCCAGGACGAAGATCGCGCCAAACAGCAGCCCGCCCAGTCCGCGTTGGTAGGCCGCGGTCCCGGGATCGACCAATTGATGCCAACCGCCCGCCACCGCGAAGGCCTTCCGGCTGATCACCGCGCCGACACCCTGGCCGAAGGCCGAGAGCACCGCCCAGCCGACGCCCTCCGCCCAGTCCGCCGGGGCCACGCGGGGCAGGCTGCGCGGGAGCAGCCCGAGGGTGATGCCGCCGAGCGTCAGCGCGATCCCGGCCAGCTGGATCGGGGACAGGCGCGTCCCGAGCCAGAGCCACTCCGCGAACGCGGCAATGATCGCCGAGCCGCACTGCACGATCAGCGTCGAGAGATTGGAGCCGAGCCGCGGCAGCGACTGGAACATGGCCACGCCGCCCACGCCGAATCCGACGAGGCCGCCCACGAAGAACCACCAGAACGCCACGCCGCCCGTCCCGAGCCCGAAGCCGTGGGCCCACGCGCCGAGCAACAGCACGGCGACCAGCAGCCGCCAGAAGTTCGCCTCGAGACTCCCGAGCAGCATCGCGGCCCGCCGGGCAAACACCGGGGTCAACGCGAAGCAGAGCAGGGTGCCGAGGGCGCCGGTCATGGTTTCCACTCCAGGCCCAGGGTGAACGCGCGACCCGGGCCCGGCAGAAAGATACTGGTGGCGGCGGGGGCGCGGGCAAGATCGAGCACGCCCGCGGTGCTCGCGACGTGCACCCGGTCGAACAGGTTCCGCACCCCGGCAAACACCGTGGCCCGCGGGCCGAGCTTCCAGCCGGCCCGGGCGTGGGCGAGTCCGTAGCCCCCGTAAGTCAGGCGGCCGGCATGGTCCACCGGGATCGGCCCGGCCACCCAGGTCGTCTCGGCGGCCGCGAAGAACCCCCGCGGATGTTCGTACCTCAGCTCGGCGCTGCCGGACTGCGGCGGCGCGCCCGCCAGGCGGTTGTTCCCGTACACCGGATCGTCCAGGAAGCGGAACCGGCCCAGCGTGGCCGTGGCGGAAAGGGTCAGCCGCGACGGTCCGGTCCACACGTGCCAGCGCGCCCCGGCCTCGATGCCCTCGTGGCGGGTCGAGGCGGCGTTCACCGCGCCGCGCGGCAAACCGGCGGCATCGGCGAGGCGGAGGATCTCATTGCGCCAAGCGGCGCGGTAGGCGGTAACATTCCACTCAACCGGACCGGCGACGCCGCGGGCGCCCGCCTCCCAGGTCACCGCCGACTGCGGTGCCAGCGCGCGCGCGGCGAGGCCGAGGTTGGGATAGGTTCCCTGCACCGCGATCAAGTCGTCGAAGGTCGGCGGCTCGATGCCGCGCGAGACGGCGGCGTGGAGCGAGAGGGCCGGGTCCGGCGTCCAGCGCAGACCGACGCGCGGGGACCAGTCGTCGAAGGTGAGCCTGGTGCGCAGCGCCGGGCTCGGGTTGCGCCCGGTCAGCTCGCGCCGGCCGTGCAGCGCGGTCAGACCGGCGCCGGCGGAGAAGCTGGGCGTGAGCGGCAGGACGTCCTCGAGATTCAGGGCGAAGGTCTCCGCGTGCGCCGTATAGCTCGCAAACTCCGCGCCGCGGCCGCCCAGGACATTGAGGTAGCGGTCGACGGCGTCGTCGCCGGCGGTGAAGAGGGCGCGGGCCAGGACCTCGTGCTCAACGCCGCCCAGCGGGAGACGCCGGGAGACGGTCGCATGACCCGTGACCGCGCGGGCATCGAGCACCGACTCGCCGTTGGCCTGAAGCTGATAGAAGTCGTCGCGGAGCTGGAGAGCGGCGAGACCGGCCGCGGCCTCGCCGCCAGCCGTTGCGGTCTTCACCTGGACGGCGGCGCGCACCAGCGTCGAGTCGCGCCGAGGCTGATCGCGCGCCACCGCGGCGGAAACCGACTCGGGGCGGGCCAGCGCATCGCCCAACGTGAGCGGTCCCGGCACGTCGTAGACGGCGGCGGCGGCGTAGGACGACAACTCGAGCCGGGCCGTCGGGGCCAGCGGCAGCTCGACCGCGGCCTGGAGGGCGCTCCGGTGCTGGGCGCTGTGATCGCGGTAGCCGTCGGCGGTCTGGAAGGAGCCGGCGACCCCGAGGCCGGGCCCGCGGTAGGTAGCCTGCACCCGGGCCATTCCAAAGTCCCCGCCGGTGGCCGCAAGCGCGGGACCGTCGGCCATGGCGGCGTCGCGGGTGGCGGCGTTGAGGACGCCGCCGAGCACGGCCGGGGTGAGCGCCATGTGAAGCGTGCCGCGGTAGACCTCGAGCCGGGGGAAGAGCTGCGGGTCGAACAGCCCGGTGTGGAACGAGCCGTCGGCGCGGGCCAGCGGCAGGCCGTCGACGAGCAGCGCGACGCCGCGGCTCGTGGGCGCGCTGTCGAGGCCCGACCCGCGAACGGAGAAGCGCGGCGGCTCGAAGCCGCCGAAACTCTCCTGGAGGATCAGCCCCGGGGTGCGCCGCAGGGCCTCGGCGAGCGTGGTGACGCCGCGGCCGGACCAGTCGGCGGCGGTGACGACCGACGACGGTCCGAGCGTGGACGCGAAGTAGTCGGTGCGGCCGGCCTGCAGCGTGCGCGGCACGGACTCGACGATGGTCCACGGCGGAAGCACCTGCGGCGCCTCGCGCTGGGCGGCGGCGATGGGATCGTCGGCGCGGCCGGGGAGCGCGAGCAGCGCGCAGCCGCACGCCAAGGCGCGCCAGGCGGATGACAGTGGAGGGTTGAAGGTTGGGCGATCAGTCACAGCAACGCAGCCCGGCGCCGAAGCGGCCGGGCGGCGTGGCTGACCTTCAACATTCAACCGCAACCTTTCAACTGTGGCGGAGCCCGCCTACCGCTTGTAGAGCGGCCGCGCGGTGTACTTGGTGTGGAGCAGCTCGTGGGCGCGCGGGCCGAGCGGCTTGCCGAGGAACTCCTCGTACAGCTTGATGACCTCCGGGTTCTCGTGGGAGTGCCGGATCTGCTTGTCGCGGTCGTCCTGGTAGATTCCCGCGATGCGGAGCTTTCGGCGCTCGTTGTCGACCCCGTAGGGCTGGCCGCCGCCGCCGATGCAGCCGCCGGGGCAGGCCATCACCTCGATGAAGTGATAGGGTGTCTCCTGGCCGTGCTGGCGGGCCTCGCGGACGCGGTCGAGGACGGTCTCGACGTTGGCCAGGCCGTGGGCGACGGCGACGGGGACCTGCGCGCCGCCGACGTTGAGGGTGCCTTCCTTGACGCCGTCGAGGCCGCGGACCGCCTCGATCTCGATCTTTGCGAGTTTCTGGCCGGTGGCGTAGAAGTAGGCGGTGCGGAGCGCCGCCTCCATCACGCCGCCGGTCGCGCCGAAGATCGTGCCGGCGCCGGTGTAGTCGCCGAGGATCGAGTCGGGCTCGGCGTCCGCGAGGTTGAGGAAGTCGATGCCGGACTGCTTGAGCATGCGGGCGAGCTCGCGGGTGGTGAGGGCGACGTCGACGTCCTTGAAGCCGGACGCGAACATCTCCTCGGTGCGGGACAGCTCGTACTTCTTCGCGGTGCAGGGCATGATCGACACCATGAACACCTTCGACGGGTCGAGCTTGAGCCGCTCGGCGTAGTAGGTCTTGGCGAGGACGCCGAGCATCTGCTGCGGGGACTTGGCCGTGGAGAAGTTGTCGATGAAGTCGTAGTGGCGCTTCTCCATGAAGTCGGTCCACGACGGGCAGCACGACGTGATGAGCGGGAGCGGGCCGCGCTTGTGCACGAAGCGCTCGAGGAACTCGGAGGCCTCCTCGACGATGGTGACGTCGGCGGAGAAGTTCGTGTCGAACACGGCCTTGAAGCCGAGGCGCCGGAGGGCGGCGTAGAGCTTCTTGGTGAGGTTCGTGCCGGGGGGCAGGCCGAAGGCCTCGCCGACCGTGACGCGGACGGACGGGGCGATCTGGACGACGCAGACCTTCTCCTTGTCGTGCAGCGCCTCCCAGACGGCGGGCGTCTCGTCGTTCTCGACGATGGCGCCGGTGGGGCAGTGCGCGGAGCACTGGCCGCACTTCACGCAGGGCGACTCGGCGAGGGTGATGTCACCGGCGGGAGCCATGCGCGTGTTGATGCCGCGGTCGAGGAACGACAGCGCCCAGACATTCTGGACGTCCTGGCAGACCTGGACGCACCGGCCGCACTTGATGCACTTCGTGAAGTCGATGATGATCGAGCCGGTCGACGCATCGGGCGGCAGATCCTTCACGTACCGCTTGATCGACTCCTGCGGGATGTTGAAGTCGGCGGCGAGGGCCTGGAGCTCGCACTCGCCGTTGCGGCCGCAGGTGAGGCAGGCCTGCGGGTGGTTGGAGAGGATGAGCTCCAGCGTCGAGCGGCGGACGTCGACGATCTCGCGGTCGTGCGTGGTGATCTCCATGCCCTCCTCGAGGGGCGTGCAGCAGGCGCGGATGAGGCGGTTGCCGCCCTTGTTCC
>CAZUQB010000083.1:0-8248 GCA_964622405.1 uncultured Opitutaceae bacterium | reverse complement strand
CGCCCGTCGTTGCGGAGGATGTCCGCGAGCGGCGCGCTGCGCGGGAAACTCTCCGGGTTCATGTCCCGGAACGGCGCCAGCCGCAGCAGCCGCGCGATGTCCCCCTCGGAGACCTCCTCGGCAAACGGGGAGTCCCAGCGTCGCGGACGCTGGAGACCGGGAGCGGTCGGGGCGCTGCTCATCAGGCGTCGATGACGAGGTTGCCCTTCGGCTTGCAGATGCACGCCAGGCAGGAGCCGGACTCGGCGTCGGCGCCGTGGCCGCCGAGGTACTCGACGTTGCCCGACTTGATGGCGACGAGGCAGGAGCCGCAGTTGCCGGCGCGGCAGCCGGCGTCGATGCGCACGCCCTTCGCCTCGGCGAGCTCTAGCAGCGAGGCGTAGGTGAGGTCCCACCGCGCCTTCTGGCCCGACTTGGCGAAGGTGACCTCCATGCCCATGAACGGCGCCTGCGTGAGCGAGGCCTTGACCGCCGGCGACGCGGCGCGCTTCACGCTGGCGGGGCCGAACGCCTCGAAGTGCACCCACTCGTCGGGCACGCCCCACGCCCGGAGGTCGTCGGTGATCGACTCCATGAACGCGCCCGGGCCGCAGAGGAAGAAGTCGTAGTTGTTCGACGGCAGGAGCTGTTTCATGAGCTCGACCGTGACGCGGCCCTCGTGGTGGTAGTCGCGGCCGCGGACGTCCTCGGCCGTCGGGCGGCTGTAGCACACCTGGAGGCGGAGGCTCTTGTACTTCGCGGCGAGCTCCTCGACCTCCTGCTTGAGCATGTGCTCGGTGCGGTTGCGGGCGCCGAAGAAGAACCAGACCTCGCGGCCCGACTTCGCCTCGAACAGCGCGTTGGCCATGGCGACCATGGGGGTCACGCCCACGCCGCCGGAGATCAGCACCACCGGACGCTCCTTCTCGAGATCGAGGAAGAAGTGCCCGTTCGGCGCCTTCACATCGAGGATGTCGCCCTCCCGGACCTGGTCGCAGAAGAACGACGAACCGACGCCCGGCGGATGGCTGGTGCCCGAGGGCGGCGGGCACCGCTTGATGGTCACGCGGTAGTGGTCGGGCCGCGCGCAGTCGGAGAGCGAGTAGCACCGGACGACCGCCTTGCTGGCCCCGGGGACGCTCAGCTGGAACGTCAGGTACTGGCCGGGCTTGAACGGCGGGAGCGGCTTGCCGTCGTGCGGCTGGAGGTGGAACGAAAACGTGTCGGCGCACTCGGCGAACTTGCGCGAGACCTTGAACTTCCGGATGCCGTTCCAGGCCGACTTGGCCTGCTCGATCGTCTGCACCTTGCGCCGCGCGGCCCGGATCTCGTGGGCCAGCCGCTGCTGTTCCAGGTGGGCGCGCCGCCGGTCATGGATGGCCCGCTGAAGCCCGCCCACCAGCAGGAGGACGACCTGGCCCGCCAGTCCGATCACGATCACCCATGCGACGAGCCGAAGCGGATTCTCAAACAAGTGGGACGAAATTTCGGCAAAAGTCATGGCGGGGGGCTCGGAGCGGGTGCAGGTTCGAGACAGATCAACTTGGCGACGCGGCTTTTACTTGATTCTGCTTGTCCATTAAATTGCGTCGCGCTCTGTATAAGTTCAACAGATTCTTCCGGTGAGCCCGCGAATTTCTTTCACCCCGTTGCAGCCCTTGGCGTGGCTCGCCGTCGCCGTCCTGTGCAGCAGGGTTGATGCCGGGGAGGCTGCCGGCGGCGGACTGCAGATTGACGGTCCCGCCACGTGCTCGACGAGCGGCTGTCACGGCGGGGCCAGCGAAACCAGCCGGCAGTACGCGATTTGGTCCCAGCGGGATGTCCATTCCCGCTCCTACGCCACCCTGACCAGCGCCCGCTCCGCCCGGATGGCGGAGGCGCTGCAGATCGCGGATCCGGTCAAGAGCAACCGGTGCACCGCGTGCCACGCCCCGCTGGCCGCCGTCGCCCCGGAACTGCTCGCCGCCAATGTCCGCGTCGAGGACGGCGTCACGTGCGTGAGCTGCCACGGTCCCGCCACCGACGACTGGATCCGGGCCCATACCCGCAAGGACTGGAGCCACGCGGACCGCGTGGCCGCCGGCATGCGCGAGCTGCGGAATCTGTACGGCCGGGCGAACGCGTGCGTCGCCTGCCACCAGAACATCGATCCCGAGCTGGTGCGCGTCGGCGTCCACCCGCAGCTGATCTTCGAGCTCGACGGCCAGACGGCCTCCGAGCCTCCGCACTGGCGCGAGCACGCCGGCTGGCACGGCGCGAAGGCGTGGTATGTCGGCCAGGCCGTCGCCCTGCGCGAGGCCAGCTGGGCCCTCGCCCAGCAGCGCACCGATGCCGCGCTCGACGGCGCGCGCTGGAGCGCGCTTGTCTGGCTGCTCGGACAGTGCTCGCCCGAGCCGTCCCCCAGCCCGTTCGCCCGGCTGTCGTCCGAGCAGACTCCGGTCGCCTACGCCGCCGCGCTCGAGGCCGCCGATGCGGCCGCCCGGGAGGCCGCCGAGGCGAACTGGTCGACGGACCACGCGCGTCGCATCCTGCGCCAGCTCGCCGCGACCCACCCATCGTTTCTGGAGACGGGGGTCTCCGCCCCGGTGCTGGCCCGCCGCGCCGAGCGGCTCGTCCTCGCCTTCGACCGGCTCATTGCCTCCCTGCCCGCCAGCGAGCGCCCCAAGGCCGGCGGCGAGCCGCTCGACCGGCTGTTCCAACTCGCCCAGTCGGTGCCGGACTTCGAACCCAAGGAATTCGCCGCCGCGCTGGCGCGCTTCGAGCAGGCGCTGTGAGGCCGCTGACGGCGGTCGGTTGAAGGCGGTCGGTTGAAGGTTGAAAGTTGCCAGTTGAAAGGAGCCGCCATCGACGGCGCGACGCCTCGCCTGCGTCAGGCGTCCTTCAACTTTCAGCCGTCAACTTTCAACCGCCCGAGTCCAGCTCAGTCAGTCTTCCGCCGTACCCCGCGCATCTGCCAACCCAGCAGGCCGACGATCAGCAGCGCGAACCAGGCTTCCGTGGCGCCCCCGGAGGTGCTGACCTTCAGGTTGGGGGTGTCGACCGTGACTGTCACGGTGCCGCCCGAGCCCGAGTTCGCTGACGCCTCGGTCAAGGCCAGGGTCGTGACGGCGCCGGCCGGCGTGATCTTGCGGACCGCCGCGTTGCCGGTGTCCGCCACGTAGAGATTTCCGCCGGAATCCAGCGCGAGCGCCTTCGGCTGGCTGAACCAGGCCTCGAGTCCGGAGCCATTCCGCAGCCCGGCGATGCCCGGCAGGCCGGCCAGCGTCGAGACCGCGCCCGACGGCGTGATGCGGCGGATGGTGGAATTGCCGGTGTCCGCGACATAGAGATTGCCCTGCCCGTCGATCGCGAGGCCCGTTGGATTGTTGAACAGGGCCTGCGCGCCCGCGCCGTCGGTCGAGCCGGCCACGCCGGGAAGCCCGGCGAGGGTGGTCACCACCCCGGCGCTGGTGATCCGGCGGATGGTGTTGTTGTAGCTGTCCGCGACAAACACGTTGCCGGCGGCATCCAGGGCCACCCCGGAGGGATGATTGAACCGGGCGGTCGCCGCGGTGCCGTCGGCGCTGCCGGTCGCGCCGGCGAAGCCGGCATAGGTCGTGACGGCGCCGGCGGACGTGACGCGGCGGATCGTGTGGTTCATCGCGTCAGCGACGTAGTAGGTGCCGGCCGAGTCCTGGGCCACGCCGATTGGCGACGAGAAGCTGGCTGCTGGGCCGCTGCCGTCGGCGCTGCCGCGGGCCGACGCCGAGCCGGCCAGCGTGGAGACCGCCCCGGCGGTGCTGACCCGGCGCACGGTGGCGTTGCCCGTGTCGGCGATCCCGAGCGTTCCGTCGGCGGTGGCGCACACGCCGCTGGGATCGTTGAACCGGGCGGCGCTGCCGGTGCCGTCGACCGAGCCCGACTGGCCCGAGGTGCCGGCAAGCGTGGAGACGATGCCCGCGGACGTGATGCGGCGGATGGTGTCGGTGGCCGCGTCGGCGACGTAGAGATTGCCGGAACCGTCGGCGGCGATGCCGACCGGGAACGGCAGCGCGGTCGAACTGGTGCCGCCGGCGCTCGGCGAGTCGCCGACGCCGCTGTCCGAGGTGCTGAGCGACGAGAGCGTCGTGAGCGAGCCGTTCGAAACCTCGGCATCAAGCGCCTGGTAGCCGCTGGGGAGCGAGGTCACCGGATCGACGTTCGGCCGCAGCTCGGCGTCGCGCGGGAATTTCACGTACGGCAGGCGCGCCCCGAGGTAGCTCATGAAATCCGCGCGCAGCGCGTCGGCGGGCAGGTAGCCCTCGGAGCCGGCCGCCGCGACGAGGTCATCCTGGTCCACGCCGTCGCCGGAAACGCCGATGGCCCCGACGATCACGCCGTTGCGGTACAGCGGGATGCCGCCGGGAAAAATCGTCATGCCATTCGGCAGGTTCGGGTTGGCTCCGGCCGTGCCGCTGAGCAGCGGGATGGAGAAGCGCTCCTGCAGCCCGTTGAACGGCCCGGCCGGCTGGTTGGCCAGGCCCGGCGGATACATGGACTGCGCCAGGAAGCCGACGGTGCGGGTCGAGAACGCGCGGTTCTTGCTCGAGAAGAACACCGCGGTGCGGGCCTTCTGCACCGCCACGTCCCACGAGAACATCGTCGCGTCCGGCGTCCGGATGGTGCCGAGCACGGTCGGCGCCACGCCGGCCTGCGCGGGATTGTTGACCACCGTGATGAACACGGCGGCCGGCTGGCCGCGCGGCAGCCGGATGCCGCCGCGGGTGTAGAGCGTGCGCTCGGCCGCCTTCGCGAGGATGGAGCGGACCTCGCTCTCGGTGAGGCGCGGCTGGCCGTCGATCAGGCCGCCGAGCGGATCGCCCTGGATCGCGCTGCGCACCTGCACCGCCACGCCGCCGATCACGGCCGAGGACCAGGCATAGGGCGCCGGCACCGTGAGGGACGCAGGATCGAGCGTGACGCCCGCGCTGCGCGCGGCGGCCTTCGCCTCGGACCCGACATACGGCAGGCTGATGCCGTCGATGTAGACATTCGTGGCGCGGATCCCGTCCGGCGGCTCGAAGCCCCGCTGGCCCGCCAGCGCGACGGCCTCGTCGAGGTCGGCGCCGGTGATCGAATAGTCCTCCTGCTCGGTGCCGTCGCCCGTGACGCCGATGGCCGCGGCCAGCGTGCCATCCTGATAGAGCGGCACGCCGCCGGGCGAGCCGTAGAGGCGCGTGCCGGGAATCCGCGCGCCATCGATCTCGCGGAAATAGTTCACGTCGGAATAGGCCAGGTTGGAGAACCCGACGCCCACGAGCGGCCCAGGCGGACGGTTGAAGACCCCGGGCGGGAAGTTCTGCTGGATGATGAAGCCGGCGGTGCGGGAGGTGAACGCCTCGCCGTTGCTGCTCAGGAAAATCGCGGTGCCGGCCTTCGACACCGCGATGGCGCGCTCGCCCGCGGAGACGGCCGCGCTGCCATTGGCCCGCCGCACCAGCAGCGCCCGGCCATCGCGGTCGACGATCGCGATGACCGCATTGGGCGAAACCTCCGCGGCGCGGTCGGCGGCGTGGGTGAAGATTGTGACGAGATCCGCCGGCGTGAGCGCCGCGCGCGCCAGCGGCGCGGCCAGCAGCGCGGCCGCGAACAGCAGCCGCCGCCAACCCGGGCCGCTGCCGTGACTGAGCTGTGTTTTCACCAACCGCATATCCGCGCGGTAAGGGAGGCAAACGGCCCGCGGGTGGCGAGCCAAATGTCCGGGATGCGGCCGCCCGGCGGGCGGCCGCATCCCGGCAAGTAACAGGGGGCAGGTGGCAGGGAGCAGGAATCGTCCGGGGAGCGCCAACGGGGTTGGCGCGGAATTCGGAGTTCGGGATTCGGAATTCGGTTCTGGCGCGGAGGCGAAAGTGAAGCCCGCCTCGACGCCCACCCGGTCGTTCAACAGGTCAAGCGGGAGGACTTGGCAACAGCAAGCCGCGCGACCCCGAATTCCGAATTCCGAATTTCGAGTTCCGAATTCCGAGTTCCGAACTCCGCGCGGCCGCGCCGCGCTAGGCCTTTCCGAGAAGTTCCTCGGCGTGCGCGAGGGCGCTCTTGGCCTTGCTGTCGCCGAGCATCCGGGCGAGTTCCGTGACGCGAGCCTTGCGGCTCGCCTGGATCGGCTGGATGGTGACGACCGCCCGGTCCCGGGACTGGTCCTTGGTCACGACGAGGTGACACGTGGCCTGCGCCGCGACCTGCGGCAGGTGCGTCACGCAGAGGACCTGGTGGCCCCGCGCAATGCCGGCCATCTTCTCGCCGACCACCCGGCCGATCTCGCCGCCGACGTTGGCGTCGACTTCGTCGAACACGAGCAGCGGGACCTCATCGAGGTCGGCGAGCACGGTCTTGAGCGCGAGCATCACGCGCGCGAGCTCGCCGCTCGAGGCCACGCGGTTCAGCGGCAAGGGCGCCTCGCCCACGTTGGGGGAGAACAGAAACTCGGCCCCACAGTCGCCGGACGGGCCCAGCTCCGGCAGGGGGCTGACCCGCACCTGGAAATCCGCCTTCCTGAACCCGAGCTGGGCGATGCCCTTGGCCGCGACCTTGGCGAGCTCCTTCGCCGCCTTCTCGCGCAGGGCGCGCAACGCCGTCGCGTCCTGGCGCGCGGCCAGCAGCGCGGCGCCGATCCGCTGGTCGAGTTTCGCCAGCGTGCCCTCGAGATCACCCTGCGCCTCGAGCCGCCGGCGGAGGTCGTCGCGCGCGGCGATCACCGCCGCCACCTGGCCGCCATGCCGGCGCTTGAGCTCGAGCCAGGTATTCATCCGGGAAGTCAGCTGCTCGGCCTGCTCGGGATCGAACTGCAGCTGCTGGCCCAGCGCGGAGAACTCGGCGCCGAGGTCGTTGAGTTCCACCGCGGCCGCGCCGAGCCGGTCGCTCAGGGACTTGCTCGCGGGATCGATCTGCTCGAGCTGGCGGGCGTCGCGCAGGAGCGCCGCCAGCCGCGACTGGACGCCCTCGTCGCCGGTGAGGCCGGCGGCCAGCGCGTCGGCGAGCTGGAGCAGCTCCTGCGAGCGGCTGAGCCGGGCGAAGTCGCGCTCCAGCGCCTCGATCGCGGGCTCGGTCAGGTCGAGCTCGTCCATGCGCGCGAGCTGGTGCTGGAGGAACTCGATCTGGTCCGGCGCCAGGCGCGTCTCGTGGCTGAGCCGCTCGCGTTCCGCGACGAGATCGCGCCAGGCCTGGTACTTCGCGTGGTAGGCCGCCTGAGCGGGCCCAGCGCGGCCGAAGAGGTCGAGCAGCTCGAGCTGGCACTGCTCCCGGAGCAGGCGGCGCGGCTCGCTCGGCCCGTGGAAATCGATCCAGTGTTCGCCCAACTGCTGGAGCGCGGCGAGGGTGGCGAGACTGCCGTTGACCGTGATCCGCGGGGCCTTGTCGCGGGCGAGGCTGCGCTTGAGGAGCAGCAGGCCCTCCTCGCACGGCGGCAGCTCGAGGCTCGCAAGGACCGCGTCGATCTTCGCGGGATCGGAGAAATACAGCGCGGCCTCGGCCTCGCACGCCGCGGCGCCCTGGCGGATGATCGTCTTGTCGGCCCGCTCGCCGGCCAGGAGACTCAGCGCACCGAGGAGGATGCTCTTGCCCGCGCCGGTCTCGCCGGTGACGGCCGTGAACCCGGCCTCGAAGTCGAGGGCGACCTCCTCAAGGAGGGCGAGGTTCCGGATGCGGAGCGACTGCAGCATGGCGGTTAGCGATGAACGCCCGGCGCGCGTTCGTCAAAGCGAAGCTGGCTCGGCGGCGATTGAGTCGAAGGGTGCAGGTCGAAGGTCGAAGGACCGGAGTACGATCCGCTGCACAGGAGGAAACGAAGGGAACGGAGGCTGACCGGGTCACAACGAGGCGACGCCACGGCGCGGTCTCCGTTTTCTCCGTTACCTCCTGTGCGTGTTCCCGACTTACATCCAGCAACGGCGAAGCCGCGGACGAGACCTGTCACCTGGGACCTGAGACCTTCGACTTGCGCATGCCTGCCGGCGCCGGGCGCCGGCAGGCATGCGCACTTTCCGCAGTGGACGCGTGACGGAAGGCGGGTATGGTTGGGGACGATGACCCTGGAAGAACTGAAAGTCGGCAATTGGTACCGCATCGAGCACGCCAGTTCCAAGGCGATCGGGAAGTACAGCGGGGTGGCCCAGTTCCTCGGAATGGATCCCCCGGGATATCCGAAGGGTTCGCTCGATTTCCTGTGTCACGACGGCGTGGCCGGCGTGTTTCCGCTCCAGTCGGTGGTCGGTCCCGCCGCGGCGCCGCAGTCCCAGGTGGACGTGCGCACGGC
>CAZUQB010000082.1:0-8260 GCA_964622405.1 uncultured Opitutaceae bacterium | reverse complement strand
TCAGGAGCGCCTTGGTCGGAATGCAGCCCCAGTTGAGGCAGGTGCCGCCGGCGCGCTCCAGCTCGATGCACGCGACGCGTTTGCCCAGCTGGCCGGCGCGAATCGCGCCCGCGTAGCCCGCGGGACCGCCGCCAATGACGACCAGATCGTATTCAAGGGTTTCAGCCATGGTGGAGAGAGTTTGAGTGGGCCACCGTCTCCACGCCGTCCGCCACCGTCAAACGGAATCGCGGTTGCATCGCCACCGGCCCCAATCCCGCCCGCGACCAACGGTTCGCGCCCGGGCGCTAGATATCGATCACGTCGTCCCGCTTCGGTGGCTTGGGCGGACGCGGCGGACCGGGCTTGATGACGAGATTCGCGAGAAAACTGGTGACACTCACCGTGACTCCGCCCCAGATCGCCGCCCAGAGGCCGGCCACGTGGAAGCCATTGACGATGCTGCCCGCCCAGTAGAACAACATGGCATTGATCAGCACGATTCCCAACCCCATCGTCAGGACGATGAACGGCAGCGTGAACAGCATGATGATCGGCTTCAGGATCGCGTTGAAGAAGCTCAGCACCACCACCACCACGAACAGCGTGGTGCCGTCCGCGCACGAGATGCCCGGCACGATCTTGGTCGCGAGCGTCACGCCCAGGGCGAGCACCAGCCAGCGGATGAGGAGTGAAATCATGGCAACCGGGTCCTTCGAGTGACCGGATCTTCCGCGCACCCCACCCGCCGGCAATGAAAATCCTTGTGATCCAGGACCACCTGCGGAGCGGCGGCACCGAGCGCCAGTCGGTGCTGCTGGCCAATGCCTGCGCCGCCGCCGGCCACGAGACCACCTTGCTGACGTTTCGCCCGGGCGGCGCCCTCGCCGCCACCGTCGCCCCGCCGGTGCGGCGCCGCGTGCTCCAGCCCTTTGACACCGGACTCGACTGGTTCGCACCCGGCCTCCATGGCACCGCGCGCCGGCTGGCGCCCGCGGTGGTCCTGTGCATGGGCCGCATGGCCAACTGCCACGCCGGCGGGCTCCAGCAGGCGCTGCCCACGGCCGCCGTGATCGCCACGATGCGCACCGGCAAGTCGCTGCCCGGGCTTTTTCGCCGCTCGCTCCGCTTGGCGCGGCACGTCGTCGCCAACAGCCTCGATGCCCGCGACCTCTTGGTGGCCCGCCACGGGGTCCCGACCGGCAAGATCTCGGTCATCTACAACTCGCTCGTTTTTCCCGCCGAGGCCGCCTCGGTGCGCGACGACGCCCTGCGGGCCGCGCACGGGGCGGATGCCGAGACGGTCGTGCTGCTGTGCGTCGCGATGTTCCGTCCCGAGAAGAACCAGCGCGAGTTGGTCGAGATCGCGGCCGGGCTCCCGGCCCGGGGCCGCTGGCAGCTCTGGCTCGCCGGCGACGGGCCAGCGCGCGCCGAGTGCGAGCAGCTCGCCGCCGCGCGCGGGCTCCGGGACCGGGTTCGTTTCCTGGGCTTCCACCGGGACCCGACGCCTTTCTACCGCGCCGCCGACGTCGCCGTGCACGCCTCGCGCAGCGAGTCGCTCTCGAACTTCCTGATCGAGTCGCAGGCCCACGGCCTGCCCGCCGTCGTGTACCAGGCCCAGGGCATCGCCGAGTGCTTCATTCCCGGCACGACCGGCTGGGTGGTTCCGTTCGGCGACCGGACCGCCTTCCGCGCCGCCTTGCAGCCGTTGCTGGACGACGCCAACCGGCGGGCCGCGTGCGCGGCGCCGGCCCGGGCCTATGCCCGCGGGACGTTTGACCAGGCCCGGCAGATTGACGCATATCTCGCCCTGTTCCGGCGGCTCGCGTCGGCGGCCCCGCAGCCATGACCAGCAAGCAGCGCACCGAGTCGATCGCCCGCTACGTCCGCGAGCACAGCTACGCCGACCTGCGCACCCTGGCGGCCAAGTTCGGCGGCTCCCTTTCGACCGTCCGCCGGGCCCTGGACCAGCTGGAGGCGCGCGGGCTGGTCCGCCGCCACCATGGCGGCGCCTCGTTTGTCGAGCACGACGCCGTCGCCCAGGAATACGACTTCCTCGCCCGCAAGAAGCGCCATCCGGCCGAGAAGTACGCCATCGCCAGCTTCATCGCGGAGCAGGTCCAGCCGGGCATGACCGTTATCCTCGACGGCGGCAGCACGACCTATGCGGTCGCCCGCCTGCTCGCGGAGAAGCGCCTGCAGGTCATCACCAACTCCCTCCCGATCGCCAGTCTCTTCAGCGAGGTCGGCTCGGTGGAGACCGTGGTCTCGGGCGGCACCATCTACAGCCGCCTCGGCGTGCTGCTCGGCCCGAAATGCGAGGAGTCGTTCGGCGAGATCCACGCCGACCTGGCGATCCTCGGCGGCGCCGGCATCACGGAGAACGGGATCTGGAACTACAACGCCCAGCTGGTCGCCGCCCAACGCCGGATGATCGCGGCCGCCGAGCGCACCGTGTTCGCCCTCGACAATTCCAAGTTCGGCCGCAAGGCGCTCAGCCTCACCACCCCCTTCGACCGGCGCATGACGATCGTCACCGACGCCCGCCCGGCCGCCAATGTCTCCCGCGCCATCAACACCGCCGGAGCGACCCTGACGCTGGCCCGGTGAGGGAGGCCGCATTGGGCGGAGGCGGCCGAACGCCGGACGCAGAAAGAGCGTTCCGCCGCTGGCGCCGCGCCCCGTGAGATTTGAACTCACGCGAACTTTCAACATTCACCTTTCAACGCTCAACTTCCAGGGCAGCGTGGGTCCGCACCTTGAACGTCGAGCGCTCCTGCCGGTCCCTCCAAATTTCCCTCCTGCACAGTTGAATTTCCCCGCCCTCCGCCCATCAGTTGGGGCCCTCCGTGGCTTCCTCCCGTACCGCTGAAACCATCCGCCTCCGCGGCGTCCGCCAGAACAACCTGCAGGGCTTCGACCTCGATCTGCCGCTCGGCCGGTACATCGTCGTCACCGGGCTCAGCGGCGCCGGCAAGTCGTCGCTGGTGTTCGAGACGCTCCACGCCGAGGGCCAGCGGCGCTACGTCGAGACCTTCAGCGCGTACACCCGGCAGTTCCTCGACCTGCTCGACAAGCCGCGGGTCGACGCGATCGAGAACATCCGGCCCTCCATCGCCATCGAGCAATCCAACACGGTCAAGACGTCGCGCTCGACCGTCGGAACGATGACGGAGTTGACCGACTTCGCGAAGGTCTGGTTCAGCCACGTGGCGGAGTGCTTCGATCCCGAGACGGGCGAGAAGGTCGAGGACGACACGCCGGCCACGATCTGGGAGAAGGCTGGCGCCGCGCTCCGCGGACAGCCCGTGGTCGTCGGGTTTGAGGTGGCCAAGCCCGCCAATCTCGCGTGGCCCGAGATCCTCACCAGTCTCAAGGGCCAGTCCTACGTGCGTGTCCTGGTGCCGGAGCCGTCCGGCGCCCTCGCCGCCCGGCGCGTGGACGATCTCCTGGCCGACGCCCGGCCGCTGGCCCGGGCGGACCGGCTGTTTGTCGCGCAGGACCGGGTCACCCTTCAGCCCGACCAGCGGGCGCGTTTTCTCGAGGCGGCCGAGACCGCCCTGCACTTCGGGCGGGGCGAGGTGCGGATCTTCGCCGCGGGAGCCGACGGCACCTTCGTGGAGCGCGGCCACTATTCGCGCGGGCTGCATTCGCCGAAGTCGGGCCGGACCTTTCGCGCCGCGAGCCCCGCGCTGTTTTCGTTCAATTCGCCGCTGGGCGCCTGCCCGCAGTGCCGCGGCTTCGGCCGGGTGATCGAGATCGACTTCCGGCTCGCCGTGCCCGACCAGTCCCTCTCCATCGACGCCGGCGCGATCAAGTGCTGGGAGAGCGAGATCTACGGCGAGTCCAAGAAGGACCTGCTGGTCTTCGCCCGGAAGCGGAAGATCCCAACCCACGTCCCGTTCGCCGAGCTCACCCAGGAGCAGCAGCGCTTCGTCATCGATGGCGAGCCCGGCTACGGCGAGGAAAACGGCAAGACCTGGCCGAAGTACTGGTACGGCGTGAAAGGCTTCTTCCGCTGGCTCGAGAAGAACACCTACAAGATGCACGTGCGGGTGTTCCTCGCCCGCTACCGCGCCTACAATCCCTGCCCCGCCTGCGGCGGCCGGCGCCTGCAGCCCGAGTCCCTCTGCTGGCAGTGGCGCGGCCGCACCCTGCCCGACCTCTACCAGCTGCCGGTGTCGGACCTGCTGGCCGCGCTCGCCGACGCCCGGCCGAAGGCCGGCGACCACCAGTCCGAGATCGCCTACGACTCGATTGTCACGCGGCTCCGCTACCTCGAGCAGGTCGGACTCGGCTACCTCACGCTCGACCGTCAGTCCAAGACCCTCTCCGGCGGCGAGGTCCAGCGCGTCAACCTCACCAGTTGCCTCGGCACGTCCCTGGTCGACACGCTGTTCGTCCTCGACGAGCCCAGCGTCGGGCTCCATCCGCGCGACATCAACCGGCTCATCGCGATCATCCGGTCGCTGACCGACGCGGGCAACACCGTCGTCGTCGTCGAGCACGACGAGGCGATGATCCGCGCCGCCGACCATGTCGTCGAGGTCGGGCCCGAGCCGGGCGCGCGGGGCGGGAAGATCGTGTACCAGGGCAGCGTGGCCGGACTTCTCCACGCCCCGGCCAGCATCACCGGCGCGTATTTCTCCGGCCGCGAGACGCTCGGGACGCCCACCCGACGCCGGCCGGTCCCACCCTCGCACCCGTCGCTCCACTTTTCCGGCGTAACCAAGCACAACGTGCGCGACGTCAGTTTCCGCCTGCCGCTGCATCGGCTGGTCTGCCTCAGCGGCGTGTCCGGCTCGGGCAAGTCGACCCTGCTCGACCACGTCGTCTACCAGGGCCTGCTCACGCAGCGCCGCCTGCTGGCCGAGGATCCCGCGACCTTCCGCGAGATCCGCGCCGACGCGCCGCTTGGGGACATCGTGCTGGTGGACCAGTCTCCCCTCTCCCGGACGCCGCGCTCGAATCCGGCGCTTTACACCGATGCCTGGGACTTGATTCGCGAGCTCTACGCCCAGACCCCGCAGGCACTCGAGGCGGGCTTCAACGCCTCCTCGTTCTCGTTCAACAGCGGCGAGGGTCGCTGTGACCACTGCCTGGGACTCGGCTACGAGCGCGTCGAGATGCAGTTCCTCTCCGACGTCTTCGTGCCGTGCCCGGTGTGCGAGGGACGCCGCTTCAAGCCCGAGGTCCTGTCGATCCGTTGGCAGGACCGCTCGGTCGCGGACCTCCTCGCCACCAGCGTCACCGACGCCCTCGCCGTCTTTGCCGAACAGCCCGGCATTCGCGACCGCCTCGCCGCGCTCGAGTCGGTCGGGCTCGGCTACCTGACGCTCGGCCAGCCCCTCAACACACTCAGCGGCGGCGAGTCCCAGCGGCTGAAGCTTGTCAGCTATCTCTCCGGCTTCGCCGGCGGGTCCGGGTCGACCGCAGGCCGCGAGGTGCCGTCCGCGAATTCGCCCGGTGCGCTATTGCTGCTCGACGAACCGACCACCGGCCTGCACCGGCACGACGTGAAGCGCCTCCTCTCCGTCCTGCAGGCGCTGGTCGACCGCGGCCACAGCGTGGTCGTGATCGAGCACAATCTCGATGTCCTGAAATTCGCCGACTGGATCCTCGAGATCGGTCCCGAGGCCGGCGATCGCGGCGGTCGCATCGTCGCCGAGGGGCCGCCCGAGCAGATCGCGGCGCGCGACACCGCGACGTCGCCGTTCCTCGCCGCCGCCCTCGCCGAGCAGGCCCGTGCCGGCGCGGTGGAGGAGGCCCCCGCCGAACAGGCGCCGCTGGCCCTGGCCGCCGCCGACCTCACCATCACCGGCGCCCGGGAAAACAACCTCAAGAACCTGTCCCTCGCGATCCCGCACCGGCACCTGACCGTCGTCACCGGCGTCTCCGGCTCGGGCAAGTCGACCCTCGCGTTCGACATCGTCTTCGCCGAGGGCCAGCGGCGGTTCATGGAGTCGATGTCGCCGTACGCCCGGCAGTTCGTCGAGCAGCTCCCCCGTCCCGCCGTCGACCGGCTGACCGGCATCCCGCCGACGGTGGCGATCGAGCAGCGCGTGACCCGCGGCTCGCGCAAGTCGACGGTCGCGACCATCACGGAGGTCGCGCAATACCTGCGCCTGCTGTACGCCCGCCTCGGCGTCCAGCATCACCCCGACACCGGCCGGCCGGTGAAACCGCTCTCGCGGGCCGCGCTGCGCCAGCTGCTCGACCGCGTGCTCGCGACCCCGCAGGCCCGCCGCGCGAAGCACCTCTATCTCTGCGCCCCGTTGATCCGCGGCCGCAAGGGCCACCACCAGCCCATCGCGACCTGGATCGCCAACCAGGGCTTTGAGTTGATGCGCGCCGATGGACGCCTCACCCGGGTCGACGCCTTCCAGAAGCTCGACCGCTATTCCGAGCACGACATCGAGGTGGTGGTGGCCGATCTCGCGCGCGGCCCGGTGGGCCGACCCTCCAGATCCGGCTCCGGCAATGCAGCCCCCGCCCCCGCGGCCGCGCTCCAGCAGGCCCTGCAGCTGGGCAAGGGCGCGTGCTTCCTGCTCACGCCGCAGGGCGAGGTGCTCTCGTGGTTCTCGACGACCCGCACCGACATCGAGACCGGCGAGTCGTTTCCCGAGCTCGACCCGAAGAACTTCTCGTTCAACTCGCCGCGCGGCTGGTGCCCGACGTGCCGCGGCCACGGCCGGATCCTGCCGTGGATGCTGGAGGGCGACGACGACGAGCGCGACGAGAACCTCGAGCGGCTCCGCCAGCTCGGGCTCGAGTCCACCGACGACCTCTCCGACGAGGGCCAGTTGTGCCCCGAGTGCCACGGCGCGCGCCTGAACCGCATCGGACGCGCCGTGATGCTCCACTTCCGCGGCCGCGAGGCGCCGCGGTCGCTGCCCGCCCTGCTGGCCGAGACGCCGGCCCGCCTGCTCTCGCTCCTTCGACAGCTCGACCTCGACGCGCGCGGGCGCCTGATCACGCAGGACATCGTGCCGCAGATCGAGGAACGCCTGAGGTTCCTCGACCATGTCGGGCTCGGTTATCTCTCGCTCGACCGCGCCACCGAGACGCTGTCCGGCGGCGAGGCCCAGCGCATCCGGCTCGCGGCGCAGCTCGGCTCGAATCTCTCGGGCGTGCTCTACGTGCTCGACGAGCCGAGCATCGGCCTGCACGCCCGCGACAACGACCGGCTCATCGAGACCCTCCAGTCGTTGCGCGCGAAGGGCAACACGCTCCTCGTGGTCGAGCATGACGAGGAGCTCATGGAGCGCGCCGACCGCATCGTCGACCTCGGGCCCGCGGCCGGCGTGCACGGCGGCGAGCTGCTCGCGAACGGCACGCCCGGGGAGATCAAGCGCAACGCCCGCTCGGTGACCGGCCTGTTCCTCCAGAGCGGCATCGCCCATCCGCTGCGCGGCGACTACCGGCCGCCCCAGGCCTCCTCCGCCGGCTGGCTCGAGCTCAGCGGGGTCCGCTTCCGCAACCTCAAGGGCTTCGACCTGCGCCTGCCCCCGGGGCGGCTCATCATGGTCGCCGGCCCCAGCGGGGCCGGCAAGTCCACCCTCTTCCGCGATCTCCTGCACCCCGCGGTCGCCCACGCCATCAAGACCCGGCAGAAGAAGCTCACCGGCGCCGCCTTCACCAAGGCCACCGGCTTCAATGCCGAAAACGCGCCCCCGCCGTCGCGCGGCGCCGGCGCGACTCCGCCCGTGTTCCGCACCCTCACCGGCGCCGCCGGTTTCCGGTCGGTCATCGAGGTCGACCAGTCTCCGATCGGCAAGACGCCGCGCTCCACGCCCGCCACGTATCTCGGGATCTTCGACCTGATCCGGCAGTTCTTCGCCTCGCTGCCCGAGGCCAAGATCCGCGGCTACACCGCGTCGCGGTTCTCCTTCAACACCGCCGGCGGCCGCTGTCCGACCTGCGAGGGGGCGGGCCGCATCAAGCTCGAGATGGCCTTCATGCCGGACACCTACCTCCCGTGCGACGACTGCCGCGGCCTTCGGTACGGCCCGGAGCTGGCCGACATCGCGTGGAAGGGACGGACCATCGGGCAGGTGCTCGAGCTGACCTTCGAGGAGGCCGCCCGGTTCTTTGATTTCCACTCGCAGCTCGCGCAGGTCTGCCAGCTCATGGTCGACTGCGGGCTTGGCTACCTCACGCTGGGCCAGAGTTCGCCGTCGCTCTCCGGCGGCGAGGCGCAGCGGCTCAAGCTGGTCACGGAGCTCTCCGCCGGCCTGGCCACCTACCGCGAACGCAGCCGCGGCACCCTGCCGCGCAACCT
>CAZUQB010000081.1:0-8271 GCA_964622405.1 uncultured Opitutaceae bacterium | reverse complement strand
GACATCATCGTCGCCCGCGACGTCATCCTCTCCGAGTACACCGGCGCGCACCTCCACCTGCAGCACATCTCCTCGAAGTACGCCGTCGGCATCATCCGCCGCGCCAAAGCCCGCGGCGTGAAGATCACGGCCGAGGCCACGCCGCACCATCTCTCGTTCACCGACGAGGAGCTCGGGACGTACGACACGAACTTCAAGATGAACCCGCCGCTGCGGACCGCCTCGGACCGCCGGGCGATCATCGCCGGCTTGCGCGACGGCACGCTGGACTGCATCTCGACGGACCACGCGCCCCACACGAACTACGAGAAGGACAAGGAGTTCGACTACGCGCCGAACGGCATCCTCGGCCTCGAGACCGCGCTGGCGGTGTCGCTCGGCGTGCTCGTCACCGACCACAAGTTCAAGCTCACGCACGTCGTCGACCTGATGACCCGCCAGCCCGCCCGGGTGCTGGGCCTGCCCGCCGGCACCCTCGCGGCGGGCGCCGCGGCGGACCTCTGCCTGTTCGACCCGAAGGAGCGCTGGACCTACGACGCCCGCGCCGGCTTCAGCAAGTCGAGCAACTCGCCGTGGCATGGTCGGACGCTGACCGGACGCGTGAAGACCACGATCGTCGACGGCCGCGTGGTGTTCGACCAGGGCCGGATTGTCGAGTCGGGGTCCTGAGCCGGGCCCGCCGCCGGCCGCCACCCTCCGTCCCGCCGTGAGCCCGCCGACCGGCCAGCCCGCCTCGCGTCCCCTGCCCGAGGCGGCAACCGCAGCGCTCTTCGTCGCGGTCCTCGCCCTGCACCTGTGGGCCGCGACGGTTGGCTGGCGGTACGGCATGCTGCCGGGGAACACCTTTCGCCAGGCCCAGACCGCGCTGACGACCCATTTCATCGCCCAGGAGCCGGGACTGTCCCTCGCGTATCCGACGCCGGTGCTGGGCAAGCCGTGGTCGATCCCGATGGAGTTCCCGCTGTACCAGTGGACCGTCGCCGGCCTGCAGCGGGCGCTCCACCTGCCGCTCGTGGAGGCGGCGCGGTCCGTCAGCCTCGCCTGCTTTTACCTGACGCTGCCCGCGGTCTGGCTGCTGCTGGCCGAATTCGGCCTCGACCGTGCCCGCCGGTGGCTGGTGCTGGCCTTCGTGCCGGCGTGCCCGGTGTACATCTTCTACACGCGGGCCGTGCTGATCGAATCCATGGCCCTGCTGTTCGCGGCGTGGTTCCTGACCGCGTTCGTGATCGGGCTCCGCCGACCCAGCGGCCGATGGCTGGCCGCCGCCACGGTGCTCGGGGTGGGCGCGATCCTGGTCAAGGTGACCACCGTGTTCCTCTTCCTCGTGCCCATCGGCGGCTTCCTACTGCGCGCGGCCTGGCGGGCGCGGCTGGCCGCCCCGGAGGTTCGCGCGGCCGCGTGGCGCCGCACCGGCTGGGCGGCGCTCTCGTTGGCACCCGTGGCGCTGGCGGGACTGGCCTGGGTGGCGTACGGCGACGCGGTCAAGGCGCACAATCCCGCCGCGGACATGCTGACCTCCGGCCCACAGCGCCTGTACAACTTCGGGGTCCTGGCCGACCGGTTCTCGGGCGACTACTGGCGGCGCTGGGCGGCCATGGTCGGCACCGCGGCCATCGATCCGCTCGTGCTCGCGGCAGTCGCCGTCATGGCGGTCTTCGCGCCGGGCCGCTGGCGGGGCTGGATCCTGGGCGGCGCGGGCCTGTTCTTCCTCGCCCCGGCGGTGTTCCCGTTTCTCTACGCGTGGCACGACTACTACTATTACGCCAATACGGGATTCCTGGCCGTGGCCGCGGGCTTTGCCGCGGTGGCGGTGCTGGACAGCCGCCTGCCGCGCTGGCTCGGCGTGCTCCTCGTGGCCGGCGCCCTTTGCCTCCAGGGACGGCTCTACGCGCGGCACTATCTGCCACAGCAGCGCGTCGCGAGCGACGGCCAGACCGCGTTGACCCATGCGCTCTTCGACCTCACCGCGGCCAGCGACGTGCTCGTGGTCGCCGGCCAGGACTGGAGCGCCGAGCTGCCCTGGGCAACGCGCCGGCGTTCGCTGATGATCCGGCGCGGCTACGAGGACAACCGCGCCTACCTGGAGCGCGCGTTCGGCGACCTGCGCGACGAGTTCGTCGGCGCCCTGATCCTCACCGGCGACACCCGCAACCGGAACGACCTCGTCGAGCTGGCCCGCGCGCGTCTAGGGATTTTTCCGGAGCCGATCCTGGCGACCGACGACTCGCTGGTCTTCGTGAACACCGCGGTCCGCGACGAGTGGTCCGGCCGGATTCCGCTGTACGCCGGCGCCGGCCTGCAGCTGCGCAGCCGCAACGAGACCGTGCCCGTGCCGCTCGCTGGCGAGCCCAGACGCCTGCACGGCCTGGGAGTGTTCGACGGACTCTCGCCGTCCCTCGTGCGCTACGAGGTTCCCTACACGCTGCTGCGTCATCCGCTGCGCAACCGGTCCGTCTTCAGCGCGCACGCCCCGACCCGACTCTGGTTTGACCCGGGGGCCGGCCGGCATCGCGTCCGGATGGAATACGGCATCCTCGACTCGGCCTGGCAGGGCGAGGCCCGGACCAATGGCGTCGACTTCCAGCTGCTGGCGGTGACGCCCTCCGGCTCCCGCGTCCTCTGGCACCGCCTGCTCGATCCGGCGCAGCGGCCGGCGGACCGGGACACCCAAAACGACCGGTGCATGGTCGAACTGCGGCCGGGCGAGCAGTTGGAGCTCTACACGGACCCCAACGGCACCAATGCCTTCGACTGGGCCTACGTGGCGGAGCTGGCCATCGAGTAGCCGCCGGCCGGACAGAGGGATTGCGCGGCGCGCGCTTTTCCGTCGCACTGGCCCCGCATGTCGCCGTCCCTCCTGACGATTGCCACCGCCGCCGAGGTCCTCCTGATCCTCGCCGGCAGCGTCATGCTGTGGCGCTTCGGCCTGAGCCCGGCGGCCCGGCGGGCCCCAGCGCTGGCGCAGCCCTGGGAGGCGACCCTGACCGATTTTTTCCTGTTCCTGTGGTTCGTCGTCTGCGGCGGCCTGCTCGCGCCGTTCGCGGCCGGGCTCTGGCTGAAATCGCGGCCGATTGATTCCGACCTCCGCCTGATTCTCACCACCGCCGCGTTCCAGCTGGGGCTGCTGGTCGGGGTGCTGCTGTACCGGTTTCGGTTTGGCCGCACGCTGGCGGGATCGCCGGCCCCGGCGACCGCGCCAAATCCGATCCTCGCCGGCGTGGTGACCTACCTCGCGGCGTTGCCCGTGATCGTGGTGGTGAGCCTGGTCTGGCAGGCCCTGCTCACCGCCCTGGGGGTGCCCAACCCGCCCCAGGACGCGATTGAGCTGCTGCGGCATTCCAAGGGCCCGTTGCCCGTCGCCGTGCTCGTCGCCAGCGCGACCCTCGTGGCGCCCTGCTCGGAGGAGCTGATCTTTCGCGCCGGCATCTTCCGCTACGTGCGGACCCGGTTGCCCCGCTGGGCCGCGCTGCTCCTGCCGGCCTTCATCTTCGGGGCGATGCACACCAACCTGGCGAGCCTCGCGCCCCTGGTCGCGCTCGGGGTGGTGTTCAGCCTCGCGTACGAGCGCACCGGCCGGATCAGCACGACCATCGTGGCGCATGCGCTCTTCAACGCCACGACCACGCTCCTGATCTTCGCCGGGGTCGATGTCTGAGGTCGCACCCGGCGCCCGCCTGCCCCAGTCTTCCCGCGTCCTTCCGTGCAACCGTTCACGTCCCAGCCCTCCGCCTCCGTCGCCGCCCTCGGCGAGGAACGGCTGATCGCCGCGATCCGCCGCTGGCTCGGGCCCGCGTCGCCGCGCGCGCCGTTCGGCATCGGCGACGACTGCGCGGTGCTCCCCGCGGCCCGCGGGCGCCAGCTGATCACGGTCGACCCCGTGATCTACGGCCGACATTTCGACGCCGCGGTGCCGCCGGGCGCTGTCGGCGCCAAGCTCCTGAAACGAAACCTCAGCGACCTCGCCGCCATGGGCGGACGGCCGACCGCGGCCGTCCTCGCGCTCACCCTCGACGCGCGGGTGAGCCGCCGCTGGCTCGAACGGTTCTACCGCGGGCTCGCCGCCGCCGCGCGCCGGTACCGCGTGCCGATCGTGGGCGGCGACGTCGCCCAGGCGGACGGCGTGGTCGCCGCGAGTCTCACGCTGCTCGGCGCAGCCGCCGGCCCGCGCGTGGTCACGCGCACGGGGGCGAAGCGCGGCGACTGGATTCTGGTGACCGGCCGCCTCGGCCGCAGCCTGTCCAGCGGCCACCACTATCGCTTCACGCCCCGCCTGGCGGAGGGGGCGTGGCTGGCTCGCCGTCCCGAGGTGCGGGCCATGATGGACGTCAGCGACGGCTTGGCGAAGGACCTGAAGGCGCTCACGCCGCCCGGATACGTGGCGGCACTGGACCCCGCGGCGCTTCCCCGCCGGAGCGGAGCCACCGTGGCGCAGGCCTGCGGCGACGGGGAGGACTACGAGCTCGTATTCGCGGTGGCTCGGTCGGCCGATCTCGCGACCCTGCAGCGGGACTGGCACCGCGCGTTTCCGCGGACCCGGCTCAGCGCGATCGGCCGTTTCGTCGCGCCGGACCAGATGCCCGCCGGCGCGGTCAATCCGGCCGGTTTCCGCGGCTACGAGCACCTGCAGCGTTGACGAATCCGGCCATGAACGTCCTCGACCAGCTTCGGCAAGGCGTCACGACCTCGACGGCGGCCGAAACCCAGGCCCTGGCCGCCCAGTTGGCGCCGCTGCTGCCGCCGGACACCACCCTCGCGCTCCACGGCGACCTGGGCGCCGGCAAGACCACCTTCGTGCAGGGCCTGGCGCACGGCCTTGGGCTCACCGAGCCGGTCACGAGCCCGACCTTCAACATCTACACCGTGCACCGCGCCCCGGCCGGACGAGCCGGTGCGCCCACCCTCGTGCATCTCGACGCCTACCGGCTGGAGAACGCGCGCCAGATCGAGGACCTGCTGCTGGAGGACTTTCTCGTTTCGCCGTGGTGCCTCGCGGTGGAGTGGCCCGAGAAAATCGCCGCCTGGATCCCGCCGCAGGCCTGGCACCTCGACCTCGCGATCACGCCGGACGAGCGCCACCGCCTGCGCCTGCGCTAGGCGACCGCAGGCTCAACCCGCGCGCACGGCGACATACTCGCCGCTGAAACTGGCGGCTTTCCGTCCCCCGCACGACAGGTCGGCGGCCAGCACGGCCCGGGCCTTCCCGTGACGCTCGAGCGTGCGCAGGAACCGTTCGAACTGCGCCGGAGGCAGTCCCGCGCAGCGCACCTCAAAGGCCGCGACGACCGGCGCCAGGTACTCGACCGTGTTGCGCTGGATCACGAGACGCGAGGTGTGGCCCGCCGCGCGCAGCGAGAAATGGAGCCAGGTCCACGCGGCGAGGATTGTCACCGCCGAGACGCTTCCGCCGAACACCGTCGAGCGGTGATTGATGTTCGGTTCCAGCGGCGCACCGAGCACCACGGCGGCGGACTCGGCGGCGAGGACCCGCACGCCCATGTCGGCCGACAGCGGGATGTGGCGATGCAGGTAGGACTCGACCTCGGGCGGGGCGGGAAACGCGCGCATCACGGGACGAAACCAGGGGAACACCGGGCCGGCGGCGGATCACGCCGCCGGCGCGGTCAAGGGGTCGTCAGGAGGCGGGCGCCGGACTGTCGCCGTCGGCCGGCTTGGCCTCGGGCGCAGGTTCGGTCGCGGCTTCGGTCACCGCCGGAGCCGGAGCCTCGGCCGGGGCGGCGGGAGCGGCCTCGGCGGGTTTGCCCTCGAACGGCGGATTCGACACCGGGATTTCCGGAAAATTCTCGGGATCGTGCTCCTCGGCCTCGACCTCCTTCTTGCGCGCCTCGACCATCGGCGGCGGGGCGAAGAGCCGGCCGTCGATGAACTCGGTCACGTAGCCCTCGGTCACGAGCCAGCGCAGGTCGCCCTGCATGCGGGAGATCCGGGCGCGGTCCTCGATGCTGAGGGCGGGCTCGGGGGCGGGCGCCGGGGCGGCCGCGTCGGCCGGGGCCTCGGCGGCGGGCTCGGCCGGCTTCGGGGCGGCCGGCAGCTTGATGCCGAGGAACTTCGCGGTGAGCTCGCTCGCGCGGATCATCGGGTGGGCCTCGATGAAGGCGATGACGGCGCCGATGCTGTCGGAGAACGTCTGGCCCGGCACGCGGAACTTGCGCTTCACGGCGCAGACGTACGAGACGCCCTTGGAGCCCTTCTTGAAGATCGTGAAACGCTCGCGGCGCAGGCGACCGCGGAGCGCGTTCGCGGTGTCGAGCGGGAACCGGCGCTGGCGCTCGAGGGCGCCCTCGACGGCGCGGCGGATCTCGCCCGAGGGGAGCTGCTCGCAGACCTTGCCGTGGAACCGGGCCGAGTCGGCCTGGCGCACGACCTTGTCGCGGGCCACCGTCAGGAGGTGCATGCGCGCCTCCTCAAAGGTGTCGAACGTCGGTGCCGCGGGCGCGGCCTCCGTCGGCGCCGGAGCGGCCTCGGGCGCCGGGGCCGGAGCGGCCTCCGCCGCGGGGGCCTCCTCGGCCGGCGCGGCCGGGGTCGCCGTCTTCGCGGCCTTCGGGGCCGGAGTTTTCCACGTGTAGCGCGTGGTCTTCTTCATCTTTTCCAGCCACTGCGCGACGACCTCGGGATCGCGGACCGTCTCGATGCGGTTGCGGTAAGCCTCGAGCGACAGGCCGCGGATCTTCGCGGCGTGGTGCTGCTGCACGATCTGGTTGTAGCGATGGTAGTTCGGCGGCCCGAGCAGCTCGCCGGTGATCGTGCACTTGTTGATGACGAGGAAATTTCCCTTGGGCGGCTCGATCTCGACGTCGGCGCGGTCGAAGAAGCGGTCGAGGTGCTGCGAGAGCACGTGGGCGATCGCGGCCTCGTCGGACTCGAACGGCAGGCCGTCCGGCACCGAGATCGACAGCGGCGCCGGCTTGGCGTCCGGCGTCGCGCCGGGCTTGCGGGTGAGGACCACGACGAAGCGGTCGAGCTTGTCGATCACCGTGCGGGCGATCTCGAAGAGCTCGATGGTGCGGCAGGAGGAGCGGATCGTCTTGGCGAGCGCGTTGAAGCTCGTGTCCTCGGGGTAGAACGTGACGCTGAAGTGCGGGCTGTCGTACGGGCCGCGCTCCGGCTCGCGGTCGAAGTGGCGCGGACCGCGCTCACCACCGGGGCCGTCGCGGCGCGGGCCGCCATGGTAACCGCCGGCCGACCGGCGATCGCCGGGGCCGCGGCGTTCCGGCGCGCCCTCGCCCGCCGGCGCGTCGCCACCGCCGGGGCCCGGGGAGGGCCGGCGAAAGGCGCGGCGGTCGCGGCGTTCGGCGCCCTCGCGCGGAGGGCGGTCCGACCTCTGGTCCTGACGGCCGGATTCCTGGGCCTTGTCCTGCACCCACTGGGTGCCGAAGCTGAAACCCTGAAGCTGGCTGAGGTCGATCTTGTTGAAATCCTTCTCAGGATTCTCCTTGGCGGGCGTGTCGTCCATGTAGTCGGAAACAAAGCGGGCGCGAGGCCCGCGGCGGTGGTTTGCTGAAAGCGCACGCTGGGCGCTTGGTGTAGTCGCTGCGGAGTGTTAACGGGCCAAGAGGTGACGCAAGCGATTTCCCGGCAGTGAATTTTACGATCCGACGGAACAAATCTCCCGGAGAAGAAACCGCTAATCTCCACTAATCTGCGGTAATCCCAGAGCCTCCGAAGCTCGCCTTAAGCGAGCGTGGGAGGAGGTCTTCTGGCCGCGGTCGCGGCGGCGAAATCTACCGGCTGTCTGGAGCTGGAATTAAGACTGGCTCGCCAGTCGTAGCCGCATCGGGGGTGGTCGGCCCTCCTTCGCTCGCTGTACGCGAGCTTCGGCGTGGCAGTCTTCTGGCCGCATTCGCGGCGGCGAAATCTACCGGCTGTCTGGAGCTGGAATTAAGACTGGCTCGCCAGTCGTAGCCGCATCGGGGGTGGTCGGCCCTCCTTCGCTCGCTGTACGCGAGCTTCGGCGTGGCAGTCTTCTGGCCGCATTTGCGGCGGCGAAATCTACCGGCTGTCTGGAGCTGGAATCAAGACTGGCTCGCCAGTCGTAGCCGCATCGGGGGTGGTCGGCCCTCCGAAGCTCGCCCCAAGCGAGCGTAGGAGGAAGTCTTCTGGCCGCTGTTGCGGCGGCGAAATCCCTTGTGGACCCAGGCTGGAATTAGGACTGGCTCGCCAGTCGTAGCCGCATCCGGGGGGTGGTCAGCCCTCCTTCGCACGCTGTTCGCGCGCTTCGGAGGGCAGTCTTCTGGCCGCTGTTGCGGCGGCGAG
>CAZUQB010000080.1:0-8341 GCA_964622405.1 uncultured Opitutaceae bacterium | reverse complement strand
CCCATCGTCGCGCAGCTGACGCAGGGCATCACGCCCGAGAAGATCGCGCTGACCCTGGCCGTCGGCAGCGCGTTCGCGCTGTTCCCGGTCCTCGGCACCACGACCGTGCTGTGCTTCATCATCGCCGTGGCGCTGCGGCTGAACCAGCCGATCGTGCAGCTGATCAACCAGGCGCTCTGGCCGGTCCACATCCCGGTGATCTTCGGGTGCATCCGGCTCGGCGAGAAAATCTTCGGGGCGCCGCACGCGGAGTTCCACATCCGCTGGATGCGCGAGATGTTCTGGAGCCACCCGGCGGAATTCTTCCACCAGTTCGGCCTGACGGTGCTGTACGCCGTCGTGGCCTGGTGCGTGCTGGCGCCGTTTTTCATCACGGCCGTCTATTTCATCGCCCTGCCGGTGACCCGCCGCGTGGCGTACCTGAAGCACACGGTCGAGTCCGACAGCCCGGACCCGACGCCCCCGCCGACGCCATGAGCCCGCTGCTGCTCGCGCTCGCCGCCCTCGCGGGCCTCTGCGCCGGGTTCGCGGTCCTGTACGGCGTGGCCCGCGCGATGGACAACTACGGGATCGTCGACATCGCGTGGTCCTACGCGTTCGCGGCGCTCGGCGCGGCCTATGCGCTCGGCGCCGAGGGCTGGCCGATGCGCCGGGCGCTGGTCGGGACTATGGCCGTGCTGTGGAGCCTGCGGCTTGGAACGCACCTCGCAGTCCGCGTGCTGGGGCACCACCCCGTCGAGGACGGCCGCTACCAGCAGCTGCGCCGCGACTGGGCGGGCCGCTTTGGCCCGATGATGTTCGGCTTCTTCCAGCTGCAGGCCGGTTCCGTCGTGCTGCTGGGCCTGCCCTTCCTGCTCGCGGCGGCGAATCCCGCGCCCGCCCTGCATCCCGCGGAGATCGCGGGCGTGGCGCTGTGGCTCGTCGCCCTGAGCGGCGAGGCGCTGGCGGACGCGCAGCTGGCGGCGTTCAAGCGCCGGCCCGACAGCCGCGGCCGGGTGTGCGAGGCGGGCCTGTGGCGGTACAGCCGGCATCCCAACTATTTCTTCGAGTGGCTGATCTGGGTCGCGTACTTCGTCTTCGCGCTCGGCTCCCCCTGGGGCTGGGTCGCGGCGCTCAGCCCGGCCATCATCCTGTTTCTCCTGCTCCGGGTGACGGGCATCCCGCTCACCGAGGAGCAGAGCCTGCGGAGCCGCGGCGACGCGTACCGCCGCTACCAGGAGGCCACGAGCCGGTTCGTGCCCTGGTTCCCGCGCCGGCCCGGCCCGCCGGCCGCCTGAGTCTCCCGTCCCATGCTCGACGTCCTGCTCGAAAAAAACCTCCTGCCCGACTGGCTGGTGCGCATCGGCATCCGCCGCCTCCTCGCGCAGCGCCTCCGCGACGAGGCGGCGCGCTATGACCGCGCCGCTTACGTGGCCGACCTGAAGACCCGGGCCCTGGCCGAGCAGACCGGGGCGGCGAACGAGCAGCACTACGAGGTGCCGACGGCGTTCTACCTGCAGTGCCTCGGCCGCCACCTCAAGTACTCGGCCTGCCTCTACCCCACGGGCCAGGAGACGCTCGACGAGGCCGAGGCGAAGATGCTCGAGCTCTATGCGGAGCGCGCCCAGCTGGCGGACGGCCAGAACATCCTCGAGCTCGGCTGCGGCTGGGGTTCGCTGGCGCTCTACAACGCCGCGCGGTTCCCCGGGGCGCGGATCACCGCGGTCTCGAACTCGCGCACCCAGAAGGAGCACATCGACACCGAGGCCCGGAAGCGCGGGCTAACCAACCTCCGGGTGATCACCAGCGACATCAATGCCTTCGACATCGCGCCCGGCCAGTTCGACCGCGTGGTTTCCGTCGAGATGTTCGAGCACCTGAAGAACTACCAGCGCCTGTTCGCGCTGATCGCCCGATGGCTCAAGCCCGGGGGGCTGCTCTTCGTGCACATCTTCACCCATCACCGCCTGTCGTACCATTTCGTGCCCGAGGGGCCGGGGGACTGGATGAGCCGGCATTTTTTCACCGGCGGCCAGATGCCGGCGCACGACCTGCTCCCGCAGTTCCAGGACGACCTGCGCCTCGTGTCCGACTGGAAGCTCAGCGGCACCCACTACCAGCGGACGGCGGAACACTGGCTCCGCAACCTGGACGCGCACCGCGACGAGATCCGGTCGCTGTTCATCGACGTGTACGGTCGCGACCAGGCCACGAAGTGGTGGGCCTACTGGCGGGTGTTCTTCATGAGCTGCGCGGAACTCTGGGGTTACCGCGGCGGCGAGGAGTGGCTCGTCAGTCACTATCTGTTCCGGAAGCCCTGACCTGCCATGCGCGCCGGTGCGACTTCCGGGTTGCTGCTGGCCGGCGCGCTCGCGCTGGCCTCGCTGGTCCCCTTGCCGGGCCGCGCCGACGAGGCCGCCGCCCTGGTGCAACAGGGACGGGCCGCCGAGGCACGGTTCGACACGGCGGGGGCACTTTCGCTGTTCCTGCGCGCCGACGCCGCCCGGCCCAACGATCCGGCGATCCTCCAGAAGATCTCGCGGCAGTATTCCGACGCCACCAATGACACCGCGGACCCGGCGGAAAAGAAGCGCCTCTGCACCCTGGCGCTCGACTATGCCCGCCGGGCGGCGACGCTCGCGCCCGACGACCCGGTCAACCAGCTCTCGGTCGCGATCTGCTACGGCAAGCTCGGCCTGTACAGCGACACGCGGACCAAGGTGGAGTATTCGCGGCTCGTGAAGCTGCACGCCGAGCGGGCCCTCGCCCTCGATCCCGACTACGACTACGCCCACCACGTGCTCGGCCGGTGGCATCATGAGGTGGCCACGCTCGGCCTCGGCGCGCGGGTCGTCGTGCGGCTCATCTACGGCGGGCTCCCGCCTGCCTCCACCGCCGAGGCGGTGCGCCACTGTCGCCGCGCCACCGAGCTCGCGCCCCGGCTGCCGTCCCACCGCATCGAACTCGGCCTGGCGCTGCTGGCCGACGGCCAGCGGGACGCAGCCCGGCAGACGCTCGAGGAGGCGCTGCGCCTGCCCCCGGTCGAGAAGCACGACCCGGCGGCGTTTGAGCGCGCCCGCGCGGCGCTGCGGGAGATCGGCGGCCCCTGAAAGGCTACTTCACGCCGGGGCCGAGGTGCTCCTCGAGAAAATCCACCGTGCGCTGGAACACCGTGAGCCGCGTCGCCTCGGAGGCGAGATCGTGGCCCTGGTCGGCCAGGAAGAGCGTCGCGGGCTTGCGACCCGCCTGCTCGAGTGCGGCGACCAGACGGCGAGCCTGATCCTCCGGCACGACGCGGTCGTCGCGGCCCTGCATGATCAGCACGGGCGCCTTGATGCGGTCGGCGAAATTGACGGGGGAGATCGACCGCAGGAACTCCTGGTCCCGGTCGGGATCACCGATCTCGCGCCGCCAGAACCGGAGGGCGGACTGCCCGGCGGGATCGGTGCGGCGGTCGTCGAAGATCGCCGGCCAGTCGGTAACGCCCGCGAAGGAGATGCCGCAGCGATAGAGCCCCGGATTGTGCCCGAGCGCAAAGAGCGCCGAGTAGCCGCCGTAGCTGCTGCCGGCAATGGCCATCCGCGCCGGGTCGGCCACGCCGGCTGTCACCGCCCAGCGCGCCGCGTCCTCGATGTCATCCTGGATCTTGCGCCCAATCTGGCGGCGCGCCTCGCGATAAAGCTGGTCGCCGTAGCCCGGTGAGCCGCGATAGTTCATCTGCAGCACCCCGTAGCCGCGGTTCGCGAGCAGCTGCACGAGCGGGTCGAAGCCCCAGACGTCGCGCACCCACGGCCCGCCGTGCGGCAGGACGACCAGCGGCAGGCCCTTGGGTTCATGGCCGGCCGGCACCGTCAGGAAGCCGTGGATCAGCAGGCCGTCGCGGGCCTGGTACTTGATCGCGAGCGTCGGGGCCATCCGCGCCGGCGGGAGCCAGCTCATGCGGGAGGCCAGCCGGCGCACGGATTTGCGCGCGGTGTCGACGAGGTAATAGGCCCCGGGCTCCTGGTCCGAATAGGCCAGCCACAGCAGCCGGGTGCCGTCGAGCGAGGAGTCGACGAAGAGGTTCACCGTGTCCGGCAGCATCCGGTCGATCATGCGCTGATAGCCGGCGTACTCCGGGTCCAGCCACTTCACCCGCGGCGCATCCGTCAGGTAGCGGATGCCCAGGAGCCGGTCGCCGCGGGGCGCAAACAGCGGCCGCGCCAGCGACTGCCCGTCGATGCCCGGGTTGAATCCCTCGGGCAGGATGTCGTACTCGGGGTCGTCCACGAGCGGCTCACCGAGCTGGCCGGTCGCCGGATCGAGGGCGAAAATGGACCAGCGCCGGGCGGCGGTGAGCGCGGCGACAAACACCCGGTCGTGCGCCGCGTCAAACCCGAGCGGACGCATCAGCCCGGTGCGGTCCTGCAGCGGCAGGATCGTGCGCCATGGCGCCGCGGCGTTCTCGCGGTAGATCGCGCCGCTGAGATCGCCGTGCCGCAGCACCCCGAACCGCACCTCGCCGCGGTGGTCCACGCCCCAGGCCACAACCTCGCCGGGGTTCTTGACCACGACGCGCGCCAGCCCGTCCTCGCCCCGGACCCGCAGCACGTCGGGATGGTTGTAGGAGCCGGCGCCGCCCTCGTGTCGATCGAGCATCAGGACGTTCTGCTCGGCGTCGAAGAAGCGATGGATGATCTCCCGCGGCGCGAAGCGCGCGCCGGGCAGGCTGTACCGCTCACCCTCGCGGCCGCTGACGGGGACCGGCCGATTGCCGTCGAGGTCAACCGCGAGCACCCCGTACACGGAGTTCCACACCGTGGTCGTGATGAACAGCCGGCGGTCGCCCACCCAGACGAAGCCGCCCACGCCCTTGCGCACGCCGTCCGCGAGAACGGCCTCGCCGACATCGATCCAGGAGAGCGCCCCGGTGTCCACGTCGGCGACATACACCGCCGGCCGGCCCTCGTGATCCCGCAGGAAGGCCAGGTGCCGTCCGTCCGGCGACAGGCGGGCCCGCGCCGTCTCGGGCGGGCGGGCGAAGTCCGACACCGGCAGCCGCTCCGCCGCGAAGGCGGGCGCGGCCAGCGCCACGGCAAGGCCGAAGCAGAGGGACAGCTTCATGGGGACCACGCCATCCCTGCCACCGGGTTGGCGCCGCCGCGAGGTGGGCGGGACCGGACCGTCCGGCGAATCAGGCTGGAAGCTGGAAGCCCTCGAACCGCGTCTTCACGTCCTGCAGGAAGGCCGCGGTGCCGGCGCCGTTGACCACCTTGTGGTCAAAGGTGATGGAGAGCGTGACCACCTCGGCGGGATAGACGACGCCGCCGTCGTTGATCATGCGCTCATGGGCCGTGCCGACGAAGAGCGTGCTCATGGCCGGCGGCACGACGATCGGCCAGGCCTTCTCGATGCCGAAGGCGCCGAGGCTCGTGAGATTCAGCGGGGCCTGGACCTCCTCCACGCTGCCGGACCGGGTGGCGTCGATCGCGGCCTGGTAGGCCGCGACAAACTCGGTCCAGCCGAGCCGGTTGCAGCGACGCACCACCGCGGTCGCGAGCCGGTCGCCCTCCAGCGCCACGGCCACCCCGAGGTCGAAGTCCTGCTGCTCGAGAATCGTCCCGTCCTTCGTCACGAGGCGCCGGAACGGCGCGTGGCGTTCCATCGCCCGCACCACGCACCAGCCCATCATGGCCGACGGCGAGGGCGCGGCCTTGCCCAGCGCGCGCTTCGCCTGCTCGCGCGCCGCGCGGATGGCGGCATAGCGCACGTCCATCTCCATGTTGGCGGGCACCACGGTGTCCAGGCGGCGGGTGATCGCGGGCGACAGCGCCGGCTCGCGGCGTTCGCCCTTGGCCGGCGCGGCGCCGGACACGCTTTCCGCGCGGGCGGCCGGCTTCGGCGCCGGGCTTGGGGCGGAGACCGGGACGGACGGCGCCGACGGCGCGGCCTCCCCGACGGACTCGGCGGTCACGACCGCGATTTCCTGGCCGATCTCGACGACCTCGTCGGGCTTGATCTTCCAGACCTTGAGGATGCCGTTGTAGGAAGCCTCGATCGGGTACACGGCCTTGTCGGTCTCGACTTCGCAGAGCACGTCGTCGGGGTGCACCGCGTCGCCGGGCCGCTTGTGCAGCGCGACGACACGCGCGGAGCGCAGGCCCTCGCCCATGATGGGCACTTTGACGATGATCTCGCTGGATCCGGGCACGACGCTGTTTAGGGGGGCGGCGGGCGACGCGGAAGCCGAAATCGCGGGGGACGGCGCCGGGAACGGCGTCCGGCTGCCCGGCTGCAGGCCCGCGGAATTTGCGATCGACCGCCGGATCGCCTCGGCGATGCGCTGGGCGTCGGGCAGCGCGGCGTACTCGTAGATCGGATTGTAGCCGATCATGACGTTGCCCTTCGAGACCAGGACCGGCGGGGCAACCATCCGGCTCCAGACATCGGGCCGGCCGGAGACATGGGAGATGATCATCTGGCCGACCGAGCAGTTCTCGGTGTCCTCCTGCACGACGACGAGCCGGCCGGTCTTGCGCACCGACTCCTCGATCATCTCGTGGTCCCACGGCACGATCGAGCGGAGGTCGATCAGCTCGACGCTGACCTGGTCCTGGACGAGGCCGACGGCCTCGAGGGCCTTTTCCATGGTGTTGCCCCAGGCGACCACGGTCACCTCGGTGCCGGCCTGGCGGCAGCGCGCGTGGCCGATGGGCACGGCCATGACGGGGTTCGGCGTGGCGCGCTCGGCCCACAGCAGGTGCTTCGGCGCGAGGAAGATCACCGGGTCCTCCGTGTGCATCGCGGTCCACAGCAGCCCGGCGGCGTCCTCGGGCGTGCTCGGGATGACGACATTCAGGCCGGGGAAATGGGCCAGGGCCGACTCATTGGCCTGCGAGTGCCACAGCGAGCCGCCGGGGAGGTAGGCGCCGTACGGGGCGTAGATCACGACCGGGCAGGACCAGCGGCCGTAGGTGCGCCAGCGGAGCGTGGCGAGGTTGGTGACGAGCTGGTTCCAGCCCGGGTAGACAAAGTCGATGAACTGGAGCTCGAACACCGGCCGCTTGCCATAGCTCGCGAGCCCGCAGGCCACGCCGAGGATCGTGCTCTCGGCGAGCGGCGAGTTGAACACCTGGCCGGGAAAGTCGGTGGAGAGCTTCTGCGTGAGCCGGAACACCCCGCCCTTCGGGTCCTCGACATCCTCGCCAAAGATCACGCGGCCCGGATCGGCATCGAGGCCCGCGCGGAGCGTCAGGTTGATGACGTCGCCCATGCGGTACGTACCCGGCTTGAGCACCTGCTCGTCCAGTGCGGCGGGCTGCGACGAGACGTTCGTTTCCAGCTCGTAGGCGACCGGATTCTCGGCCTTCTCGGCCTCGACGTAGTCGAGCCGCACGCGCTCCTTGGTCTCCTTGTCGAGCTGGGCGAACTGCGCCTCGGTGAGTTCGCCCTCGGCGATCAGCTGCCGCTTCAGCACCATCAGGGGATCGCGCTCGGCCAGCGTGGCGAGCTCGTCCTTGCTGCGGTAGATCGACTGGTCGTCGGTGCTCGTGTGACTCGAGAGCCGCTCCAGCCGCAGCCAGATCAACGCCGGGCCGTGGCCCGACCGGATGTCCTGGAGGGCGGCCTCCGTGGCGGCATGCACCGCCTCGACCTCCCAGCCCTCCACCGTGCGCCACTGCTCCTCGTTCAGGACCGACAGCGCCTTCGGCGTCATCCGCGCGGTCGGCGTGCTGATGCCAAATCCGTTGTCCTCGACGATGAACAGGATCGGCAGCCGGCGCTCCTGCGCGAAGCACAGCGCCTCGTAGAAATCGCCCTGCCGGGTCGCGGCGTCGCCGACCGTCGTCACCACCACGCCGTCCTTCCGGTCAAGCTGCATGCCCCACGCGATGCCGCACGCCGGCAGCAGCTGTGCCGCGGTCGGGGTCGGGACGCTCCAGATGTTCAGCTCGCGATACGAATAATGCGACGGCATCTGGCGGCCGCGCGACGAGGACTCGCGCTTCGCCATGTAGTCGAGCGCCAGCTGGCGGGTCGTCACGCCCCGCCCCAGCACCAGGCCGCGATCCCGGTAGTACGGGACGACGTAGTCGTCGGCCCGCAGCTGCAGGCCCACGGCGGCGAGCGCCTCATGGCCGCGGCCGGACACGTGAAAGTGACCCTTGCCCTGGCGATTGAGGTTTTCCTCGCGCAGGTCGCCGTGACGACTCTCCAGGATGATCGTCAGCAGCCGGTGCTTGGTCTGGGTGGACAAACGGGACGCAACAGAAGGCATGGGAACGGTCTCCTTGGGGTTGAGGAGCAGCGTTTGGCTGGGCGCTAGGCTCATGCAAAAGCCGTCCGTGGCAATGCGTTTCCCTTACTCCATTTAGAGTATCAG
>CAZUQB010000079.1:0-8381 GCA_964622405.1 uncultured Opitutaceae bacterium | reverse complement strand
CCGACCCAGCTGTTCGAGCTCACCCCCGCCGAGTCGATGTTTGCGCCGTTCCACGACTGCACGGTCGCGGAGCAGCTGCCCCTCACGCTCGAGCCCGGCGCGGCGCGCGGGCTCCGGCGCGACTTCGGGTGGGACGGCACCAAGCTCTCCTGGGACCTCGCCCCGGCCGGCCAGCTCGCGGCGCGCTTCGGGATGGCCGTGTCCGGCCTGCCGGAGCGCTTCGATCATTTTGTCTTCTGCCATGTGGCGCCGGCCCACGTCACCCTGACGTTTGAGGCCTGCCGCCACGGCCGCTGGTCGCCCCTGGGCGCGCCGGTCGCCGGCCGCGGTCGCCGGCATGAGCTGACCCTCCCGATCGGCGAGCGGCCGGTGGAGGCGGTGCGCGTTTCCCTGACCGCCACCGACACGCCGCCGGTGCACCTGAGCCTGCAGTGGTGGGGCGTGGCGCGCGCCGCGCTGGTGGCGGAGCTGGAGGCGGCGCGGCCGCGTTACGACGGCCGCTGGACGGGCCTGATCCTGCCCCCGGAGGAGTGGCCGGAGCCGCGGCTCGCCCGCGGCCTGCTGTTCGACGTGGCCGACCTGCCGGCGCTGCGGGCCAAGCGCGCGCTGCCGTACTGGGACGAACACTGGCGGCTCCTCGAGGAGCGGGCCCGGCAGTACCTCGCGCGCGCCCCCGAGGATCACCTGGACGACTATCTCCCGCAGACCGATCAGCGCTACATCCGGGCGCGCGAGTCGGGCCGCGCGACCTATTTCTCCGAGCCGCTCATCCTCGGCTTCGTCGGCCTCGTCAACGGCGACCGCGCGCTCGGGTTCCACGCGCTGCGCTACCTGATGTGCCTGCTCCACACCACGTCGTGGGCGCAGTCCGCCGAGAGCCGGGCGCGCGGCAGCGTGTGGGACCAGCGCTGCTTCAACGAGGAGATGGCGACCACCGCCGCGGCGCTGCTGCTCGACTGGTACGACTTCGCCCTCACGCCGCGCGCGCGGTACCTCGCGCAGCAGGTGCTCTGGGACAAGGGCCTCGCGGTGATCGAGCGCGACATGCTCAAGTGGGACTATCTCTACACGATGAACCAGGGCCCGTGGTTCTGCCGGGCCCGGCTGCTCGCGGGTTTGTACCTCGAGACGGCCTGGCCGCGTATGCGGTCCCACACCGAGCTCGCGCTGGGCGACCTCCAGGCCGGCATGGCCAACTATGTCCTGCCCGACGGCGGCACCGACGAGGGGCTCGGCTATTTCTCCGTCACGATGCACGCGGTCCTGCCGGGCCTGATCGCCTATGCGCGGGCCCGCGGCCGGGAGGTGGCGCCGCTGCTGCCGGCCCAGTTCGTCCACACCGCGGACTTCGTCGCGGCGCTGTCCGCGATGGAACCCGGCAAGGTCGTCACCGAGGGCGACAACACCACCGATCTCGTGGTGGGCGACACCGTGGCGCTGCTGGCCGCGGTGTTTCCGGACAGCGTGTACGCGCGGGTCGCCGCCGCGTGCCTGACCCGGCGGCGCCCGCTGGGCTATTACGACCAGTATTTCACCGAGGGCGTGTTCGCCTTCGTCGCCGGTCCCGCGCACCTGGCGCCGCCGGCGGCCATCGTGCCGGAGTTCGCCCGGCTGCCGCAGACCGGGCACCTGACGAGCCGGCGCCGGACCGCCGCGGGCCGGTCCGTCCGCCTCCATGTCGTCGGCGCCAAGGCGAAGGCCTCGCACACCCATTTCGACAAGGGCTCGTTCCTCCTCGAGCTCGACCAGGTCCCGGTGCTGCTGGACCGCGGCCAGGTGCGGTATGACGACCTCCGGACGCAGGTGCTGAAACGCACCGAGCTGCACAACACGCTTACGCCCGTGACCGCCGAGGGCATCTACCTCAACCAGGGCAGCGTCGAGCAGGCCGTCATCCCGGAGGGCGAGGGCGACGCGCGCCGCCTGCGGGTCCGCGTTGACCTCGGTCACGTGTGGCGCGGCGTGATGGCGTCCTGCGTCCGGGAGCTGGTCGCCAACGAGCCGGAGACGTTCCAGGTGCGGGACCGCGGCGAGCTGCTGGCCCCGGCCGCGCTGGCCTTCAACCTGCACACGCGGGTGCCGTGGGAAATCCGCGACCGCACCGCCGTGCTGCGCGTCGACGGCTGGGAGCTGACGCTCGCCGCGCCCTGGGCGGACGAGATCCGGCAGCGCGAGGACTCGATCGACTTCCGGCTCGAGCCGGTCTGGCACCTGGAGGCGCGGCTGGCGTCGGCCCGGGCGTTCGACCTCGTCACGTCGTTCACCTGCCGCCCGCTCTGACCGGGGGAATATTCGCGAATATCGGGTTTGAAAAGCCGGCGCGGCGGACGTTGGTGAAAGGCGTCATGCACCGATTCATCCTTCTGGGCCTCTGGCTGGCGGCTGCGACCGCCGGCGCCGCCTCCTCCGCGCCGGACGCGCGGCGGCTCGCGGGCACCTGGCGCTACGACCCGGCGCACAGCACCGAGCTCAGCGCGTGGGGCGCGCTGCGGCTGGTGATCACGGTGGACGGCACTCGCGTCACCCTGACGCGCCAGTACGCCGCCGGCCGCCGTACCTACGAGGAGGTGACGCCGCTCGACCTTTCGCGGCCGCTCAACCTGGTGCCCGTAGCGTGGTGGCCCGACAACCGCCACCTCGGCGCCTACGTCGGCGGCGACAAGACAAAGCGCATCCGGACGGAAGTACTGGACGATGGCCGGCTGCTCCGCACCAGCGCCGACCTGGTGCTCGCCACCCAGCAGGGCGAGCGCGCGGTGAACATCCTGAGCGACTACCGCGTCTCGGCCAACGGCGCCCAGCTCACCCTGATCGAGCTGCGCAGCACCCGCAACGACCCGATCGTGTATGTGTTCAAGCGCGTGACCGACGAGGCCGCCGACGCCGCCACCGCCAAGGGGCGCGCTGAATGAACCGGAGGACGTCACCATGAAGCCTTTCGCCCTGTTTCGCACCGTGTCGCTCGTCCTGGCGCTCGCCGCGCTGCCCGGTGTGGCCCAGCCCATTCCCACCAAGGTCGACCGCGCGCCGGCCACGGCAACGCTCATCCCGCTGTCATCGAACTGGCGGCTCGACGGCGACGTGCCCGTGCACGCCCTGCTCATTTCGCTGCAGGGCCTGGCCAACCGCGAGGCGCCGCGGGTCTACCTGGAGTATCCCGCCGACTGGCAGTGGGAGATCGTGCGGCCGCTCGAGGGCTTCCTCGAGCGCCGGCACGGCGTGAAGTTCGAGCGGCTGGGGCAGGATGATGCCGACGCGGCGCTCACGCGCTTCGGTCGCTTTGCCAAGGGTTATGTCGTGTGGGACCGCGCCGTGCGCGCCTCGCTGATCGTCGCCTTCACGATCTCGGGCGTCGAGGACGCCGTCGTCGTGAGTCCCGACCTGATCCCGCTCGTGGAGAAACACGGCCTGAAGTGTCTCGCTGACCTGCGGGGAAAGTTCGCCGGCCAGCCGGACCACGCCATCTACCAGTGGGCCTACGACCACTACTGGGCGCGCTGTTCCCGCGACTATTACGTCTTGCTCGGCGGTCACGCCGGCGCGGAGATGCAGCCGGGCATCGCCGACTTCGGCGTGAGGCAGCGGGCGTTCTTCACCGACTTGTCGGCGAACCCGAAGCATCCCGAGGAACTCGCGCTCGAGCGGAAGATCCTCGGCGGCCAGCACCCGGCGAGCATCGTCGTGGGCTGGCACTCGTACGGCAAGGACACCGAGGGCCAGCACACCACGCTGGTCGGCAACTACGGGCTGAAGATGGAGGGCCTGCACAATCTTCCCAACGTCTCGTTCACCTGTCAGATCCCGCTTACGCCCGACTTCAAGTTCACGAACAACCACCACGTCGCGCCGGACGCGCAGCTCAAGGCGGAGCCCAAGGTCTACGTGTGCGCGGTGGCGACCGACTCCATGGGCATCGGCGCCTGGACCAAGCCGGGCCGCGGCAAGATCCCGTACACCTGGCAGGTCACGATGAACTGGGCCTGGATGAACCCGCCCGCGCTGCAGTTCTTCTACGAGGACCGCACGCCGAACGACTACTTCATCGCCGGCCTCAGCGGCCCGGGCTACATGTACCCGAAGTCGATCCCGGCCGAGAAATTCCCCGCGCTGATGAAGGACGCCCGGGCGCTCATGGCGCAGCTCGACCTGCGCGCGATGGAGATCATGGACTACTCCGAGGGCAACCGGCACGTGGGCAACACCGACCTGCCGAAGGCGGTGGTCGACCGCTACTATCATGAGTTCCCCGATGTGATCGGCTTCATCAACGGCTACGGCACCGCCCGGACCTACGACCTGCGCCACGGGAAGCCGCTGATCAGCTACGACTACTATCTCGACGTGAACCGCACGGTGCGCGACGCCGCGGCCGACCTGGAGGAGCTGATCCAGCTCAATCCGCAGCGGCCGTACTTCCTCCTCCTGCACATCCGCGAGCGCAACACGGTCGAGAAGGTCACCGAGATCCTCCACTCGCTCACCGAGCCGGTCGAGGTCGTCCCGCTGGACGTCTTCCTCAAGCTCGCCGCCAGCGCGCAGACGTACCGCACGCACTACCAGCAGCCGAACGACCCAGTCAGCACGAATCCCTGACCGGATTCACCGGCCGCATCGGTGGAGCGCATTGTCCCCAATGCGCTGGGTGCAGGTGGCGGGCCCAGGCGCCAGGCCGGCCAGCCGACGCGTTGAGGACAACGCGGGCCACCCGACAGCGGGCGGAATGCACCACCGGGAAAACCGCTGCCGCTGAGTCCCGCCGCCGCGCTATTTCTTCCCGTCTTTCGACGACGTGAGCTCGCGCGCCTTTTCCTTCACGGCGGCCGCGGCCTCCTCGGATTTCTCGGCGATGGCCCGGCCCACCTCGACCGACTTCTTCTTCACTTTCTCCGCCGCCTCCTCGGACACCTCCTTGGTGGCCTCGAACGCCTCCTTGGACTTCTCCTTCGTGGCGGCCAGCGCCTCCTTGGATTTCTCTTTCGTGACGGCGTAGGCCTCCTCGGACTTTTCCTTGGTTACCTCAACCGCGCGACGGGTGCCGTCGGCGGTCTTTTCGTAGGCCTGGACCGACCACTCCTTGGTGGCCGTGGCGGCGCGCTTGGTGGCGTCCGCGGCATCGGCGGCGGCGTCCTTGATGGCGGACTTGGCCTGTTCGAGCTTGCTGGGCTCCTCGGCGTGCGCGACGGCGGCCGCGGTGACCACGAGGACGGGAAGGGCGAGATGACGGAGATTCATGGACGAAGATTGGAGACAACAATGGGAGGACGGCAGTTCACTGACAACACTTGCGGGCATCGGTGCCATGGCCCAAGGTGTCGCCATGTCCACGACCGCCGCGCAGTACACGCCCCGGGAAGAACTGGCCAACGCCCTCACGCACGGGCTCGGCCTCCTTCTTAGTATCGCGGGACTGGTCCTGCTGGTCACCTTTTCGGCCCTGCGCTCCGATGCGTGGGCCGTGACGAGCACGGCGATCTTCGGCACCACGCTGGTGCTGCTCTACACGACCTCCACGCTGTACCACAGCTTCCGCCGGGAGAGCCTCAAGCGGCTGCTGCGCAAGCTCGACCACGCGGCGATCTTCCTCCTGATCGCCGGCACCTACACGCCGTTCCTCCTCATCAGCCTGCGCGGCGCCTGGGGCTGGAGCCTGTTCGGCGTGGTCTGGGGTCTTGCGGTCGTCGGCGTGGCGCTGAAATTCTGGTTCACCGGCCGCTTCCGGCTCCTCTCGACCCTCATCTACGTCGGCATGGGCTGGCTGGTGATTGTTGCGATCCGACCCCTGATCCACGCCCTCCCGGCCGGCGGCCTGTGGCTGCTGTTCGCCGGGGGCTTCTGCTACACCGGTGGCGCGGTTTTCTACCTGATGAAACGGGTGCCGTATCATCACGCGGTCTGGCACCTGTGGGTGCTGGCTGGCAGCGCGTGCCACTGGGCCGCGGTGTTCGGGTACCTGACGGGACCGGCCTGAGCGGCCGCTCCGGACGACGAACGTGGGGTCCCGCAGAACGCGGGAGGGGTGGCCCGGAGGCCACGGCTTTCAACTGGCGCCTTTCAGCTTTCAACCGGATTTCTCCGGCTGAGCGGCCGCGGCTACGGCTTGGCCGGCGTGTCCGGCAGGCGCACAGCGCGCTGGTCGCGGCCGTTCTGGTGCAGCACCAGCGCCGTGATCTCGCCCTGGGCGTTGCGCTCGAAGGTGAGCGCCGCGGGCACGATGTCGTAGGCGAAATGGTCGGGCCGGTCGCAGAAGACCGGGTAGGCGGCCTGGCCGAGCAGCTTCGCGAAGACCTGTTCGCCGCGCGCCTTCACCTCGAACTGCAGCGGCGGATGCTCCCCGTACCGGCCCTCGTAGTCGCGCGCCTCGTCCGTGGTCAGGAAACGGACCGTCGGCACCGGCTCCTCGGTCCGGGCGGCGCGCACCTCGCGGCCGTTCTGGTGCAGCACCACCGCGGTGACGCGGCCGGCGGCGTCCCGTTCGAACTGGTACTCGGCCTCGACCACGCGCAGGAAAAACCGGTCATGGCCGGCGTAGAAGGCCGGAAGGAAGGCCTGGCCGATGAGCCGGCCCCGCAGGCGGCCGGTGTTGTCGATGAGAAAAGTGAACCGGCCGCGGGCGTCGATCGCGTAGACCCCCACGTACTCCGTCAGCTGCTTCGCCGCGATCGGCTCCTCGGCGCGGCCCGCCGGACCCGAGCCGGCCGGGCTGGGCGGCCGGCGGACGAGGGCCACGAGGCGGGCCGGCTCAACGGTGTCGTTGTTGAGGAGGAGCACCGTGGCGCGGTGCAGTTCCGGCACGAGTTCGAGGTACGAGCGGGAGCCCCCGGTGCCGCCGCTGTGATTGTAGACCGTGACGCCATTGCGCTCGGCGATCAGGATGTTGAGGCCGATGTGGCCCTTGGCTCCGTAGGCCGCGCGCGGCTGGCGGGCCAGCTCCCACGCCGCCGCCAGCGCCGGGTCCTTGGGCTGCAGCAGCGCCTGGGCGAACCGCGCGAGGTCCGCGGCGGTCGAACGGAGCGCGCCCGCCCCGGCCAGCGTCGGGATCCGCCAGAGGTTCATGGCAAAGCTGCCCGAGTGCGGCGGGGCGAGCCGGTCGGCCTGCGCGGGACTCAGGTCGATGACCGTGTCCTTCAGGCCCAGCGGACCCGTGATCCGCGCCGCGACGAGCTCGGCGTACGGTTGGCCATAGATGCGCTCCAGCAGGTGACCCAGCAGCCCGACCCCCACGTTGGAATAGGAGGCCGGCTGCGGCGCCGGCTGCTCCGGCTGGTACTCGCGCAGGAAATCGTACAGCTGCCCGACGGTGTAGTCGGCATAGGGATCGTTCTGGTTGGCGGGATGGAAGTTGGTCGGCAGCGCCGGCAGGCCCGACGTGTGGGTGGCCAGCTGCTCCAGCGTGATGGCCGCGGTGCCGGGCTTCAGCGTGACGTCGGGCGGCAGGAACTTTCCGATCGGATCGGTGAGCTTCGCCTTGCCCTCGTTCACCGCCTCGGCGAGCAGCAGGCTGGTGAAGACCTTCGTGATCGAGCCAATCTCGAAGATGAGGTGCTCGGGCGGCAGGCCTTCGCGCGGCGACGGGTGTCCGGCGGCGGCGTACGTGACGTGGTCGCCGTCGACCTCCGCCAGCACGAAGCCGCCGGCGGACAACCCGGCCGCGGCGCGCTCGACGGCGGGGCGGACCGAGGCGGTTTCCGGATTGGCTTGGGCCGGCGCGGCCGGTTCGGTCGCGGCACCGGCGAGCAGGGGCAGCAGGACAAGCAGGACGAGGAATTTCATGACGGAAAAGTCAGCGGTTGAGCCACCACACGGTGCCGTTCAGCCCGGTGGCGAAACTCACCCAGGCAAGGTAGGGCAGCCAGAGCAGGCCGGCCGGACGATCGAGCGTCCAGAACCGGACCTGCACCACCACGAGGCAGCTCCAGAAAACCAGCACCTCGGCGAAGGCGCCACCCGGGCTCCGCGCCCCGAAGAAGATCAGCGACCAGAGGGTGTTCAGCACCAGGCTCACACCGAACAGGACCAAGGCGCCCACCGCTCCGGGCTGCGCGCGCCGGAGCCAGACGCGCCAGGCCGCCACGCTCATGAGCGCGTAGAGCAGCGTCCAAACCGGGGCGAAGACCCAGGGCGGGGGATTCCACGCCGGCTTGGCCAGCGTCGGATACCAGGTCTGCACCGACGTGCCGGTGGCGTAGCCGCCGATCGCGGCCGCGGTGAAGGACGCGGCGAGGAACAGGAGCAGGGCAAGCCAGCGATTCATGACGGCCGCCATGTTTGCCGCCGGCGGCTCCGGTCGCAAGGCAGGTCGGCGGGTGAACGTTCATCGGCGATCTGGCCGGCCGGCTTGTGTCGCCGCCGGGATGCGTCGAAGGTCGCGCTGGCCCAACGCC
>CAZUQB010000078.1:0-8407 GCA_964622405.1 uncultured Opitutaceae bacterium | reverse complement strand
GGCGATGTCGGCGATCGTGAGCATTGGAGCCGGCCTACAGACAGGCTCGGAGGCACTACGTCAATGCGCAGATTTTGGCCTACCTCCGGCCGCGGGTTCGTCCCGGTCATCCGCGAACCTCCGCGCCCTCCGCGGAGGCCTGGCTCCGATGCGGTCCCAACCACCGTCCGCTCAACGGCTGAGCGTGAGGGCGACGCAGCCGGCGACGGCGATGACGCCGCCGACCAGCGAGCGGCGGGTCGGGCGGTCGCCTTCCAGCCAGTAGGCGATCGGGATGGCCAGAAGGGGAGTGGTGGCCGCGATCGGCAGCACGAGGCCGCTGGGCGTGGTGGCGAGGGCCCACTGGTAGCAGCCGACGCCCGCGACCGGGCCGGCCAGGCCGTTGGCGATCATCCACCAGCGGCTACGGCGGCGTTCGGCGTCGCTAAGCGCCGCCGGGGGCGGCTCGGGCTTCAGCACCTGCAGCATGATGAACCACAGCGCGGTGAAGACCGCGCCGGCCAGGATGCGGTGGTAGGCGGCGTTGAGGCCGAAGGTGACATTGGCCACCTGTTCGCCCGCGTCGACCGCGGCCGTGACGCCCCGTCGGCTCACGAGCGCGCCAAAGCCCTGGCCGGCCGCCGCGAGCAGGCCGAACAGGAAACCAATGGGGCGCACCTTGACCCGGGGCGGACTCGAGCGGCTCGGCATGAGGGCGAAAGCCACGCCGGCGAGGATCACGAGGCCCCAGACCACCTGGAGCGTCGTCAGTCTCGTCCCGAGCCAGAGCCACTCTCCCAGGGCGGCGATCGGGGCGGCGAGGCACTGGGTCATCAGCACGGTCAGCCGCGACCCCAGCAGCGGCAGGGCGGAATAGACCCCGAGGTCGCCGAAGCCCATGCCGATGATGCCGCTAAGGAGGAACCAGCCGAGGCTGGCGCTGGCGAACCCGTGGCCGACAGTGTGGGCGAACAGGCCGAGGACGATGAGGGCGACCACCAGCCGCCCGAGGTTCGCGCGCAGCACCCCCTGGGCGCGGACACTGTGGCTGGCACAGGTCGCGTTCAGCGCGAAGAAGAGGGCGGCGAGAAAGGAGGCGAGCATGGGGCGGGCCCTTTAAAAGGGCCGGGGGCAACGAATACCACACCAGTTTACGCGTCCTGGGCCACGCGTCGCACCGCATTCCTTGCCCGAAACGCCCGGTTTTTTGTGGCTAAATCACGGGCCCGGACGTGTAGTCGGGGCCATATATGAAAGCCAAGAAAGCCAGAGTTCTGCCCGAGGCGGTGAATGCCGCGCTGGCCGCCCGGAAGGGTCCGGTTTCCCAATTCGTCGCCCGGCATTACCGTCACTTCAACTCGGCCGCCCTGCTCGACGCCGCCAAGGCGTACGAGGCCCACCTCAAGGCCGGCGGCAAGATGCTCGTCACCCTCGCCGGCGCCATGTCCACGGCCGAGCTCGGCATCTCGCTGGCCGAGATGATCCGCCGCGACAAGGTCCACGGCATCGTCTGCACCGGCGCGAACCTCGAGGAGGACATCTTCAACCTTGTCGCCCACGACTACTACGAGCGCGTGCCGCATTACCGGCACCTGACGGCCAAGGATGAGCAGGCGCTGCTCAACCGTCATATGAACCGCGTGACCGACACCTGCATCCCGGAGATGGAGGCCATGCGCCGCATCGAGTCGGCGGTGGCGGAGGAATGGGTTCGGGCCGACCGGGCCGGTGAGAGTTATTTCCCGCACGAGTTCATGTACAAGATCCTCCGCAGCGGAAAGCTGCGGAAGAGCTACCAGATCGACCCGAAGAACTCGTGGATGCTCGCGGCCTGCGAGAAGAACCTCCCGATGTTCGTGCCGGGCTGGGAGGACGCCACGCTGGGCAACATGTACGCCGGCCGGGTGATCACCGGCGAGATCAAGCGCGTGCACACGGTCCGCACCGGCATCGAGTACATGACCCGGCTGGCCGAATGGTACACCCAGTCGGCGAAGACCCTCCGCACCGGCGAGGGCAGCATCGGCTTCTTCCAGATCGGCGGCGGCATCGCCGGCGATTTCCCGATCTGCGTCGTCCCCATGCTCCACCAGGACCTCGGCCGCACGGGCGTGCCGCTCTGGGGCTATTTCGCCCAGATCAGCGACTCGACCACGAGCTACGGCAGCTACTCCGGCGCCGTGCCCAACGAGAAGATCACGTGGGGCAAGCTCGGCGCGAAGACCCCGAAGTTCATCGTCGAGAGCGACGCCACGATCGTCGCCCCGCTGATCTTTGCCTGGGTGCTGGGCCAATAGGGCGGGATCAGGCCGCCCGCCCGGCGCGGGCCTCGCCGCTGCCTGGGTTTCCGCCTGAAACCCTTTGCTTCTTGGCGCGAAAGCGTGACCGTTGGCGGCCATGCCGAACCGCCTCGCCGCCGAGAAGTCGCCGTACCTGCTCCAGCATCTGGACAATCCCGTGGACTGGCTGCCCTGGGGCGAGGAGGCGTTCTCTCGCGCGCGGGCGGAGCAGAAACCGATCTTCCTGAGCATCGGCTACTCGACCTGCCACTGGTGCCACGTCATGGCCCACGAGTCGTTCGAGAACCCGGAGATCGCGGCGATCCTCAACGCCCACTTCGTGTCCATCAAGGTGGACCGCGAGGAGCGGCCCGACGTGGACAAGGTCTACATGACCTACGTGCAGGCGATGACCGGACACGGCGGCTGGCCGCTGAGCGCGTGGCTGACCCCGGAGCTCAAGCCGTTCTACGGCGGCACCTATTTCCCGCCGGATGACCGGTACGGCCGGATGGGCTTCGCGGCGCTGCTGCAGGCGATCGCGCGCGGCTGGCGGGACGAGCGCGAGAAGCTCGTCGCGGAAGGCGAGCGGGCGATCGCCACGCTGCGCGAGCATTACGTGGACAAGGCGGCGGCGCCTGCCGCGGACGAACTCCCGGTCGCGGGCGGCGCGGCCTTCGAGAAGGGGTTCCAGCACTTCTACGAGTCCTTCGATCCCCAGCACGGAGGCTTCGGTCACGCCCCGAAGTTCCCGCGCGCCTCGAACCTCGACTTCCTGTTCCGCTGCGCGGCCATCCAGGGCGTGGCCAGCGAGAGCGGCGCCGAGGCGGTCAAGCTGGCCACCGCGACCCTGCGGCGGATGGCGTGGGGCGGCATCCACGACCACGTGGGCGGCGGCTATCACCGTTACTCCGTGGATGAGGCGTGGTTCGTGCCGCATTTCGAGAAGATGCTCTACGACCAGGCCCAGATCGCGGTGAATTGCCTCGAGGCTCGGCAGGCGACCGGCGACGAGCGCTTTGCCTGGATGGCGCGTGACATCCTCGACTACGTGCAACGCGACCTGACGAGCCCGGCCGGGGCCTTCTACACGGCGGAGGACGCGGACAGCCCGCGGCCCGGGGCCGCGGGCGGGAGCACGGAACAGGGAGCAGGGAGCGGGGCGGCATCTGGCGGCCAGGCGGAAGGGGCGTTCTATGTCTGGACGGCGGCCGAGCTCCGCGAAGTGCTGGGCGCGGAGAATTCCATGGAGGTGGAGTTGGTCTCCGCGCATTTCGGCGTGGAGGAGAAGGGCAACGTCGATCCGGCGCGGGATCCGCACGCGGAGTTCACCGGCCGGAACATCCTCGCCCAGCGGGCCTCGCTGGTGGAGACGGCGAAGAAATTCCGCCTGGAGCCGGAGCGGGCGAACGAGTTGCTGCTGGCGGCGCTGGCCAAGCTGCGCGCGGCGCGGGCGAAACGTCCGCGGCCCTTGCGCGACGACAAGGTCGTCACGGCGAACAACGGCCTGATGATCTCGGCCCTCGCCAAGGCCGCGCTCGTGCTGGGCGAACCCGAGCATCTTGACGCGGCCCGGCGCGCGGCGGAATTCGTGCGGCGCGAGCTGCAGGACGAGGGCCCGGCCCGGCTTTATCGCAGCTGGCGCGGGGGGCGGGGGACGGCGGAGGGTTTCGCGGAGGACTACGCCTATTTCATCCAGGGACTGCTCGACCTCTACGAAGCCTCATTTGAGCGGCGGTGGCTGGAGTGGGCGGAGCGACTGCAGGCGACGATGGACGCGCGATTCTGGGACGAGGCGCGGGGCGGATATTTCAATTCGGCCGCGGACGACCCGACGATCGTGCTGCGCCTCAAGGAAGACTATGACGGCGCCGAGCCCGCGCCCAGCTCAGTGGCGGCGATGAATCTCCTGCGCCTCTCAGCGATGCTGAACCAGGAGGGCTTCAACACCCGGGCGATCCGGACCATCGAGGCGTTTCGCGCCCAGTGGAGCGGCATGCCGCAGGCGATGCCGGCCATGCTGTGTGCGCTGGCCATGGCGCTCGAGCCCGTGCGTCAGGTCGTGCTGGTGGGGGAGTCCCGGGACGTCGGGTTCCAGGCCCTGGCGGCGGTGCTGCACGAACGCCTGGGTCCGCGGCGGGTGATCGTGGCGCTGACTTCGCCGGAAGACCGGGAGTGGTTCGCGGCGCGGGCGCCCTGGCTGGCGGACATGAAGCCGGTGGACGAAAAAGCGACGGCCTATGTCTGCGAGCATTTCTCGTGTCAGGCGCCGGTGACCGATCCCGCGAGCCTGCGCCAGCGACTGGCCTGACCCGATTTGAAACACCTCGGGGACCGAGGTCGTCAGTCCTCGGCGACCTTGAGGTCCGGCTCGGACTGGCTGGCGGCGAGATCGAGGACGTTTCGGCGAAACGCGCTGAGCACCTCGAGCGCGTAACGGTTGCGGGCGGCGTACAACAGCAACCCGACCTGTTCCTCGGTCAGGCCCGTTTGCAGCACCGTCTCCTGCAGTTGCTGGGCGGCCTGCCTTACGCCGGATCGATAAGTGGCGATGGCCTTCTGGGTCGCCTGTCGGGTCTTGGCCTGGGAGAACGGAATGTCCGTGATCCGCTCAAAATAGAGCAGGAGCACGCTGCGCATCTCGTCCGAATCCGAAGGGTAACCCATTTTCTGGACCAGCTGGATCAGCGTCTTGAGCCTGACGCGGCGTCCCGACTCCACGTTGACGATCGTGTTGCGATGGCAGCGCGACAGACGTGCTAGCGCATCAAGCGTCAGGCCCTTCTCCTCCCGAAGCTTTCGGAAAAGCAGCGTGTAGTCCATTCGGCGCGAGTAGCGGAAGGGCGGGGGCAAAAGTCAACGCGGCGAAAGATCACGCAAGGCTCGGCGATGCTTGACGAAAATCTCCGGCATTTGGCGCTGTGAGCGGGCGGGTGGTTGACAAAACTTGTGACTCACAAACATCGTGGGCAAATGAGCACATCTCATCATGCCAAGGACTCCAGGCTGGGTCGGCCGGGTGACGCCCGGAGCGCCTATCGGGCGCGGATCTTGCGCGGGTTGATGGACGTCTGTCGCCAGTTGGAACTGAGCCAGACCGCGGCGGCTCCGCGCCGCGCGTGCCGCGAGGTGCAGGCGCGGCTGCGCGGGCTGGCGCGCGAGGAGCTCAAGGTGGCAAAAAGCACGAGGGGACCATGGCCCGGATACTTGTGATCGATGACAGCGCCCTGATCAGGGAGACGCTGGCGAATTGCCTCCCGTCGCTGGGCCACACGGTGCTGGTGGCACCCGATGGCGAGAGCGGCCTGGCCAAGGCGGATCCGGCGTGGATCGACCTGGTGTTGCTCGATGTCGAGCTCCCGAGGATGTCCGGCTTGACCGTCTGCCAGATCCTGAAGGCCGATGAGGACCGGCGGATGATCCCGGTCGTGATGATGACCGGCCGGCCAACCGCTGAAATTAGACGGCAGGCCGCCGGAGCCGGGGCCGCGAACCTGTTGGTGAAGCCCTTTGCGCTGGGCCAGCTGACCGAGGAGATCGATCGTCACCTGGCGGTTCGGTCATAATCCCGCGTTTCCCGGCGGCCAGGGGCATTTTCCGCGTTGCGCGCTCGTCGCGGAGGCGCAAACGATCTGGCCGTGAAGATTCTTGCCGTTGAAGACGATGCGGTGTCCCGGGCGGTGTTGCGGCAGGCCCTGTTGAAGCTCGGCCATGACGTGCGACTCGCCAGTGACGGCGAGGAGGCGTGGACCATCCTCCAGCAGGAGCCCGTGCGCGTGGTGGTCAGCGACTGGTCGATGCCGCAGATGGACGGGCTTTCGCTTTGCCGGAAGATCCGCGCGACCGTGGGCGCCGAGTACACGTATTTCATCCTGCTCACGGCGCGCGACGCCACGGGCGAGAACCAGCAGGCGGCGGCGGATGCCGGCGTCGACGACTTCCTCACGAAGCCGCTGGACTTCGACGAGCTTTGGAACCGGTTGCGCGTGGCCGAGCGAATCCTGCGCTACGCCACCCAGGTCCGCCAGCTCGAGGAACTGATGCCGATCTGCTCGTACTGCAAAAAGGTCCGCGACGACAAAAACTACTGGCAGCAGATCGAGGGCTACATCAACGAGCGCACCGGCAGCGAATTCAGCCATTCGATCTGTCCCGACTGCTACAAGCGGGTCGTGATTCCGCAGATCGAGGAGCTCAAGAAGACCACGAAGAAATGAACGAGCGCCTGCAGCGGCTCGAGGAGAAGATCGCCTATCTCGAGCGTCACGTCACCGAGCAGGACAAGGTCATGCTCGAGCTCAGCGACACGCTGGCCAAGCTGCGGCTCGAGGTGCGGCTGCTCCGCGAGCGCAGCGCCAGCACCGGCGGGGGGGAGTCCGAACTGCCGCCGAAGGACGAGCGTCCGCCGCACTACTGACGCGGTCACCGCGCGACGGCGCGGCTAGGGGCGGGACCGCCAGCGACGAATCAGGTAGATCGCGAGCGTCGGCACCACCATCAGGGCGATCGTCAGGGCGATCGCGATGATTCGTCCCGCAAGGTCTCCTGCCATCGTGATCAGGACGGCTCCAATGAAGCCGACCGCGAGCGCGAGCAGACGCAGGGTCTTGAGGTCGGCCGGGGTGAAGCCGGCGGGTGGACGGCGATCAGTGCCCATGGAGCCGGTTCAGCTGGGAACGCGGACCGCGCCTAGAACGTCGCGGTGACTTCCTGCTGGTGCCCGGAGTCGAGGCTCTGCGCGCCGAGCGCGGTGCACTCCGTCTCGTCGTTCTTGTAGAGCTTGTACTTCACCGGGGCGGTGGCCTCGGCGCTTTCCCAGCGCCACTTGCCGATCGAGACAAACTGGAGCGGCACGCCCTTGTCCCAGGTCAGGCCGGGACCCTCGCCGCGGATGAAGAGACGATTGCCGATGCCGATGTAGGCCGTGACGAGCAGGCGGGTGGCGCCGTCGGCGGAGATCGCCTTTTCGGCGGGCTCGCTCGGCGCGACCTGGCTGAACTCGTCGGCGGCGGGCGCGGCTGCGGCGGGCTCGGCCATGTCGAGATTGAGGGCGGGGGTGGGCTCGACGGGCTTGGGCTTGCGCGGGGCGCGCGGCTTCTTGGGCTTCGCCTCCTCGGTCGCAGCCGGGACGGCGGGCGCGGCCGGGTTCTCCTCGGGCGGGGCGCGGAAGGGATCGGAAGTGTCGCGGGTCTTCGACTTGGGTTCCTCGGGCAGCGGCGTGTCGTCGGCCACGATCTCCGCGCGGCCGGTCGGGGTCGGCGCCGGGGCCGGTTCGGCGGCGTCCGGGGCCTTGGTCATGAGCGCGTCGGGAATCGGCGGGATCGTGATCTCCTCCTCGGGCGGGATCGAAATGATGTTGCCGGTAAACGGAGCCATGGTCGGCGGGACGACCGGCAGGATGGGGGTGCCGACCTCAACCGGCTTGCCGGCGGCGGCGATGGCCGCGGCGCTGGCGCCCTCGCGGGCGAGCTGCGCCCAGCGGGCCTCGGCCTCGCTGAGGGCGGTCTTCACGGCGGCGGTATGGGCCGCGAGCTTGGTCTCGAGGTCCGCGAGCGCGGCCTTGCTGCTCTCGGCGAGCTTGGCCTCGAGTGCGGCGAGCTGGGCGGCGCCGGCGGTGGCAAGGGCCTCGGGGGCCTTGGTGGCGGCGGCCAGGGACTTCTGGGCGGCCGCCTCGGCCTTGGCCAGTTCGGCGGCGGCCTGCTGGACCTTGGCCGCGGTCGCGGCGAGCTGCTCGCTCTCGACGGCCCGCAGCGCGATGAGCTCCTTCTTCAGTTCCTCGCGCTCCTCGTCCCGCCCCGCGTCGATCTGGGCCTGGATCGCGGTGACCTTCTCCTGGAGCTTCTGCGGCAGCTGCTCGGCGGCCTTAAGGGTTTTCTGGCTCAGGTCGGCGATGGAATTGAGACCCTGGGCCGCGATGCCGATCTGCTCGGCGGCGGTGGTGATGGTCAGGGCGAGCGCCTCGAGCGCGCGCTGGCGGTCGTCGAGCGCCTCGTTCTTCTCCCGCTCGTAGTGCAGCAGGAGCGGAATCGTCCCGACGATGGCGCCCGTGATGACCAGGGCGGTGATCGAAAGGATGGCGGTCGACGAGAGCGGTCCGGTGCTGCGGCTGGCGATGTACCAGGCGGCGAGCAGGAGAATCGCGTCAGTCA
>CAZUQB010000077.1:0-8411 GCA_964622405.1 uncultured Opitutaceae bacterium | reverse complement strand
AGCAGGGTGGCGCGGGTCGCGGGATCGGCCGCGGCCAGCTGCTCCAGCGCGGCGTCGAGCACGGCCAGGGGGGTCTTGAGCTCGTGCGAAACGCCGTCGAGCAGGGCGCGGTGCAGCTTCTCGGACTCGGCCAGGAGCTGCTCGCGGGCGCTCGCGGCGCGGAGCTGCTCGCGCTCGACCACCAGCGCGAGCTGCGTCGCGAAACTCTCGGCCAGGTCGCGCTGGGCGAGGGTCAGGCTGGCGTCAGGGTCGACGCGCACCACCAGCACGCCGACCGCCGCGTCGTCGCGCACCAGCGGCAGGTGGAACCCCTCGGCCGACGGCAGCGTGTCGGTGAAGCGGCCGGCCTGGCGCCGGTTGCGTCCCGCCCATTCGGCCACGGCGAGTTCCTTTTCCGTGAGGGAGTACGAGCCCGCGAAATGCGGGGTGAGGCCCGGCCCCGGGCCCAGCAGCAGCGCGGTGCGCGCGGCAAACAGGGCGTCGGCCTGGCGCAGCGCGGCGAACACCGCGTCGTCGAGGGTCCGCGCCGCGCTCAGCGCCCCGGTGAGCTGGAACAGCGCGGTCGCCCGCTCCTCGCGCAGGCGCTCGTGCCGCTCCTGCGCCCGGATCCGCGCGGTGAGCTGGCCGGCGATCAGGGCGACGACGAAATACGTGCCGAACATCAGCCCGTCCTCGAACTTCGCGATCACGAAGGTGAACAGCGGCGGGATGAAGAGGAAGTTCCAGGTCAGCGCGCTGACCACGCCGGCCACCAGCACGGGACCCCGGCCGACACGGAGGCTCAGCGTGATCACGGCGAGCAGGTAGAGCAGCCCGATCGCCAGGTAGCCCGCGTGCGGCACGAGGAACCAGCTGACGATGGTCAGGAGGCCCAGCGTCCCCAGCATCTCGGCGTATTCGCGGGCCGGGCCGCCCTCGACCGGCCGCCACTCGGACCAGTCGGCGGTCTTCTCGGCCGACCGCTCCGCCGGCACGACGTAGATGTCGATCGGGCCGGCCCGCCGCAGCAGGCGGTCGACGAGGCTGCCGCCGCGCAGCCAATCGAGCCAGCGCGGCGAGCGGGACTTGCCCACCACGATCTGCGTGGCGTTGTTCTGCAGCGCCACGCGGACGAGCGCGCCGGCCACATCCTCGTCGTGGGTCACGACCACCTCGGCGCCGAGCTCGCGGGCGAGCGCGAGGTTCTGCTCGACGCGCCGGGCCGCTGCCGCGGCCTGGGGCCGCGAGGACTCGACGCTGACAGCGATCCAGGTGGCGCCCTGCGCCGCGGCCATCCGCCGGGTCCAGCGGACCAGCTGCACGGACGAGGGACTCGGGCCGACGGCCACGAGCAGCCGCTCGCCCGACCGCCAGATCGTCTTGACCGGGGCGGCGCCGCGCAGCTCGCGCAGCCGCTTGTCGACCCGCTCCGCGACGAACCGCAGCGCCAGTTCGCGCAGGGCGGTGAGGTTGGCGTCCTTGAAAAATCCCTCGGCGGCGGCCTCGGCGCGCTCCCCGAGGTACACTTTTCCCTCCTGCAGGCGCTCGCGCAGCGTCTCGGGGGTCACGTCCACGAGCTCGATCTGGTCGGCCAGCTCGAAGACGGTGTCCGGCACGGTCTCGCGCACGGTCGCGCCCGTGATCTGGCGCACGGCGTCGGCGCGGCTCTCGAGGTGCTGCACGTTGAGCGTCGTGTAGACGTCGATGCCCGCGTCGAGCAGCTCCACCACGTCCTGGTGGCGCTTGGGGTGACGGGACCCCGGGGCGTTGGTGTGCGCCAGCTCGTCCACGAGGGCCAGCGCCGGGCGGCGGGCGAGCATCGCCTCGAGGTCGAACTCGGCGAGCGCCATCTCGCGATAGGCCACCGGGCGGCGCGGCAGGACCGGCAGGCCCGCCAGCAGGGCCTCGGTCTCGGCCCGGCCGTGGGTCTCGACGAGCCCCACCACGACATCGGTGCCGTCGCGCAGCTCCTGCTGCGCCGCCCGCAGCATCGCGTAGGTCTTGCCCACGCCCGGGCACATGCCGAAAAACACCTTCAGCCGGCCGCGCCGGGCCCGCCGCTCCTCGCGCTGCAGCGAGGACAGGAGGGCATCGGGATCGGGACGGGCGGGCTCGGTCACAGACGGAAATTATCCACGGGTCGCGGGGCGAGACACGGCAAAAAGGCCCACCTAACGTGCTGACGGCCAATCGATCCGCGACGGCCCGGGTGGCCGACGGGTGAGGCTCCACGCCGCCAGCAGGAGCGCCGCGGCCGTGAGCACCACGAAGACCACGCGGAACGCGCTGAAGCGTCGATCATGGCGGCGCCGGGACATCGAGGGAGCGATTGAGCCGGATGACGTTGACCCCGGGATCACCCAGACAGCTGAGGTCCGGGCCTTCCGTGGCGGCCGCGATCAGGGCTTGGACTCGCGCCAGGGGCAGGCCGCGCGCCTGGGCCACCCGCTCCGCCTGCAGCGCGGCGTTGGCCGGGCTGATGTGGGGATCGAGGCCGCTGGCGGACGCGGTCACGGCGTCGGCCGGCACGGCGACGTTCGACGCCAGGTGGTTTTCGGACCGATAGGCCGTCACGGCCGCGGCAATGCGGTCGGCGAGCGCGCGGCTGGTGGGGCCGAGGTTGGAGCCGCTGGAGTTGGCGGCGTCATAGCCGGCGCCCGCGGCGGACGGGCGGGGATGAAAATAGCCCGCACCGGGGAAATCCTGCGCCAGCAGGGTCGAGGCGCGGACGGTGCCGTCGGCGTCACGCACCAGGCTGCCATTGGCCTGGCGCGGGAAACAGAGCTGCGCGCCGGCCCAGACCGCCAGCGGGTAGGCGCCGCACAGCAGCCCGGCGAGCACGAGCGTGAGGAGGCACGCGGATTTCAGTTCGCGGAGGTAGATGGCCATGGGAGTCAGACGAGGTGGAGCGCGTTGATCAGCACATCGATCAGCTTGATGCCGGCGAACGGAACGAGGAGGCCGCCGACGCCGTAGATGAGGAGATTGCGGCGGAGCATCACGGCGGCGCCGACGGGCCGGTAGGCGACGCCGCGGAGGGCAAGGGGGATGAGCGCGATGATGACGAGGGCGTTGAAGATCACGGCGCTGAGGATCGCGCTCGACGGCGACCCGAGGTGCATCACGTTGAGCGGCGCCACCGCCGGGAAGGCCCCGATCAGCATGGCGGGAATGATGGCGAAGTACTTGGCCACGTCGTTCGCGATCGAGAACGTCGTGAGCGCGCCGCGGGTGATCAGGAGCTGTTTCCCGATCTCGACGATCTCGAGGAGCTTGGTGGGATTGGAATCGAGGTCGACCATGTTGCCGGCCTCCTTGGCGGCCTGCGTGCCGGTGTTCATGGCGACGCCGACATCGGCCTGGGCGAGCGCCGGCGCGTCGTTGGTGCCGTCGCCGGTCATGGCCACGAGGTGACCCGCCGCCTGCTCGGCGCGGATCCGGGCCAGCTTCATCTCCGGCGTGGCCTGGGCGAGGAAATCGTCGACGCCCGCCTCGGCCGCGATCGCCGCGGCGGTCAGGGGATTGTCGCCGGTGATCATCACGGTGCGGATGCCCATCGCGCGCAGCTGCGCGAAGCGCTCCTTGATGCCGCCCTTCACGACGTCCTTGAGGTGCACGACGCCCAGCACGTCGCGGCCGTCCGCGACCACGAGCGGGGTTCCGCCCTGCCGGGCGATGGCCGCCACCGCGTCGGCCACCTCGGCGGAGAGGGAGCCGCCAAGCGACTCGACCCAGGCGCGGACATTCTCGGCGGCGCCCTTGCGGACCTGCCGGCCGGGCCGGTCGGCGTGCGGGGCGACGTCGATGCCGCTCATGCGGGTCTGGGCGGTGAACGGCACGAACCGGTGCGGCGCGGCGATCGCGGGCGTGCGCAGGCCGAAGCGGTCCTTCGCGAGGACCACGATGCTCCGGCCCTCCGGCGTCTCGTCGGCGAGGGAGGCGAGCTGGGCGGCCTCGGCCAGCCGCTCGGGCGCGACGCCCGGCGCCGCCACGAAGTCCGTGGCCATGCGGTTGCCAAGCGTGATCGTGCCGGTCTTGTCGAGCAGGAGGACGTCGATGTCGCCCGCGGCCTCGACCGCCCGGCCTGACATGGCGAGCACGTTGCGCTGCAGCAGGCGGTCCATGCCGGCGATGCCGATCGCGCTGAGCAGCCCGCCGATCGTCGTCGGGATCAGGCAGACGAGCAGCGCCACCAGCGCCGTGACCGGAAACGCCGCGTGCGCGTAGTCGCCGAACGGCTTCAGCGCGATGATCACGAGGAGGAAGGTGAACGTCAGGGCCGACAGCAGGATGGTCAGCGCGATCTCGTTCGGCGTCTTCTGGCGCGAGGCGCCCTCGACGAGGCTGATCATGTGGTCGAGAAAACCGTCGCCGGGATTGGCGGTGATGCGGATGACGAGCACGTCGGAGAGGACGGCGGTGCCGCCGGTGACGGCGCTGCGGTCGCCGCCGGCCTCGCGGATGACGGGGGCGGACTCGCCGGTGACGGCGGACTCGTCGACGGAGGCGGCGCCCTCGATGACCTCGCCGTCGCCGGGGATCAGCTCGCCGGCGGCGACCCGCACGACGTCACCCTTGCGCAGCAGGGCCGCGTCGATGCGCTCGAAGCCGTCGGCGGTGCGGCGGTGCGCGAGCAGCTGGCGCCGCGACGAGCGCAGCGCCCGGGCCTGGGCCTTGCCGCGGCCCTCGGCGACGGCCTCGGCGAAGTTGGCGAAGAGCACCGTGAAGAGAAGCCACAGGGCGACCTGCACGCCGTAGCCGAGCGGCCCGGGGGCGGTGAAGAGCTGCTCGAACGTGAGCAGGGCGCCGACGAGCGTGACGAACATCACGGGATTCCGGAACTGCCGGCGCGGGTCGAGCTTCACCACGGCATCGACGAGGGCCTGCCGCAGGATCGCGCGGTCGAGGAGGGAGACGGCTTTGGCGCTCATGGCGGGGGATCAAAAGAGCTGGCCGGCGCCGAGCAGGAAGTGCTCGACGACGGGCCCGACCGCGAGGGCGGGCAGGAAGGTGAGGGCGCCGACCAGCAGGACGGTGCCGATCAGCAGGACGACGAACGTCGGCCCCTCGGTCCGGAAGGTGCCCGCGCTGGCGGGGACCAGGCGTTTGCCGGCGAGGTGGCCGGCGAGGGCGAGCAGCGGCACGATCATCAGGAACCGGCCGATGAGCATGGCGAGGCCGAGGGTCACGTTGTAGTGCGGGTCGCCGTCGGCCGGGTTGGCGGTGAGGCCGGCGAACGCGCTGCCGTTGTTGCCCACGGCGGAGCTGTAGGCGTAGAGGATCTCGCTGAAGCCGTGCGGCCCCGCGTTGTTGAGCCCGGCGCGGCCCCAGCCGGAGCTGGCGGCCCAGGCCGTGGCGCCGAGGATGGTGGCGGCCAGCACCATGAGCACCAGCATCACCAGCTTCACGTCGTAGGCCTCGATCTTCTTGCCGAGGTACTCGGGGGTGCGGCCGACCATGAGCCCGGCGATGAACACCGCGAGGATCACGAACACCAGCATGCCGTAGAGGCCCGCGCCGACGCCGCCGAAGATGACCTCGCCGGTCTCGATGTTGAAGAGCGGGACGAGGCCCCCGAGGGGCGTGAACGAGTCGTGCATGGCGTTGACCGCGCCGCACGAGGCGTCGGTGGTGATCGTGGCGAACAGGGCGGAGTTGAAGACGCCGAAGCGGACCTCCTTGCCCTCGAGATTGCCGTCGGCGGCCGCGACCCCCAGGCGCTGGTGGACCGGGTTCCCGGCCGCCTCCGCCCGCCACGCGACGAGCACGCCGGCGACGAACAGGAGGAACATCGCGGTCCAGATGGCCCAGCCATGCCGCTGATTCCTCACGACCCGGCCCAGATAGTAGGTGAGGGCGCTCGGCAGGGCGAAGATCGCCAGCATCTGCACGAAGTTCGAGAGCGGGGTCGGATTCTCGTAGGGATGGGCGGCGTTGGCGTTGGTGAAGCCGCCGCCGTTGGTGCCGAGCATCTTGATCGCGACCTGGGAGGCCATCGGGCCCTGGGCGATGACCTGCGGGCCGGCGGCACCGGCCGCGAGCGGCTGGGCGGTGACATACGGCTGGAAATTCTGGATCATGCCCTGCGCCACGAGGAACAGCGCGAGGACCACGGAGAGCGGGACGAGCACGTAGTAGGTGGTCCGGACGAGGTCGGCCCAGAAGTTGCCGATGGTCCGGGCGGAGTGGCGGGCGATCCCGCGGACCAGGGCGGCGGCCACGGCGATGCCGGCGGCGGCCGACGTGAAGTTGTGGATGGTCAGCGCGACCATCTGCGAGAAATACGAGAGTGTCGTCTCGCCGCCGTAGCTCTGCCAGTTGGTGTTCGTCGTGAAACTCACCGCGGTGTTGAACGCGAGGTGCGGCGGGAGCCCGGGCAGGTGCTGCGGGTTGAGCGGGAGCCGCCCCTGGCCGCGCAGCAGCAGGTAGGTGAAGACCAGGCCAACGAGGCTGAACGCCAGCAGCGAGACGGTGTAGCCGAACCAGTCCTGCTCGCGATCCGGGTCGATGCCGCAGAGGCGGTAGGTGGCGCGCTCCACCGGGCCCACCACCGGGTCGAGCCAGGTGCGGCCGCGCTCGAGCACCGCCACGAGGTAGAGCCCGAGCGGCTTGGTGACGAGGAGCAGCAGCCCGCTGAACAGGGCGAGCTGGAGCCAGGACAGGGGGGCATTCATCTAGAATTTCTCCGGGCGGACGACGGCCGCGACCAGGTACCCGAGGGCGGCCAGCGCGAGGACAAGGATGATCCAGGTTTCCATGGCGGGGGGTCAGCGGAGGCGGTCGCACAGCCGGGCGTAGCCGGCCGCGAGGACAAAGAAGGCCACCGCGAGCAGGAGAAGGGCGGCGTCGGAGTTCATGGCCCGACTATCGCACGGACCGGGCGCCGGGGCCTAATCAAGGCCGGGCCCCCGGGCATCAAGAAAACATCAAGGCGGAGAATAAGCTCTCCATCGGGCCCCGGGGACGGCATCCTGCGGCATGGAAAAACTGCGCTTCACCGAACTCGGCCTCTCGGACGAGATCATCAAGGCCGTGGACAAGATGGGTTTTGAGGAGGCCTCGCCCATCCAGACGGCGGTGATCCCGACCATCCTGGCGGGCCGCGACGTCGTGGGGCAGTCGTCCACGGGCTCGGGCAAGACCGCGGCGTTCGCCATCCCGGCGATCGAGCGCGTGGACCCGAAGCGCCGGGCCGTGCAGGTGCTGATCCTGTGCCCGACCCGCGAGCTCGCGGTGCAGGTGGCGGAGGAGGCGGGGAAGCTGGCGCTCTTCAAACGCGGCGTGGCCGGTGTGCCGATCTACGGCGGCCAGAGCTACGAGCGGCAGTTCCGCGCGCTGGCGGCGGGCGTGCAGATCGTGATCGGGACCCCGGGCCGCGTGATGGACCACATGGAGCGCGGGACGCTGAAGCTCGACCAGCTCAAACTCGTGATCCTCGACGAGACGGACCGCATGCTCGACATGGGCTTCCGCGACGACATCGAGCGCATCCTCGGCCAGGTGCCGGCGGAGCGGCAGCTGCTGTTCTTCTCGGCGACGATCCCGCGGGCGATCCAGGACCTGATCGGCCGCTACGCGAAGGACCCGGCCTGGATCAAGATCGATGCCGTGGCGCAGAACGCGCCGCAGGTGGAGCAGACCTATTTCGAGGTGGACCGCCGCTCGAAACTCGAGGCGCTGACGCGGCTCATTGACGTGCACGATTTCCGGTACGGCATCATCTTCTGCAGCACCAAGATCATGGTCGACGACCTGGACGAGCACCTGCATGCGCGGGGCTACCTGACGGACCGGCTGCACGGCGACATCTCGCAGGCGCAGCGCGATCGCGTGATGGAGAAGTTCCGCCGGCGGGCGTTCGAGTTCCTGGTCGCGACCGACGTGGCGGCGCGCGGGCTGGACGTGGACGACCTCGAGGTGGTGTTCAACTTCGACCTGCCGAATGATGCCGAGGACTACACCCACCGCATTGGCCGCACGGGCCGGGCGGGACGGAAAGGGCAGGCGTTCACCTTCGTGTCCGGCCAGGAGATCTACAAGCTGCAGAGCATGGTGCGGTGGGCGAAGCTCGACATCCGGCGCGGGAAGATCCCGTCGCTCGACGAGGTCGAGGAGGCGCGCACCAATGTGTTTTTCGAGAAGATCCGCGCCACGCTCGACGCGAAACAGTTCAAGGCGCACGACCGCATGATCGACCGGCTGCTGGACCAGGGCTACGCGAGCACGGACATCTGCTCGGCGCTGATCCACCTGCTGCAGGGCACCGGGACCGGGAAGAACCCGGCGAAGGCGGCCGCCAAGCCGGCGGGCGAGGCCCCTCCGGCCGCGACGCGGCCGGCGAAACCGGCGCCGGCCTGGGTGAAGAAAAAGCCCGTCGCCGTCGCCCCGCCGCCCGAGGGCGTGGTGGCGCCGCCGTCGGACTATTCCGTGCC
>CAZUQB010000076.1:0-8423 GCA_964622405.1 uncultured Opitutaceae bacterium | reverse complement strand
GACTACGCGCCCGACGCGATGATCTACTGGGGCGCCGAGGACGGCCCCGCGTCGTTGCAGCCCGAGCTGCCCGGCCTCCGCTCGCCGTACACCCTGCTCAAGCACGCCGAGGAGGCGCTGCGGCGGGTCACGTGGCTGCCCAGTTTCGGCGGCGGCCGCTGCCGCATCGCCGACCTGAACCGCGACGGCTACCCCGACATCGTCTCGGGAAACATGATGCACAATTTCCGGCAGGACATGCCCGTCTACATCTACTGGGGTGGCCCGGCCGGCTACCGCGAGTCCGACCGCACCGTCCTGCCGGCGTACATCGCGAGCGGGATCGCGGTCGGGGACTTCAACGAGGACGGCCTGCCGGACGTGGCGGTCGCCAACCAGGGCTTCGAGCGCGGGTTCGACGAACGCTTCGGCGAGATGACCCACTTCCGCGAATCGTACGTCTACTGGGGCCATCCCGCCGGGTTCGACCCCTCGCGCCGCCTCTCGCTGCCGACCGTGGCGGCGGCCGATGTCGCGGCCGGGGACTTCAACGGCGACGGCCATCTCGACCTGGCCTTTGTCAACAATTTCCATGCTGAGCAGAGCGTCTATGTCTACTGGGGCGACGGCACCGGCCGCTTCACCGAGGGCGCGCGGCAGGTGCTGGCCCTGCCGGTGGAGACCGGCGGCGAGCTGCACGCGGCGCTCGCGGCCGACCTCGACCGCGACGGCGTCACCGATCTGGTGATCGGCGCCGGCCGGCGCGCGTGGCTGTTTCGCGGCACCAAGGCGGGGCTGGTGGCGGCGCCGGTCGCCGAGCTCCCGGCGGACAACTGCCAGGCCCTGAAGGCCGCGGACCTCAATGGCGACGGCTGGACGGACCTGGTCGTGGCCAACGCCGGGACCGAGCCGGCGCAGCCGCGGTCGGCGATCTACTGGGGTGGCCCGCAGGGTTTCAGCGCGGCGCGCACGACCGCGCTCACCACGCACAACGCCGTGGCCGTCGAGGCCGTCGACCTGAATCACGACGGGCGCCTGGATCTGGTCTTCGGCAACGTGAGCACCGACCACGACGAGCCGGCCCAGATCTTCTGGGGCGGCGCCGAGGGCTTCTCCGACCGCCGCCGCCGGGACCTCATGGCGTTCGGCGCGAACGGCGTGGCCATCGCCGACCTCAATCGCGACGGCAATCCAGACGTGGTGCTGTTGAACCATCTTTCCAGCACCGGGGAGAACAAGCTCCCGACCTCGATCTACTGGGGCAATCCCGAGCACCTCTACACCGCGAACGAGGCCACGCACCTGTTCCCGGGCGGCTACATGATGTACAGCGTAGCCGACATCGACGACGACGGCTGGCCCGACCTCGTGGCGGTCTCCGGCGGCCGGGCCTGGGTCTGGTGGGGCGGGGCGACCGGTTTTTCCGCCGACCGCCGCACCGCGCTGCCGATCGCCGCGCTGCCGGGAGGCGACGCGGTCCTCGGCATCAATGTCGCGGACCTCGACCGCGACGGCTGGCTCGACGTGGTGGTGACCGGGCGCGCGCCGCAGGGCGGCGGCCCGCATGCCATCATCGCGTACGGCGGGCCGGGCCGGTTCCAAACCGCGCGCACCGAAAGCTTCCCGCTGGCGGGCGGACCGGCCACGGTCGGGGCGAGCGCGGTGACCGTGGCGGATCTCAACGGCGACGGACGGCTCGACCTGGTCTTCCCGCTGCAGGATATCGGCCGGGCCGAGATCCACTGGGGCAGCCCGGCGGGCTACGCCGCGGGCCGCGTGACCACGCTGGAGACCAATGGCGCCTGCCAGGCGGCGGTGGCGGATCTCGACGGCGACGGACGGCTCGACCTCGTGCTCACCAGCGGCGTGGTCGGCAAGCGGCGACCGGACCAACCCGAGGTCGGCGGCACCGGCGTGAAGGGCACCACCCGGAACAGCCGCGCGTTCATCTACTGGGGCAACGCCGCCTGGGACGGCGCCGAGCGCTCCGAGCTCGAGTGTTACAACGCCCTCGACGTCACCGTCGCGGATCTCAACCGCGACGGCCACCTCGACCTCGCGTTCACCAGCTACATGTCCGACACCACCCGCGAGCTGCCGGCCCTGGTCTACTGGGGGGACGGCACGCGGACGTTCTCGGAGCACCGGCGAACCCTGCTGGACGCCGCCTCGTCCTCGAGCATCGACGCGCTCGACCTCAACCGCGACGGGTGGCTCGACCTGGTCGTGACGAATCACCAGAAGAACTTCAGCCACACCAGCGGCTCGTTCATCTACTGGGGCGGCCCGGCCGGCTACGCCAACGAGCGCCGTTCGGTGGTGCCGAGCATCGGCGCGCACCTGGATGCGATGGTTGATGCCGGCAACCTCCGGGACCGGAAATACGAGTGGACCCTGGAGTCGGTTCCCGTGGAGGCACCGTCGTCGGCGCGCTTCGCTGGCCTGCGCTGGCGGGCCGAGGCCGCCCTGGGCACGGGAGTGAAGCTCCAGGTCCGCGCCGCCGGATCCGCCGCCGAGCTGGCGCAGGCGCCGTGGAGCGGACCGGATGGCACCGGAACGTTCTACACCGTCTCGGGCACGGCGCTGACCGGCGTCGCCGCCGGCCAGCGCTGGCTTCAGTACCGGGCCGTGCTCACGTCGCCAGACGGGGCTAACTCCGCCTGCCTCGAGGAAGTGGAGATCACCCTCGATCCGCTCTGACCACCTTTCCGAAACCCAATCGTCCCATGAACCCGTCTCACTCCACTTTCCGTCGCCCAGTCACCTGGGTCGTCCTCGCGCTGGCACTGTCCGCCTCGTCCCTGCCGGCGGCGGACGCCCCGGCCGCGCCGCCGCCGCCGCCGCCGCCGCGCGCGCTGGGTGATGCGCTGCAGCTGGTCGTCGACCGCTCGATCATCGCGTCGTACGAGGGCAAGGCGGAGCTGCGACTTGGGATCCCCGTGGCGCGCGAGGCCATCATCCGGTCGGAGAAACCGTGGGAGGGCACGGCGTTCTTCATCAGCTCGATCTACCAGATCAAGGGCGTGTACCACCTCCTGTACCGCGGCATGGACACCGCGTCGGGCCGGGAGGGGCCGGACACCCAATATCTCTGCCTCGCGGTGAGCCAGGACGGCATCACCTGGGAGAAGCCCTCGCTGGGGCTCGTCGACTTCCGCGGCTCGAAGGACAACAACATCGTGGCCTACGAGAACGGGCACTCGTTCCCGGCCTGTTTCACCTTCTACGACCCGCGGCCGGGCGTGCCGGACAACGAGCGCGTGAAGGCGATCGACATGCGCGAGGGCGACCGCCGGGCCGGCGGGGCGGGGAAGGGCCTGCACGCCCAGCTGCTGGGCTCGGCCGACGGGCGCGTCTGGCACGAGCTGGCGATCAAGGCCAACCTCGAGAGCGACTGGGTGAACGCCTTCGACGGCGGCAGCGTCGGCTGGTCCGAGGCCGAGCAGCAGTTCGTGGGCTACTTCCGCTGGTGGGACACCGAGGCGAAGCCGCATCCCCGCTCGCTGCCCGACTGGATGATCGTGCGGCCCGGCGTGCGGACGTCGTTCCGCTCGGCCTCGCGCGACCTCGTGACCTGGACCCGGCCGGAGCCGATGACCTACGGCGACACGCCGCGCGAGCATTTCTACGAGACCTGCACCGTCCCGTATTTCCGGGCGCCGCAGCTCTACATCGTGCTGGCGAACCGCTTCAATCCGGGCCGCCGGGCGCTGACGCTCGAGGAGGAGCGCGCGCTCGACATCATGCGCCTGCCGGGAAACAAGACCACGCCGACCTACACGTTCGCGAGCGATGCCAACGACCTAGTGCTGCTCACGACCAAGCCCGGCAGCGCCGAGTTCGACCGGCCCTTCCTCGAGGCCTTCCTGCGCCCCGGACCCGAGCTCGGCAACTGGGGCTCGCGCAGCAACTACGCGGCCCTCAGCGGCGGCATCATCCCGACCGGCCCCGCCGAAATCTCGTTCTACGTCTCGCGGCATCACCTCCAGAAGACGAACTACCTCCAGCGCATCTCGCTGCGGACGGATGGCTTCGCCTCCGTGAACGCCCCGTATGCGGGCGGCGCCTTCACCACGGTGCCCTTCACCTACACCGGCGACCACCTCGAGGTGAACTTCTCGACCAGCGCCGCCGGCGAGGTCCGCGTCGAGCTGCAGGACGAGGCCGGCCACCCGCTCCCGGGATTCTCGCTCGCGGACTGCGACGTGCTCATCGGCGACCGGATCGCCGGCGAGGTCAGCTGGCACGGGCAGAAGTCCCTCGCACGGTACATGAAGAAGCCCGTGCGGCTGAAGTTCCAGCTGCTGGACGCCGACGTCTACTCGTATCGCTTTCCGGGGCCGCCGGCCCCGTGATTGAAATCGGGTCCGACCGCGCCACGCTTCCCACCATGATCCGGGTCTTCGCCAGTGCCGCCGGCTGCGTGGCTGCCACCCCCGATGGCGCGTGGCACGCGCTGCCGGCCGGATTCGCGCTCGACGCGCTGTTCCTGGCCGCCGATCCCGGAGCGATGCTCCGCTCCTCGCTGGCCGGGGCGCGGGCCGTGGCCGGCGCCCCGACGGCCCCGTCGGCGCCGATCGGGGCGCAGGAAGTCTGGGCCGCCGGCGTGACCTACTACCGCAGCCGGACCGCCCGCATGGAGGAGTCCAAGGCCGCGGGCGGCGGGAGCTTCTACGACAAGGTCTACGAGGCCGACCGGCCCGAGCTGTTCTTCAAGGCGACGCCGCATCGGGTCGCCGCGCCCGGGACGCCGGTCCGCCTCCGGGCCGACTCGCGGTGGAACGTGCCGGAGCCGGAGCTGACGCTGGCGGTCAACCGCGCCGGTCGGATATTCGGCTACACCCTGGGCAATGACATGTCGTCCCGCGACATCGAGGGCGAGAACCCGCTCTACCTGCCGCAGGCGAAGGTCTACGCGCGCAGCGCGGCGCTCGGCCCGTGCCTCGTGGTGGACGACGCGCTGCCTCCGCCCGCGACGGTGATCGCGATCGAGGTTCTTCGCGGGGGCGCGCCGGTGTTCGCCGGTGAGACGACGGTGGGGCAGATCCGGCGGCCGCTGCCGTCGCTGGTGGAGTGGCTCTTCCGCGACAACTCGTTTCCCGCCGGCTGCTACCTCATGACCGGCACCGGCATCGTGCCGCCCGACGATTTCACGCTCGCGCGCGGCGACGAGATCCGGATCTCGTCGCCCGCGATCGGGACGCTGGTCAACCCGGTGGCCTGAGCCCGCCCCGCCATGTCCCGCGATCCCCTGCTCGATTCCGGCGACGACGCCATCTACGAGCTGCGGACCACCGCGCCCGGTCCGGCGGGCCGCCTGCCGCTCGACCCGGCGCGCCTCGGCGGGATGGCCAGCGGCGACTTCTTCGGGTGGACCCAGAATGCCGGCATGGGCTGGGACCCGCGCCGGCTCAACGGGCGCGACTTTCTCGTGCTCAGCACGCAGGGCGGCATCCGCGCGCCCGACGGCACGCCGGTCGCGCTTGGCTACCACACGGGCCACTGGGAGGTCGGACTGCTGATGGAGGAGGCCGCCCGCACGCTGGCCGCCGCCGGCGCGACGCCGTTCGCCGCCTACTGCTCGGACCCGTGCGACGGTCGCACCAATGGCACCGCCGGGATGCTCGACAGCCTCGCCTACCGCAACGACGCCGCGATCGTGTTCCGCCGTCTGATCCGTTCGCTGCCGACCTGCCGGGGCGTGATCGGGGTGGCCACGTGCGACAAGGGCCTGCCGGCGATGCTGCTCGCCCTTGCGGGGGCGCGGAACTTGCCCGGCATTCTCGTCCCCGGCGGCGTCACGCTGCTGGCGGAAGACGGGGAGGACGCCGGCAAGGTGCAGACGATCCCGGCGCGCTTCGCCCAGGGCCAGGTCACGCTCGACCACGCGGCCGAGATGGGCTGCCGGGCCTGCGGCTCGCCCGGCGGCGGCTGCCAGTTCATGGGCACCGCGGCGACCAGCCAGGTGGTTGGCGAGGCCCTCGGCCTGGCGCTCCCGCATTCGGCCCTGAGTCCGTCCGGCTCGAACATCTGGCGCGACCTCGCGCGGCGTTCGGCGCGGGCGGTCCTGGCCCTCGAGCGCGCCGGCGTCTCCACGGGGTCCTGGCTCAACGAGGACTCCCTGCACAACGCCCTCGTGGTTCACGCCGCCATCGGCGGCTCGACGAATCTCCTCCTGCATGTCCCGGCCATCGCGCATGCCGCCGGCCTGCCGCGGCCGGGCTTCGCGGACTGGACGCGGGTCAACCGGAGCGTGCCGCGGCTGGTCGACGCGCTGCCGAACGGGCCGGTGGGCCACGCGACGGTGCAGGTGTTCCTCGCCGGCGGCGTGCCCGAGGTGATGCTGCGGCTGCGCGAGCTCGGCCAGCTGCGCCTGGGCGCCCGGACCGTGACCGGCCGCACGCTGGGCGAGAATCTCGACTGGTGGGCGGCGTCGGACCGCCGTCGCCGCCTGCGGGCGAAGCTGCGCGAACTCGACCGGATCGATCCGGACGATGTCATCATGACGCCGGAGCGGGCCGCCGCGCGAGGCTGCACGAGCACGATCACGTTCCTGGCCGGCAACCTCGCGCCCGAGGGCGCGCTGGTGAAGAGCACGGCGATCTCGCCGAGCCTGCTGGATGGCGCCGGCGTCTACCGGCTCGAGGGCCCGGCGCGCGTGTTCGGGTCCGAGGCCGCCGCGATCGCCGCGGTCAAATCCACCGGCGCTGACCGGATCCGTCCGGGCGAGGTGCTCGTGCTGATCGGGCTCGGGCCCGGCAGCGGCATGCCGGAGACCTACCAGGTGACGTCGGCCCTGAAGTACGTGCGCGACGGCCAGCGCGTCGCGCTGGTCACGGACGGGCGATTCTCCGGCGTCTCCAGCGGCCCCTGCATCGGGCACGTCAGTCCCGAGGCCTGGGCGGGGGGACCGATCGGCCGGCTGCGCGACGGCGACCGGGTGCGGGTGGTGATCGACACTCGCGGGCTGACCGGCACGGTCGAGGCCGTGGATCTCGACGCCGCGGCGCTGGCCGCGCGGCCCGTCAATCCGGTGCTGCAGCCCGATCCGCGGGTGCCGGACGACACCCGGCTCTGGGCAGCGCTGCAGGGGGCAAGCGGCGGCACCTGGGCGGGCTGCGTGTACGACACGGAGCGGATCACGCAGCTGCTCGCCCGCGGGCGGGCGGCCGAGGCGCGGGAGGCGGCGTTGCCATGAACACGCGGCGCCAATTTGTCCGCCACCTCGCGCTCGGGGGCGCGGCGCTCAGTTTCTGGGACCTGGCCCGCGCGGCGGAGGCGCGGCCGCACCCGATTGACGCACTGCTGCCGGGCTTCGGGCGGCTCCCGCCGGAGGAGAAGATCCGTCGCGTCACCCGGCTCACTGAGGCGTCGCGGGCCCACGCCAGCGGCATCTTTGTGTGCATGCCGAAGGTGACGGCCGAGGGCCTGCGGCCGGTGGAGCTGGCGGACTTCGACGGCATGGATCGGTTTTCCGAGAACTTCGGGCTGCGGTTCAAGTCGCTCACCGATTTCTTCAACAACGAGAACTCCATCACGACATCGGGCAGCCACCTCGCCGCGCAGGCCGTGCGGTTCGGGGCGACCGGCGAGCCGGCGGCGCTGGCGGCGGCCCGGCGTGCCTACGCCTCCCTGCGGCGGATCTACGCGTTCGGCGTCGCCGACGGCCGGCCGGGATTCATGGGCAAGCCGTATCACTTCGAGTACTCGAGCCACACCACGGGCGACCAGTACCTCCACATGCTCTGGGGCCTCTGGACGTTTTATCCGCTCGCGACGGTCGCGGAGCAGGCCGAGATCCGCGACATGGTCCGGGCGTGCGCCGACCACTTCATCGCGGAGGACTACTCGGTGCACTTTCGCGACGGCCGGGGCTGGAACATGCGGCTCGATCCGACCGACTACAACGCGATCATGGCCGCGCTGCAGGCGGCCGCGTTCCGCTTCACCGGCGACCGCCGCTACCGGGCGGCGTGCGAGTACGTCATGCAGACGGGCAAGTGGCGGACGCGGCGGCGGCTGGACCTCACCATCGAGCGCATCCGGTCGGGCCAGTGGCAGCCGGCGGCATGGGACCGGCTGGTGGGCGAGACCCGGCGGCCCGACGAGTTCGTGCATTGGGAGGACATCCAGCACTGCCAGTTCACCGCGATCTCGGCCGTGATCCTGCACGAGAGCGTGCCGGACCTGTTCACGGCCGACGATCTCGCCCAGACCGTCGGGCTCTGGTGGCAGGATTACACCGTCGGCTTCGACCGCGCGGCGTGGGGCTACCTGTACTGGTTCCTGGTGTCGTCGCGGGACCGGAGCTGGCGGCGTTGCCCGCGGACGGCGCGGGTGCCGCGCGAGCAGTGGATCGGCGGCCACCCGATGCTGTCGTACGCGGCCGAGTGGATCTACGGGGACTGCATGGCGCGGTTCCTCTGGACCGCGATGATCGTGAC
>CAZUQB010000075.1:0-8431 GCA_964622405.1 uncultured Opitutaceae bacterium | reverse complement strand
GAGCAGCTGCGCGGCGAAGCGCTCGATCGGGTCCTTCGCGAACCACGCCTCGCGCTCGTCCTTGGCCTGGTAGTGGCAGGCGTCGCGGCGGGAGTGGCCGGTGCGGCGGTAGGTGAGCAGCTCCAGCAGCACGGGACCCTGTCCCGCCCGGCATTCCGCGGCCGCGCGGCGGGCGGCGTCGAGCACGGCGAGGACGTCGTTGCCGTCAACCGTTTCGCCCCGAAAGCCGTAGCTGCCGGCGCGGTCGGAAACCCGCGGGTTCCGCATCACCTTGTCGATGCGGGTGGACGCGCCGTACAGGTTGTTCTCGCAGACGAAGATCACCGGGAGGTTCCAGATCGCCGCCATGTTCACGCCCTCGTGGAACGCGCCCTCGGCCACCGCGCCGTCGCCGAAGAAGCACGCCACCACCTGCGGCCGCTGCTGCAGCTTGAACGCGAGCGCCATGCCGGCCGCGAGCGGAATGCCGCCGGCGACGATCGCGATGCCGGGAACCATGCCCTTGTCCATGTTGCCCATGTGCATGGAGCCGCCCTTGCCCTTGCAGCAGCCCGTGACCGCGCCGAAGAGCTCGTCGAGCATCTCCTGCACGCCGAGGCCCTTGGCGAGGGCGTGGCCGTGGCCGCGAAAGGTCGAGGTGATGTAATCATCCGCCTGCAGCGCGGCGCACACACCGACGGCCGTCGCCTCCTGCCCCTGGCACTGGTGGATCGTGCCGGGCATCGTGCCCTCGAGGAACAGGAACTTCACGCGCTCCTCGAATTCGCGGATGAGCACGAGCTGCTCGTAGAGGCGAAGCAGGAACGGACGGTCGCCGGTCAGGGCCGTGGTGGCGGGAGGCGGGGTCGGATTCATGGATGAAGGAGGAAGGTCTTGATTTCCCACGGCCGCAGGGCGACCGGGCCGGTCACCGCCGCCGGCTGATCCAGCGGCCGCGCCAGGGCGTCGGCGGTCTGGCGCGTGGCGAGCGGCAGCGCAGTGGCGATCCGCGCTTCACCGGGCGCGCCCTCGCCCTCCACCACCCGCAGCTCGCAGGATCCGTCGCCCGCCGCAGGACGGCGGAACGCCGAGAGCACCGCGCCCGGACCCTCGACCGCGAGCAGGCTGGCGCGGAGCGGGGCCGAGCCGGATGTCGGCGGCAGGACGACGCAGCGCGGCTTGAGATCAAAGGCCGCGGCGGCCCGGCCGCGTTCCACGGTCGTGAGCCCGGGACCGTGGGGCCGGAGCAGGTATCGGTAGGCGCAGGTGCGGGGCCAGCCAAACTCGCCGGTGAAATGGGACTCCCATTCGCGGACCACGAGATTGGCAAAGCCGCCATCGTCGCGCCGCTTGAAGTACTGCGTGCCGCCGTGCACCACGAGCAGGCCGCTGCCGTCGGCCGCGAGCAGGTCGAGCCACGTCAGCGCGGTGAAGGCCGGCTTGCCGCTCGGCTCGGCCCCGAACGGGTAGTCGCGCAGCACCGTCGCCACCTCAAAGCCGGGCGCGAGCTCCAGCCAATAGCCCTCCGTGATCTCCAGCGGGAACTGCCAGCCGTTGATCTTCGCCTCGCCGACCTTGGGCGGCAGGTCGGGAAACACGCGCACGCCCACCTCGACGTCGGGCGAGTCCGCGGTGAGCGAAACCGTGATCTCGAACCGCAGCCCGCGCGTCTCCGGATGCGTCGCGCGCACCCGCGCGCGCAGCGGCCCGGACTCCAGCCACGTCACCTGGGCCTGGGTCTTGGCGGTGTCGTACGGCGCGACGGGCGTCTGCGGCGGCCGCGCCAGCGGCGACGAACCGTTGGCCTCGCCGGTCAGGGTCGGAAACGGACGCTCCGCCCCGCGCAGACATTCGCGCCCGGTGCGGCGGTCCACCAGGCTCCGGATCGCGCCACTGACCGGGTCGAGCGCCACCCGCACGAACCGGTTCTCCAACACGCCGGCCGACGGGTCGACCCGGAGGTCGGTCGTCGCCGCTCCGGCCTCGCCGGCCACCGGCTCCAGAAAGAACGTGTCGTAGCCGACCGACGGCAGCGCCGCCGCGAACGCCACCTCGCCGCACACCAGCCGGCCGTCCTTGGACCGCTCGCTGGCGACCAGCTGCGACGGCACGATTTCACCCGCGGCGTTGCGCACCCGGACCGCCGTGCACGGCGTGTCCTCGAGCTGGAGCGAACCCGTCGTGACCAGACCGTCGCGGGCAAAGCCGCAGGGATTGAACACCACCGCCGCCAGGTCGCCGGGACGCGCGGACCGCGCATCGACGCGGCTCGCGAGCGCGTGGAGCGAACGCCTGAGCACCTGCCGGCCGGCGGTCATCGCGTCGTCCATCAGGCGATAGCCATAGGAACCCCACGTCTGGAAGTGCGCGTCGAGCACGGGATCGGGCGGCGGCGCCGCGCCCTGGTGCCGGGTGTATTCGCAGAGGGAAACGTCGTGACTCTGGGCCGCGAGGAGGTGACGCCAGGCTCCGGCCAGCGGGCCCGCCTCATCGACGCCGAGTCCGAGGACATGCGCGGCGGCCTCGAAACGTTCCGCGGCGAGCAGCGTCGCCTCGACCTCTCGGCCGAACCGGCGCACCTGGTCCCCGCCGATGCCCCACGGCAGGAGCTTGTTGAAATCGTCCACGCGCAGCCGCTGCACGGGCACCGCCGCGACGCCGGCCGCCGCCTGGCGGTCGAGGTACTGCTCGACGGTCAGGTACTCGACCCGGCATTTTTCGGACAGCGTGCGGAACAGCGCGGCGTCAAACTTGTTGATCGCCTTGCCCGTGAGCTTTTCCCAGCCGAACTCGGTCCACTTCAACGCCAGCGGCACCCGTGCTCTCGCCATGCGTCGCACCGTGTCGCGGCCCGCATCGGTCCAGAGCCAGTCGATGTCGTGGGTCACCATCGGCGGATGAAACACCAGTGGGCTCATCGGCACCGCCAGGACGCGCGTGCCGTCGACGCCCTCCCACCACACCACCGGCTCCTCCACGCTCGGCGCGCCGTGCCGGCCCCAGGTGTCGCATTGCGCGAGGCTGCCGTATCGGTAGCCGGTGAGCGCGAGGAGCTGCGGGATCTGCGGGTGGCTCATCTCCTCCTCCTCGAGGAAGACCGCGACCGGCCGCCCGAGCACCCGCCGGATCGTCTGCTGTCCGACCGCCAGCTGGCGCAGGTTCGACTCGCCGGACACCATCGAGCCCATCGGCTGGCCAAAAGTGCCCCCGACGATCTCGACGCGCCCGGCCTCGAGTTCCCGCCGGAGCCGCCGGATGAGGTGCGGGTACCACTCGGCCACAAGTTCGTAGGTATAGGCGTCGAGGTTGATCCCCGTCTTCACGCTCGGCTCGTAGTCGGCCAGGTCGAGGCTGTCGGCGATCGACTGTGCGCACGACTCGAGCCCGAGGTTCCAGCCAATGCCGGTGTAGCTCCAGTGGTTGAGCAGCGTGAAGCAGAGCGCGGGGCGGTCCGGGCCGGGGCTGGTGGTTGGCTGCGGGGACATGGCGGAAGGGGTTGGTTCAGCCCAGCTCAAGACTCAGGCCCATCAGGCCGACGACCACTTCCTGGGACAGCGTCGTCAGGGTCACGTGCGCCAGCGGCATGTCGGGACGAAGGGTCCAGGAGAGCACCATCGCCCGGCAGTCCTGGCCGAGCTGGACCTGCGGCGGCGCGCCCTCGGGGAAACAGAACGCGTCGAGCGCGAGGTCGTAGTCGCAGCCGCCCCACGACGAGAGCATCCAGTAGTTGAACGGCGGCACGAGCTCGAGCCGCTCGACCACGCCGTCCGCGTACTCGAAGCGGAACTCTGCGTTCGCGATCCGCGTCTGCATCGGAAACGTCGAGCCCGCGACCAGCAGCCAGACGGCCCGGCCGGCGCGGCCCACCGGCACCGTGACGGTCGTGGGCCAGTTGTCCCAGCGGGAGGTGAAGATCACGTTCCGGTCCTCCCCGCCGAACTCGAACCGCGCGCCGGCCGGGGTCGTGAGGCGCCCGTCAGCGTCCCGCAGCGCCGGCACCTGCCGCAGGTCGATCGGGGGCGGCCGGTTGCCCCAGTAATAGAGGGTCCACGCCGTGTAGCCGTCGTCGCCGATGCGCACCGAGCAGGTGGCCGGGCGCGGCGACAGGTAGCGCTGCTGGAAGATGGTCCGGATGTCGCCGTTGAAATGGGCGGCGAGACTCACGCAGTCCCAGCGCGCCCCGGGCGCCGCCGCGCGCGGGGTCCGCGCCTGCCGGGCGGCGCGGCCGGCGGGATCGGTGACCGCGACCTTGAACACCTGCCAGCGCGGCAGTTCGCCGCAGTGACCCAGGGCCAGCACCAGATGGTGGCCCGGCTGGGCGGCCAGCGTGCCGCGCAGGCTGGTCTCGTCCCGGGTGCACCACTCGAGGATCTCGTGATGATCCCGCCAGCTTTCGACGCGTTCCAGTTCCGTCTGCAGGACCAGCACGTCGCCCACCCGGCCGGTCAGCGCCACCGGCTCGGTCTGGGGCGTCCGGTGCTCCAGCTCGATCTCGACCTCGAAGTGCTCGCCCCGGCCGGCCTCGATATCCAGGAGGGTGCAGCCCAGGCCGGGCGCGACGTTGGGTGCGACCTCCGCCCCGTTCACACGCACGCACGCCAAGCGTCCCGCGCGGACTGGGACGCGGAAGGTCACGACCGCCGCGCGCGCCAGCCGCACGGAATACCGGTCGGTGTCGTCCACCTGCCGGTAGCGGAGGGTGCAATCAGGGGTGGTCAGCTCGGCGCGCGGCCAGCGCGACGGAAAGGCCGGGCGGAGAAGCACGCGGTCGTTGGGGTAGTCGGGCACGTACCCGTAGAGCCCCTCGACCACGGTGCGGGCGAACATGTGGGCGTTGTCGCCGAAGTCGGTGGCGGCGCCGATGTGGCTGAAGCCGCCGGGCACCGCGCTGGCGTAGGCGCTCTCGAGCGTGGCGCCGCGCAGGATCTCGTACCCGGCGTCGCCGAGCCCGGTCTGGAAATGCGCCAGCGCAAGGTGAAACAGGTCGCCGCCGAACATGTCGCGCACCGACCACTTCCACGGCACCCAGTTGGACGGCTGCACGAGCACGCCGCCGAACGGGAGGCGGATCCGCTCGAGGCCCCATTCGGTATAGTACAGCGACTCGATCGCCTCGGCGGGGGTGGTCAGCCCGGCGTCGATCGGCAGGAACACGCTGTACACCCAGGCGTCCGCGTGCACCCGCTCGAGATCGCCCTGCTCGCGGAAGAGGCCGAAGTGCCCGCGCTCCGGCAGCCAGAGTTTCTCGCGCATCGCCCGCTGGATCTTCGCGGCCTGCTGCTGGTGGCGCAGCATCGCGGGCCGGTCGCCCGCCCGCCGGGCCAGGTCCGCCGCGGCCCGGTGCGCGGTGTAGGCGTAGGCCGACTGCTCCGCCCCGCCGCCGCCGCTGTACCAGACCGAGTCCGTCGGCAGGGTGTCGATGTAGCTCTCGTACAGCCCGTCGTCGTCCGGGTCGAAACACTCCCGCATCCACTCGCAATGCAGCTCCAGCGCCGGGCGCAGGATCCGCTCGAGCTCCGGGTCGGCCGAGGCCCGCCAGCCCTGGATCGTCTGGTCGAAGAACTGCGACTGCACGTCGTAGATCGTGTAGTCACGATCCAGCGCGCCGCGGCCGTAGAGGCGGGAGTCGGGACCCTCATGACAGTGCATCCGCTCGGCGTTCGCCTGCGGGCGCGTGCGCACCGGGTCGTCTGTCTTCTGCAGGCCGATCGTGTACTCGGCGTTGCCCCGCACGCGCTCGTGCCAGCCGAGCGCCGTCGCACCGCAGATCACCCGCCAGCCCACGAACCGGCAGCTGAAGGCCATGCAGCCGTGACGGAAGATGTAAGGGTCGCGCTCGCAGTTGCCGTCGACCGCGTGGTTCACCGCGGTGAACGCCGCGTCGAGCCGGGCGTCGGGACTGTCGGACCGCGCCCGCTCGGCGCCGGCGAGGTAGGCCAGGCCCTCCTCGAAGGCCTGCTCGGGATTCGCCGCGCGCAGATCGGCCGCCACGGCCGCCGCCGGCGCCCCTTCCACCGCCCAGTGAAACTGGTCGGAACCCGGCTGCAGCGCCGCCACGCCCATCGCCACGGGCCGCGCGCCGGGGCTAGACTCCAGCAGTTGCAACGGATCCGCGGCGGCATCCGCGTCACCGACGCCCACTCCGTCCACCCGCGAGACCCAGCCGAACGCCGCCTGCGTGGCGTCCGCCGCGGCCGCGACGCGGAACGCGGCGCCGGCGGCCGTCACGACGTTTCCCGCCGCAAACTCGGGGCGAGGTCCGTGGAACAGGAGCGGCCGCCGCGGATCGCCGGACCGGCAGATGTCGGGATTGCCCCGCATCACCGGGTCCCAGTTGAGCCGCGGGTCGCCCTCCTCCATCCGCGCGCCGCCGAACATCCAGACCAGCTCGTCGCCCGGCCGGGCGCCGGTGACCTCGAGGTGCGCGGCGAAGCCGGCGACCTCGCGCAGGGGCACGACCGTGAGCGTGGCCGCCAGCTGCGCGATGCGGGAGTCGTGGCAGTGCCACGTCATCCGGCCGGCGCGATACCGCGACTCGACCTCCTGCCACTCGTGCAGCCACACCGCCCGCCCGCCGCGGCGCACGGCGACGGCCAGCGCGCCCAGCAGGTGGGGCTTCGCGATCAGCCGCACGAACGGACGGTCGCCGGCCAGCACCGCGCCGTCGGTGTTCAGCTTACAGTACAGCGGGCGGTTGTTGAAATAGGGACCGTTGTGCCCGACGATCTCGTGGCCCGCCGCCTCGTAGCGCAGCGCGCCGTCTCGGAGGTACTCCGCGCTCACCGCCTGGCCGGGCTCGCGCCAGGGTCCCGCCATCGAGACCCGCGGGCGGGCGCCAACCGGGGAGGTGGAGTCGGACGAGGCCATGGTCAGCCGCCGAGGACGAAGCGGTGGACGATGCGGATGAAATTGGCCGGGTACTCGCAGTAGGTGTTGATCTTGTAGCTGCCGAGGTAGCCGCTGCGCTCCGAGTAGTAGCGCTCGCGCCAGTACCAGCCGTTCGCCCGCCCCACCCGCGCGACCTGCCGCAGCGACTCAAGGAGACCCTCGCGGTCGCCCATCACGTGGCGCGCCCAGGCCTCGAGGTACCAGACCCGGCCCATCGCGGCGAGATCGTGGCGGTCGAGGAACAGCATCTCCCAGTCCTCGTAGGTCTCCGGCCGCGTCGAGATGCCGGTGGGAATTCCCTCGTACACGAAATCGCGCTCGTGCCGCAGCCGCGGCCACAGGACCTTGACCTGCTCGGGAGTCGCGAGCCCGGTGGCGATCGCGGCCCAGTCCACGTCGGTCAGGCCGTGGTGCGAGATCGCCCCGTGCTCGGGGTTGATGTACTCCACGCAGTGGTCGCCGGCCCAGAATTTCGTGCGGAACGCCGCCGTGATCCGGTCCGCCACCGCGCGATACCTGGGCTCGCCGAGGAGATCCGCGACGAGGCGGAACGCATGGGCGGTGTAGCACTGCGTGACGCCGTCGTGGTCGAGCCGGGTCGGCCGCTCGATGTAGAAGCCGCCGCCGCGCACGAGGCCCTCGGCATTCACCTGCCGCACCATCCAGTCGGCCACCCGCCGGAGGATCGGCCCCTGCGCCGCCAGCCAGGCCCGGTCCCCGGTGTGGCGCACGATTGCATCGGCCAGCTGGATGAACGTCACGTTCGGCAGCATCAGCAGCGGGTTGCCCGGGAACCAGTGACAGTACGCGCCGCCGTTCGGCTCGACCGTGAACGGGTAGCTTTCGTCCTTCTGCGGCAGCTTCATCTGCACCGTGGTGCCGGCCTGCCCCGGCACGATCGCGAACGGCAGCAGGCCGTCGTCGCGCAGGAAGGTCTTCACGTACTCCCAGCTCGCCAGCACCTCGGCGCGGCGGCCGAGCCACAGCAGCGCCTCGGCGGACTGGCCCCAATCGAGGCCGGGGAAGGTCGTGTCGTGGCCGTGGCCCTGCGACGGGTCGGCGCAGACGGAGAAGTAGCCGAAGAAGATCTTCGGGTTGAGCGCGGCCAGCACGCTGCGGTCGGCGCATTCGCGGTAGGCCTCCGCGAGTTCCGGTTCGAGTTGGTTCGGGGCGACGGTCATGGGGAAAGAATCAGGAGGCGTCGGGCCGCTTCGCCGCGGCGCGATTCTTGGCGAACATCCCGCCCGCGGGCTTGAAGGCCGGGCCGGGCGCGGGCGGCGGCGGCACGACGGGGGTAGTCGCGGCGGACGGCGCCGGCGGCGGGGCTGGCGCGGGGCCGGTGCCCTCGCCGGCGATCACTGCAATGAGCTGGCCCGCGGCGAGCAGGTCGCCCGGAGCGGCGTGCACGGACTTGAGCCGGCCCGAGGCGATCGACTCGACCTCCATCGTGGCCTTGTCCGTCTCGACCTCGAGCAGGGCCTGGCCCCGCGTGACCGCCTCGCCCGGCTGCACCAGCCAGCGGATCACCTTGATCGACGAGTCCGTCGTGGCGAGGTCCGGCATC
>CAZUQB010000074.1:0-8514 GCA_964622405.1 uncultured Opitutaceae bacterium | reverse complement strand
CCGCCGCAACCAACAGGGGTGAGGTTCGGGGCATGATCACGAGGTGTGGCGGATTTCCCGCCCCGGCGCGAGCCTGCCGGCGGGCCTTCAGTTGCGGCCGGGCGACCCGCCCTCGCGGCCGCGCCTATCTGGGCGGCGGCAGATCACGGCAGACCCGCAGGAACGCCATGAGTCCGGGGACGACGGCCCGGCTCCCGTTCCACGCCGCCACCACGGGGAAGCGCAGCCCCGGGTCCGCCAGCGGCCGCATCACCAGCTGCCGGCGGCGCGCGCGCTCCACAAACAGCGTCGGCAGGACCGCCGCCCCGATGCCGGCCGACGCCATCTCAAACACCGTCAGGGCCTGGTCGCTGCTGAAGATGACCCGGGCCGGCGTGCCGGCGGCCTCGCCCAGTTGGTTGAGGCTCTCGACCAGCCCGGCGGGATCATTGTAGAGCGCCAGCCGGTGCGGCAGCAGCTGCCGCAGCCGCGGCCGCCGGAGGCGGGCGAGCGGATGCTCCGCCTGACAGAACACCGCGTACCGCAGGGAAAACAGCTCCCGGACCTCGCACGGCGGGCCCAGCGGGCGGGCCAGCGTCGACAGCCCGAGGTCAATCGCTCCGCTCGCCAGCGCCTCCGGCAGCTGGGTGTGGGTGAGCTCCCGCGCCACGATCTGGTAGGAGTCGTGCGCCCGCAGGAATTGCTCCAGCAGGCGGGGCAGCATCTCGGCCGCCAGGAAGGGCTGGATCCCGATCCGCAGCACCGGCAGGCTGGTGAAGTTCCGCCGGCGCACATCCCGCCGGCACGCCTCCACCTCCGCAAGGAGCCGGTGGGCCGTGACCAGCAGCCGCTCGCCGGCCCGGGTGGGCACCACGCCCCGGGGCTTGCGCTCCAGCAGCCGCGTGCCCAGCTCCTCCTCGAGATTGCGCACCTGGGTCGAGAGCGACGGCTGGGAGACATGGCACTCCACCGCCGCCGCCGTCAGGCTGCCCAGCCGGACGACCGCCTCGAAATAGCGCAGCTGGAACGTCTCCATGGACCACTGGTATAGATATTTCCGATGCCTTGATAGGAAAAAAATACCGGTCGTCGCTTGAGGTTATCCCGTCCCGCGTAAGAACGATGGGGTTCCAGCCATGTGTGGAATCGCTTTTAGTTATGCCTTGTCGCCGTCCCCGCCCGGGTCCTCCGCGGCCGACAAGGCGGCGGTCGCGCGCATGATGTCGCACCTGCGCCACCGCGGGCCCGACGGGGCGGGCCTGGTGGCGCACGGCCGCGCGGTGCTCGGCCACACCCGCCTGGCCATCATGGATCCGGTGGGCGGCCAGCAGCCGCTCGGCGACGCGGACTCGCGCCGGTTCGCCGTCAGCAACGGCGAGATCTACAATCATGCGGCCCTGCGCCAGGCGTACGGGGACGTCTTTCGCTTCCGCACCCGGAGCGACGCCGAGGTGCTGCTGCCCACGCTGGCCGAGCTTGGCTGGGAGGGGGTCCGGACGCTGGACGGGATGTTCAGCTTCGCCTGGTCCAACGGCTTCGGGCTGTGCGCCGCCCGCGATCCGCTTGGCATCAAGCCGCTCTACTATGGGCGCCGCGGCGGGCACCTGCTCTTTGCCTCGGAGATGGGCGCGCTGAGCGGGGAGGTGGACGAGGTGGCGGAGTTCCCCCCGGGGCACTGCTACACGCCGGACCGCGGCTTCTTTCCCTACTATCATGTGCCCTACCGCGCCGGCACGCTGCAGCACGTGGGCGACGCCCGCCGGCTGGTGCGCGAGACCCTCGCCGCGGCCGTGCACTCGCACCTCATGTCGGACGTGCCGGTGGGCGCGTTCCTGTCCGGGGGCCTCGACTCCTCCCTGCTGGCCCTGCTGGCCCGCCGGGAGGTCAGCGAGCTCCACACGTTTGCCGTCGGCATGAGCGGTTCGCCCGACCTGGCCGCGGCCGAGGAGGTCGCCGCCGCCATCGGTTCCCGCCATCATGCCTGCGTCCTGACCGAGGCGATGGTCGAGGAGGCGGTGGTGCCGGTGGTCACGGCTCTGGAGTCCTACGACGCGGCCCTCGTGCGGTCGGCGATCCCCACCTGGTTCGTGGCGAGAATGGCCGCCCAGACGAGGACCGCCAACGGCCAGCGCATCAAGGTCGTGCTGACCGGCGAAGGCGCGGACGAGCTGTTTGCCGGCTATGACTATCTCCACCCCTTCCGCGGCCAGCGGCTGGAGGATGAGTTGTCGCGCCTGCTCTCGAGCCTCCACCACCTGAACCTGCAGCGGGTGGACCGGATGACGATGGCCCACGGGCTCGAGGCCCGGGTGCCGTTCCTGGGCACCGGCGTGGTGGAGCGCCTGATGTCGATCCACCCCGTCCTCAAGGAGACGGCCGCGTTCGGCCGCGAAAAGGGCCTGCTGCGCTCCGCCTTCGAGGGGGACCTCCCGCACGATATACTCTGGCGCCGCAAGGCGGAGTTTTCCCAGGGCACGAAAGTGTCAGCGTGCCTTGGCAAACTGGTCGCCCGGCAGGTCAGTGCCCACGAGTGGGCACAGGCGCAGGCCAATGGCCTGCCGGTCGCGACCCCAGAGGAGTATTTCTACTTTCGGATCCTGAAAACCCACCTTCGGGCGCCCCTGCGCGCCGGCACCATCGGCCGCTGGCAGGGGCCCGTGTTGTAACCACAACCACCCTTGCGCCATGCATATTGACGAATCCACCCCTCAGCCCCTGACCGCCGCCGCCCGGGTCGAACGCAACTACCACCTCGCGGTCGCCCGCGGCGGCTACGACCTTCACCAAGCCACCCTGCTCGGGAAGCACGACAACGTCCGGATCTTCTGGGAGGACCAGATTCGCCGGCGATTCCTGCGCCCGCACCTCCTCGGCCGGGACGCGAAGCGGGAGCGGCCGATGCGGGTCCTCGACCTGGGCTGCGGATCCGGCCAGGGCTTCGCCCTGCTGACCCAGATCGAGCGCGATCCGCGCAGTCTGGCCCTCCACCATGAGTGGGTGCTGCAGGAGGCGGACCTGGAGTACATCGGCGCCGACCTGAGCGAGGCCATGATCGCCAAGGGCCGGGAAAACTACCGCGACCGGGAAAACGTGTTTTTCTTCCAGGCCGACCTCAACGACGGTCTCGGCGCCCTCTGCCGCGAGCAACCCTTCGACGTTTATTTCTCGAGCTACGGGTCTTTTTCGCACCTGGCGCGGCGAAACATGGTCCGGCTGCTGGCCGACATCGCCACCCACGCGCAACCCGGGGCCCTGGTCGTGCTGGATTTCAACGGCCGATATTCCATCGAGTGGCCGGGATTCTGGGCGGCCCGCACCGAGGCGGAGAAGGTCCGGGACTACACCATGAACTATCTCTACCTGGGTGATCCGGGCGCCATGGCGCGGGCGGACCACTTTCCCCTGCGCTTCTGGACCGGGGACGAGATTCCCCGGCTCGCCGCGGACGCCAGCCGCCGCGCCGGCCGGCGCCTCAGCATCGTCGACCAGATGGACATCTCCCTGCTCGTCGGCCGACACGTCGACACGGCTCAATACCACCCCGCCCTCCAGCCGCTGCGAAGCCGCGTCAACTCGCTCCACCAGGACTTCGTCCGCACGGACCTTGACCAGTTGCTCGTCGACCCCGCCCTGGCGGGAAGCCACCCCGTCGTCACTCCCGTCCTCGCCCGCCTCATTCACTCATGGAACGCGCTGGTGGACTTCACCCGGCGCCGGCTCGATCGGGCCGTTCGCTTCTCGGAGATTCCCGAGTGGTCCACCTACTCTTCCGAACTCCAGTTCGCGATCATCGGCATGGACCGCCTGATCGCCGACGCTTCCTGGATTCAGAACGGCGACGCCCGGGCCAATCTCGTTGAGCCGCAGCTGGCCTATCTCCTGCGCAGCCTGGAGATCGGCCTGCAGCGCGGGATCGGTTCGGCGCACGGGCACGTCGCGTTGCTGCGCGTCGAATCCGGCTCATGATCTCGCTCGCGGGCCTGCGGAAGGAATTCAACGGCGTCCCCGCGGTCGCCGACGTCTCGTTGGAGGTGGCCGGCGGTGAGACGCTCGTCCTGCTCGGCCCCAGCGGCTGCGGCAAGACCACCACGCTGCGGATGATCAACCGGCTCATCACCCCCACGGCCGGCGCGGTGCGGGTCGCCGGTCGCGACACGGCCAGGACGGATCCCGTCCAACTCCGCCGCCAGATCGGATACATGATCCAGGGTGTCGGCCTCTTTCCGCACCGGACGATCGCGGAGAACATCCTCACGGTCCCCCGCCTGCTGGGCTGGAGCCAGCCGCGCTGCCGCCACCGGATCCGCGAACTGTGCGACGTCGTGAACCTGGAGCCAACCCTGCTGCCGCGCTATCCGCACCAGCTCTCCGGGGGCCAGCGCCAGCGGGCCGGTGTCGCCCGCGCCCTGGCGGCCGAGCCGCCCATCGTCCTCATGGACGAACCCTTCGGCGCCCTCGACCCCATCACCCGGCAGCAGGTCCGCCGGGAGTTCCGGCGCATCGAGTCCCTGGTCAACAAGACGATCGTCATCGTGACCCATGACATCGCCGAGGCGGTCGAGCTCGGTGACCGGGTCTGCCTCATGGACCAGGGTCGGGTCGCGCAAATCGGCCGGCCGGCCGAACTCCTGTTCCGGCCGCAGTCGGATTTCGTCCGGAGCTTCTTTGCCGGCGGGCGCCTCCAGACCGAATGGATGGCGGTCCGGCTGGCCGACCTTCCCGTCGCCGGCACGCTGCCCCTGGCCCTGCCGTCGCACTTCACCGTCGCGGAGGCGCTCGACCACCTCGAGCGGGACAACGAGGCCGCCTTCCACCGGCTCGTCGCCACTTTCTTCGACTACAAGCGCTCGCTCGCGGGACCAACCCGGGATTCGCCATGACCTTCGCCGACCTCGTCACGTTCTGGGACGCGAACCGGCACCTGCTCGCGCAGCGCACGTATGAGCACCTGGAGCTGATGTGCATCGCCGTGGCGGCGGCCGGGGTCTGCGGGCTGCCGGCCGGAATCGTGGCGGCGCGGGTGCGGTGGCTCGCCACGCCCTTCCTCACCCTGGCCAATCTCGTCCAGACCATCCCCAGCGTCGCGCTCCTCGGCTTCCTGCTCCCGCTCTTCGGCATCGGGCGGAACACCGCGGCGGTCGCCCTGTTCCTCTACGCCCTGCTGCCGATCGTGCGGAATACCATCGCTGGCCTGCGCGGGGTGGATCCGGCGGTCGTCGACGCCGCCCGGGGCATGGGCATGAGCGAGCGGCAGATTCTCTGGGGGGTGGAGCTGCCGCTCGCGCGTCCCATTATCTTCGCCGGGATTCGGACGGCCGCGGTCATCAACGTCGGCGTGACCACGCTCAGCGCCCTCATCGGCGCGGGCGGCCTCGGCACGTTCATCTTCCGCGGCCTCGCGACCAACCACACGGCGGTGATCCTGCTCGGGGCGATCCCCGCCGCCCTCCTCGCGCTCATGGCCGACGGCCTGCTCGCGACGGTGGAGCGGGCCCTGCGGCAGCCGGGCCGGGCGGGCCGGGTGTTGCTCGCGCTCGCGGGACTGGGCGTGGCCGCGACGGTCGGCTGGCGGGTGGCGGCGGCGCCGGACCGGGCCGCCGCGCTCCGGTTTGGATTCACGTCGGAGTTCATGGAGCGTCCGGACGGATACGCCGCCTGGCGAGCCCGCTACGCCCTGCCCGCCCTGGTGAGCCGGGAGTTGGATCCCGGTCTCCTCTACGATGCGCTCCGCTCCGGGGCGGTCGACGTGGCCTGCGGGTTTTCCACGGACGGCCGCATTGCCGCCTTCGGGCTCCGCCCCCTGCGGGACGACCGCCAGTTCTTCCCGGCCTATGAGGCCGCCGTCCTGGCCCGGCGCAGCACGCTCGCGCGGCTTCCGGCCCTGGGCCGCGTGCTGGCGCGGCTGCGGGGGGCGCTCGACGAGACGCGCATGCGCCAGCTCAACCTCCGGGTCGATCGCGACAAGCTCAGCCCTGCGGCCGCAGCCACCGAGTTCCTGACCGAGTGGACCGCGGCGGCCGGCCTGTCGTGGCAGCCGGCCCGGGCCAGGGCGAAAGCTGAGGCGTCCGGCCCAGTCGACCTGGTCATCGGCACCAAGAACTTCTCCGAGCAGTACATCCTTGGACAGATCCTCCGGCAACTCATCAACGGCGCGACGGACCTGCGCGCCGGCCTGAAGCCCGGCCTGGGCGGCACGGCGATCTGCTTCCAGGCCCTCCAGCGGGGCGATATCGACCTCTACCCGGAATACAGCGGCACCGTGCTCGCGGCCATCCTCAGGCTGCCGGCCGGCCAGCTGGAACCGCTGGCGCGCGATCCCGTCGCCGCCGAGTCGTTTCTCTGCACCGAGCTGGCCCGGCGTCTGGACCTGGCGTGGCTGGCCCCGTTCGGCTTCAGCAACACCTACGCCCTGCTGGTCCGCGGCACGGACGAACGGCTCGCGGACATCACCACCATCTCGGAACTGCGCGACCTCGCGGCCCGGTGACCCGGCCCGGTGTCCAGCGGCGAAGCGGCAACGGACTCGACACCGCCGCGACGAACCCGCCATCGTGGGACGGTGGAGATCGCATTGGTGATGCTCATCGTCGGGGGCACGATCGCCTTGTTCGTGTCCGACCGCTACCCGAGCGCGCTGGTGGCGATGATGACGCTCGCGGTGCTCATGCTCGTGGCGCTGCTCCTGCCGTGGCTGCCCTGGATCCAGCCGAGCCGGTGGATCACCCTGGAGGAGGGCGTCTCCGGCTTCAGCAACCCCGCCACGATCGTGGTGGCGGCCATGTTCGTGCTGAGCGCCGGCCTGCAGTCGACGGGGGCGATCGCGTGGATGGGCCCATTCCTCGCCCGCACCGCCCGCTTTCCCCTGCTCATGACGCTGGGCCTGATGGGGGTGGTGAGCCTGGTCTCCGCCTTCATCAACAACACGGCGGCGGTCGCGATCTTCCTGCCCGTGGTCCTGACCGCGTGCGCCCGCAGCGGGCTGGCGCCCTCGCGGGTGCTGATCCCGCTCTCCTATGCCTCGCAGTTTGGCGGGGTCTGCACGCTCATTGGCACCTCGACGAACATCCTGGTCAGTTCCATCTCCGAACGCAGCGGCCACGGGGCGTTCCGCATGTTCGAGTTCGCCCCGCTCGGGGTGATCCTCACTCTCGCCGGGCTGGCCTATCTCCTGATCATCGGCCAGTGGCTGCTGCCGGAGCGGCCGGGACGCACGCCGGTCAAGAGCTACCAGGTGGCCGATTACGTCGCGGAACTGCGGGTGCCCGCCGCTTCGGAACTGGTGGGCCAGACCGCCCTGGGCAGCCAGCTGGCCCGTGCGCCGGGGGTGCGCCTGCTCGGGGCCTTTCGCCAGGGCCGCGAGCTCGCCCTGGACCAGGCCACGCCGTTCGAGCCCGGCGACCTGCTCCTGATCCAGGCCCCTCCTCCCGACCTGATGACCCTGAAAAACCGGTGGCGGCTCGAGAGCGAGCACGAGCTGCGGATGGCCGGCGAGGATCCGGGCGGCCATGAGCTCCGACTGGCCGAGGCGATCGTGGCGCCGCGGTCGTGGCTGATTGGGCAGTCGCTGCAGGCGGCGGCGTTCCACCGGCGCTTTCGCTGCCTGGTGCTGGGCATCCAGACCGCCGAGTCCGCCGTGAGCGAAAGGCTCGACTCCCTGCGACTCAGGTTTGGCGACGCCCTGCTGCTGCTGGGACCGCGCGACGAAGTCGCCCGCCTGCGGAACGACCCGGGCTTCCTCATGCTCGACCGCATCGACGAGCCGGCCCTGCGGCGCGCCAAGATTCCGCTCGCGATCGGGATCTTCGCCACCGTGGTGGTGCTGGCGGCGCTCAACGTCGTCCCGATCCTCGCGTCGGCCCTCTTCGGCTGCGTCGCCCTGGTCGCCACGCGCTGCCTGTCGATCGAGGAAGCCTGCGAGGCGATCGACTGGAAGGTGATCTTCCTGCTCGCCGGGGCTCTGCCGCTGGGCCTCGTCCTGGAGAAGTCCGGGGCGGCGGGACTGATCGCCGGCGCCACGGTGGACCTCACCAAGCCGTTGGGACCCTGGGTGACCCTGGCGGTGATCTACGTGCTGGCCGCGGTGTTGACCGAATTCATGAGCAACGCGGCCACCGCAGTGCTCCTGACCCCGCTCGCGCTGGCCGTCGCCGCGAACCTCGGGGTCAATCCGCGGCCGCTGCTCATGGCGGTGTGCTTCGCCGCCTCGACGAGTTTCTGCACGCCCGTCGGATACCAGACAAACGCGATGGTCCAGCATCCCGGCGGCTACCGCTTCGCGGATTACCTGAAGGTCGGCCTCCCGCTGAACCTGCTGTTCTGGGGCCTGTCCGTCTGGTTCATCCCGAAATTCTGGCCGTTCTGAGGCGCGCCCGGCCCGGCCGTGACCCGGCCAGAACCGGCTTAGCCCGCCATCCGATTAACCGAAGATCTCGCGGTGCACCGCGAGGACCGAGTCCGCGATGTAGTCGGCGTCTTCCTTGGTGTAGAGCCAGCCGAGCGGCAGGGCGATGAAGCGCTTGGTCAGGTCCTCCGTGC
>CAZUQB010000073.1:0-8555 GCA_964622405.1 uncultured Opitutaceae bacterium | reverse complement strand
TGGGAGGCCGTGGTCCGCGAATGGTCGCTGCGCTGGGGCCGCGCGCTCAGCGGCTGGTGGATCGACGGGCCCTACCAGACCGAGGCCTACCGGCACCCGGATGCGCCGAACTACCGGAGTTTTGCCGAGGCCCTGAAGGCGGGGAATCCGGATTCGATCGTCGCGTTCAACAACGGCCTCCGCACGCCGCTCTACTCGATGACCGAGTACGAGGACTACACGCCCGGCGAGATCGAGCGCGACATGACCGTCGCGGCCGGCAATACGCCCGATTACTCGCGGCTCGCGAACTACGAGCGTTTCCTCAACGGCGCCCAGCTGCACGTGCTCACCATCATGGGCGAATGGTGGGGCAAGGGTCCGGTGCGTTTCCCGGACGAGCTGACCATCGGCTACACCAAGTTTCTGAACAGCCGGGGCGGAGTGGTGTCGTGGGACGCGCCGCTCACGCTCAAGGGCCACATCGACGAGGCGTTCCGCCCGCAGCTCATCGCGCTCGGCCAAGCCGTGCGCGGTGGCGTCTGGGCCTGAGACCGGCCGCCGGGACGGCCCGGGACGCGCCGACGGCCAGGCCTCGCCCATCACCCGCGGAAATATTCACGCGCCTTCGGCTTGGCGACCGCGGGCCCATTGCTTTGCTAGTGGGCCATGCGTTGTCCCCCCGCGGTTGTCCCGGTCGCCTGGTTTCTTGTCGGTTGCGCGCTCAGCCTGGCCGCCGACCTCCCGTACTCGGTGGCCGACGCGCCCTGGACGGAGCCGTACGGGAATCACCGCGTGCGCGTCCATGTCGACGCCGCCGCGGACGCCGTGCAGGTCCGCATTCCCTGGCGCCGGCGTGATCGCCATCCCGAGGAGAAGGCCGTGATCGTCGTCGACGCCGCGACGAACCAGCGGATCGGGAATGTCATCGCCGCCAAGGTGACGCGCGAGTCCGGCGACATCGTCTTCCAGCCGGCCACCGCCCCCGGCGACTACTGGATCTACTACCTGCCCTACCGGTACGAAGGCTGGGAGAATGCCCCGACGGTCGCCTACACGCCGCCGTCCGCTCCGGCCGATCCTACCTGGGCCCGGGCGCAGGCGAACGCCGTGACCGCCTTGGCCGACGGGCGGACGGCCGACCTTCCCGCCGCGCAGGCGGTCGAAATCCAGGCGATCAACGAGTTCAACCGGTTCGACCCGATGGAAGTCATTGCCACCGCGGAGGAGACCCGCGGACTGCTCGCGGCCCATCCGGACCAGGCGTACCTGGTTTTCGCCGAGGACCGCCACTTTCCGATCCGGATGACGGACGAGCTGCCGCTGCGCTGGATTAAGGCAGGGCCGTCCACGCGCTTCCATGGCGCAGCTGACCGCGGCGAGTATTATGCGTTCCAGCTCGGCCTGTTCGCCGCGCGCCAGCCGCTCTCTGCGGTCAACCTCGACTTCTCTGACCTGCGCACGGCCGACGGCAGCGTCATCCCGGCCTCGGCCTTTCATTGCATCAATCTCGGCGGCTCCGATTGGCTGGGCCGTCCGTTCCGCAAGACCGTCAATGTCACCGCCGGCTCCGTCCAGGCATTGTGGATTGGCGTGCAGGTGCCGGGCGACGCCCACGCCGGTCACTACACCGGCACGGTCCGCGTCCGAGCCGCCAACGCGCCGGTTTCGACCGTCACCCTGAACCTCGCGGTCTCGCACCGGCTGCTGGCCGACGGCGGCGACAGCGAGCCGTGGCGTCATTCGCGGCTGCGCTGGCTCGACTCGACCATCGGTCTCGATGAAGCGGTCTTCGCCCCCTACACGCCGGTCACGATCCAGGACCGCACGCTGGGCGTGCTCGGCCGCGACCTCACCTACGCGCCGTCGGGACTGCCGGCGAGCATCCGCAGCCGCTTCACCCGCAACGTCGACGCCACCGACGCTCCGCCGCAGGAAATCCTCGCCGCGCCGATCCGGTTCGTGGTCGACGGCGCCGTCTGGCACGGCGAGGCCAAGGTCACGCACCAGGCCCCCGGCGCCGTGGCCTGGAGCTCGTCCAGCCAGTCCGGCGACCTCGAGCTCACCAGCGAGGCCAAGCTCGAGTGCGACGGCTATGTGAACTACCGGCTCAAGCTTCGCGCGCGCCAGGCGGTCGATCTCACGGACGCGGCGCTCGAGATCCCGGTCCGCGCGGAGGTTGCGACGTACCTGATGGGCATGGGCCGCAAGGGCGGCCTGCGGCCCCGGGAGTGGACCTGGCAGTGGGACGTCAACCGGGCGAACAACCAGCTCTGGATCGGCGACATCAACGCGGGCCTCAGCCTCAAGCTGAAGGATGTCGAGGACCACTGGGACATCTACAATCTGCGCCAGTCCGGCCTCTACCGCGACTGGGCCAACGGCGGCAAGGGCGGCTGCACCGTGCGCGAATCCAATGGCCACGTCGTCATCCGCGCGTACACCGGCCCGCGGCACGTCGCGGCCGGCGAGGAGCTGCACTTCAACTTCGGCCTGCTCATCACACCGGTGCGCCCGCTCGATCCCGCGCACTGGGACTGGCGCCACACCCACCAGCCGCACAGCCACCTGTCGGTCGCCGAGGCAAAGGCCGCGGGCCTGACGATCGTGAACATCCACCAGAGCGAACCGCTCAACCGCTACATCAACTACCCGTTCCTGGCCGTCGATCCCCTCACCGCCTATATCCGCGAGGCCCACGCCGCCGGAATCAAGGTGAAGCTCTACTACACGGTGCGCGAGCAGTCGAACTACACCGCGGAGTTCTGGGCGATCCGCAGCCTCGGCGACGAGATCTTCCTCAACGGCCCGGGCTTTCACCTCGCCGACCAGTTTTCCGACCAGAAGGCGGTCGCCCGCGACAATGTCGGCAGCTCATGGCTGCGCGAGCACGCCATCACCGGCTACGTCCCGGCGTGGCACGAGCCGCTTGGGCCCGGCCACTACGACGCCGCGGTCGCGACCACCGGCCTGTCGCGCTGGCACAACTACTACCTCGAGGGCATCCGCTGGCTGCTCCAGCACACGGGGGTCGACGGCCTCTATCTCGACGGCATCGGCTACGACCGCGAGATCATGAAGCGCGTGCGCAAGGTCATGCAGCGGGCCAAGCCGGGCACGCTGATCGATTTCCACTCGGGCAACAACTTCCAGCTCGAGTATGGCCTCGGCAGCTGCGCGAACCAGTACATGGAGCTGTTCCCATTCCTCGACAGCCTGTGGTTCGGCGAGGCGTTCAACTACAACGAGCCGCCCGACTACTATCTCGTGGAACTCGCGGGCCTCCCCTACGGCCTGTACAGCGAGATGCTCCAGGACGGGGGCAACGCGTGGCGCGGCATGCTCTACGGCATGAGCAACCGCCACGGCTGGCAGGGCAACCCGCGGCCGATCTTCCAGCTCTGGGACCAATTCGGCATCAAGGAAGCGAGGATGATCGGCTATTGGGACCCAGCCTGCCCGGTGAAGACCGGCCGGTCCGACATCCTGGCCACGGTCTACCGCAAGCCCGGCCGCGCCCTCATCGCCGTGGCGAGCTGGGCCGCGCAGCCGGCCGACCTCAGGCTCGCGATCGACTGGCCGGCCCTCGGCCTCGATCCCGCCAGGGTCGCCCTGCACGCGCCGGTCCTGGACGGCCTGCAGGAGGCCAAGACCTATGGCCCAACCGACGCGATTACCGTGCAACCGGGCCGGGGCGCCTTCCTGATCGTCGAGGAAAAGTAAACGCCACCGTGGCGCGCCCTGCCCGCGCAGCCGCCCGGGTATTGCCGGCTAGACGCCGCCTCACCCCAATTAGTTATTCCCGGTAACGATCCGGGGACAGACCGGGGCCTTTACTCCGGGTTTGCTCCCGGGGAGAAAACCCTATTCTCTCCGCGCCTAACATGCTCGAACTGCTAACCCCGCTGGGCGTCGCCAACATGATGATCGCGGCGGTCATCACGGCGACTTTCTGCCTGGCCTGGTGGCGATACCAGACCAACCGCGCGATGCTGCACTGGATGCTGACGGCGGCGGTCATGCTCGTCGCCGACACGCTGCTGGTACTGCGGCCCTGGGTGCACGACTGGGTGAGCACCGGCCTGGCCGCGCCCCTGATCACCATCGCACACCTTGTGCTCTGGAACGGGATCCTGATCTTCATGGGCCGGCAGCCGAGCCGCGCGGCGGTGGTGATCGTCGGGCTTTTCCACCTCTCGCTCTCCCTTTTCGTTGTCGTGGCCAACGCCTCCACGCCGCTGCGCATGCTGACCAACTCGGCCGTGTGGATGATGGTCTCCGTGCTGGCCGCGCAGGCCCTGCGCGGCGAAAGCCGGGGCGTCTGGTGGCAGGGGCGCGAGCTGCCGGCGGCGGTGCTGGCCGCGCATGCGCTCTTCCACTTCCTGCGCGTGATCGTGACCGGGCTGCTGTTGATTCATCCGAACGAACGCCTCACCGACCTGGTGCTCGCCGCCTCGGCCATCGAGGTCAGCATGCTCCTGGTCTCGCTCTTCATCTCCCTGCTCACCGCCGGCATGGTGCGCTGGAACTCCGAGCTGCGCGACGCCCTGACCGAGGTGAAGACCCTCTCCGGGCTCCTGCCGATCTGCGCCTCGTGCAAGTGCATCCGCGACGACCGCGGCTACTGGAACCAGGTCGAGGCCTACATCGGCGACCGGTCCCATGCCACGTTCACCCACAGCATCTGCCCGAAATGCGCGCAGGTGCTGTACCGCGACTTCCTGCCGACCGGCGAGGGTCAGGCCACGCGCTCGTCCTAGGCCCCGGCCCCGCCGGGAGATGTCGGCCGGCTGCGCCCGGCCCGCTGCGGGTGGGGTCCACCATCCCCGATGAAGTTCGGCGCGTGCTTCCGCGCGCCCGGTGGCGCCGGCCCTAGAGGCGGCGGTATTTCTCGGGCGGGATCTTGAAGCGGTGTCCCGAATCGAGGTCCGTGAAAATGTGCCAGCGCGGGTCGTGCGTCTCGTGCACGGCGACCTCGATCTTGTGGCCGGCCTCATAGGTGTACTCTTCCATCGCGAAGCCGTGGTCCTCGTGGAGCACGGCTTCGCCGAGCTCGCCGCTGTGCGGCTCGGTGATTTCGATCTTCCAGGTTTGCATGATCGGTTGGGGGTTGGAGTTTCGGCCGGGCCCGGCGGCCCGGCCACTAAATCGACGTGGGGTCTTCCGTTTTCGGCGTTTGATTTTTCCGCCTAGTGCTTGTGGTTCGCCTCGGCTTCCTTCCGCGCCTTGGCGTCGGCGAGGATCTTGCCCGCCGCCTCCGGCGGCACCTCGGCATAGTGGCTGAACGCCTCGGAATGACGGCCCCGGCCGCTGCTCAGTGAGCGCAGGATGGTGCTGTAGTGGTACAGCTCCTTCTGCGGCACCTGCGCGCGCACGACCTGGAAGTGGCCGTCGATGTCGACGCCCAGGATCTGCCCGCGCCGCGACGAGAGGTCGCCCATGACCGCGCCGAGGAACTCCTCGGGCACCATCACGGACACCGTGTACAGCGGCTCCAGCAGGCACGGCGACGCCGCCATGAAGGCCTCCTTGAAGGCGTGGTAGCCGGCGACCTGGAACGCGATGTCCTTCGAGTCCACCGGGTGCATCTTGCCGTCGTAGAAGTCGATCTTCACGTCGGTCACGTGGAAGCCGCCCAGCACGCCCTCGCGGCAGACAGTCTTCACGCCCTTCTCCACCGACGGCACGAACACGCGGTCGACGTTCGTGCCGACCAGCGACTGCTTGAAGTCCACGCCGCTGTCGCGCGGGCCGGGCTCGATGCGCAGCCACACCTCGGCGAACTGCCCCGCACCGCCGGTCTGCTTCTTGTGCCGGTAGCGTGACTCGCCGCGGCCGCGGATCGTCTCGCGGTACGGGATGCGCGGCTCCTCGAGGTCCACCGCGACATTGAAGCGGCGCAGGAGGCGTTCGACGATGACTTGGAGCTGAAGTTCGCCCTGGCCCGAGACGATGGTCTGCTTGATCTCGTCGTCGACGCGGTAGTGGAACGTCGGGTCCTCCTGGTGCAGCAGCTGCAGGCCCACCGCCAGCTTGTCCTCGTCGCCCTTGGTCCGGAGCTTGAGCGCGCCGTGGATGTTGGGCGCGGGGTACTCGACCTTGCGCAGGACCACGGGACGCCGCGGGCTGCAGAGCGTGTCGCCGGTGTGCGTGTCGCGCAGCTTCACCACGGCGCCCAGGTCGCCGGCGGTGATCTCCGTCACGGGTGTCCGGGTGCCGCCGTTCAGCACGTAGATCTGGCCGAGCCGCTCGGAGACGTTGCGGGCCGAGTTGAGGAGCTCGTCGCCGGTCTTCACTTTCCCCGCGAAGAGCCGGAACAGCGACAGCTCGCCGACGCCCGGCTCGTTCATCGTCTTGAATATATACATTACCGGCTCGGGCTGCGTGAGCGGCACCGAGCCGGCGATTCCCGAGAGATCCCGCGCGGGCACTTCCGCGCGGTCGGTGGGTGCGGAGCCGTACTTGGCGATGAAGTCCATCAGGCGGGCCACCCCGACATTGGTCTCGGCCGAGACCGCGAAGAGCGGCACGAACACCTGGCGCTGGATCGCCTGGTGCAGGCCGGCGCGGAACTCCTCCTCGGCCAGGATGCCCTTCTCGAAGAACCGCTCCATCAGCGAGTCGTCCGACTCGGCGACGTACTCGATCAGCTGCTTGTGCAGCGCCTGGACCTGCTCGGCGAGCGCGCCCGTCGCCGGCTCCTCCGTGTACTTGCCGGTGCCGCCCGGCTTGTAGGTCACGACCTCGTTGCGCATCACGTCGAGCACGCGGCTGAACCCCGGCCCCGCGTCGAGCGGGATGGAGAGCGGGAAGACGTTCTTCCCAAAATGGTTGCGGGTGTCCGCGAGGATCGTGTCGAAGTTGACGTTCGCCTTGTCGAGGGCGTTCACGACGACCAGCTTCGGCAGCTCGAAGTGCGTGGCGTAGTCCCACGCGGCGTCCGTGCCGACGCCCAGGCCGTGGGCGGCGTTGATCACGATCAGGGCAAAGTCGCCGACGCGCAGCGCGCCCAGGCCCTCGCTGATGAAGTCGGCGTAGCCCGGGCAGTCGAGCAGGTTGAACTTCCGGTTCATCCACTCGAGGTGCAGGAGCGACGCATGCACCGAGATCTGGTGCTGGTGCTCGCTGGCATGATAGTCGGACACGGTCGTGCCGGCGGCGATGGAGCCCATGCGTCCGATGTTGCCCGCACACGCGAGCATCGCTTCGCAGAGCATCGTCTTCCCGGCTGACGCGTGCCCGATGATGGAGAAATTTCTCAGGTCCGAGGGCGCGATCACATTCATGAGCCGAAGGGATTTAGACTGAACGGCGCTATCCTAGTGAACCGCCCCACTTCCGCCTGCGCGTGCGTTGCGGATTTCGAAGCGGATTTTGCTTAATTTGCGTGCCGATGCCAAGCCGCGCGCCTGAGTCCGCCGCGGTCATTCAAAATCCTACTGACCGCCGACTGCGCCATCCCATGACGCTCGCTCGGGCCGGAGCAAAAGCGCCGGCGTGATCATTGGCATAAGGCCCGACACTGTCTGCGGCACCCTGCGACCCGCGCTTGTCGCGCGTGCGGGCCCCCGGCATCGTCCGCGGCCATGACTCCCCGCGAACGCTTCGCGCGAACGCTGCGCTTCGAAACCTGCGACGACCGTCTACCCATGGTCGAGTGGGCCGCATGGTGGGACCTTACCCTTGAGCGCTGGAAGCGCGAGGGCCTGCCCCCGGGCGCGAGCTGGGAGGAGTCCCTCGCGTTCTTCGGGCTCGATCCCCTGCCGCTCATCGGCACCGGCGGCGGCCCGGGCTCGGACCTCCACGGCGACGTGCCGCGGGTCGTCACCGACGACGCCTCGTACGACGCGCTGCGGCCGTACCTGTTCACCGACGAGGGCATCGCGCGCATGCTGGCCGAGGCGCGGCGCCTGCAGGCCGGCCACGCGCGCGGCGAGTTCGCCATCCGGCTCTGGCTCGACGGCTATTTCTGGTTCCCGCGCGGCCTCATGGGCATCGAGCCCCACATGCTGGCCTTCTACGACCAGCCGGAGCTCATGCACCGCATGAACCGCGACCTCGCCGCCTACAACGCGCGGGTGATGGAGGCGGTGTGCACGGTGCTGACGCCCGACCTCGTCGGGTTTGCGGAGGACATGTCCTACAATCACGGCCCGATGCTCTCCGAGGTGTTCTTCCACGAGTTCCTCCGTCCCTACTACGAGCAGACGGTTCCGGTCATCCACCGCCACGGCGCCAAGGCCCTCGTCGACACCGACGGCGACGTCACGACCATGATCCCGTGGCTGCTCGCGGCCGGCCTCGACGGGGTCTACCCGCTCGAGCGCCAGGCCGGCGTCGATCTCGTGCGCCTGCGCGCGATGCACCCGCGGCTGCTCATGATGGGCGGGTTCGACAAGATGACCATGACCCGCGGCGAGGACGCCATGCGCGCCGAGTTCGAGCGGCTGCTGCCCGTCATGCGTTCCGGCGGCTACATCCCGTCCGTCGACCACCAGACGCCGCCCGGCGTCTCGCTCGCCGACTACCAGATCTACATCCGCCTCTTCCGCGAGTACTGCGAGCGCGCCGCGCGG
>CAZUQB010000072.1:0-8628 GCA_964622405.1 uncultured Opitutaceae bacterium | reverse complement strand
TGGTGCTCGACGGCATCATGGACAAGCGGCCGCTCTTCTTCCCGTTCCTGCTCTCGCTGCTGCACGACCTCTTCGGGTACCGGCCGGAGAACGCCTTCCTCCTGAACGCCATCCTGACGTTCATCTTCCTCGGGCTCGTCAATCGCTGCGGCCAGCTGCTGGCCGGCCGCCGCGGCGGCTGGCTCGGCGTGCTGCTCTTCGCCGGCCTGCCGCTCCTCGGGCAGAACGCCACGGGCGGCGGTTTCGAGCTGCTGAACCTGGTGATGATCATCGCGACGCTGCTGCTCGGCGCGCGGTTCATCGCGCGGCGCGACGAGGCGTCGCTCACGGTGTTCTGCTATGGCACGCTGCTGCTCGGCCAGACGCGCTACGAGTCCCTCATCTATGCGCTGCCCGTGGTCGTCATGGTGCTCTGGGTGTGGTTCCAGGAGCGCCGCGCCATCCTGTCGTGGCCCGTGATCGTGGCGCCGCTGCTGCTCCTGCCGTACCCGCTGCAGAACCGGATCTTCGAGCTGCGCACCTCGGCGTGGCAGCTCGCGAGCAAGCCGGAGTACTCGAAGCCGTTCTCGCTGTCGTACATCTCCGACAATCTCGCCCACGCCGAGAGCTTCTTCTTTTCGGAGGCGACCAACCAGCCGGTCTCCCTCACGCTCTCGATCCTCGGCTGGCTCGCGGTCCCGTTCTTCCTGCTCTTCGTGATCAAGAAGGTCCGCACGCTCGCCAGCGAGCCGCCGATGGTCGTCGCCTCGGTGATCTTCGCGCTCGGGTTCGTGGGGCAGTTTCTCCTCATGATGTGCTATTTCTGGGGCAAGTTCGACGATCCGATCATCCGCCGCCTGAGCCTGCCGACGCACCTCTGGCTCGTCGTCTCCGTCCTCACAGTCCTGCCGCAGTTCGCCTCCGTCGCGTTCCAGCGCCTGCTCCTGGGCGTGGCGGCGTTTGGGGTGCTGGTGAGCGGCATCCCGTCGATGGCCGCGCACGCGTACAACCAGGAGTACCTGCCGGGCCGCGAGACCGCGTGGCGGCGGCAGTTCATGGCCGACCAGCCCCGGAGCGACTACCTCATGATCGACAACGACTCGATCCTCTGGGTCGCGCACCGGGTCTCGGCCACGCCCGTGGTGCAGGCGATCCGGCGGCGCGACGCGATCGTGTTCCACATGCGGAACCACACGTTCTCGAACATCTACGTCTTCCAGCGCTACAACATCGACCCGGCCACGGGCGCGATGACCCTGCGCGACGGCGACGACCTCGGGCCGGCGTTCGTGCTCGAGCCGGTGCGCGAGGAGCGCCTGCAGACACTGACGCTCGACCGCATCAGCCGCGTGAAGGAGATCCGCCAGGGTCCCGTCTCGCTGACCGCCCCCACGCACGAGCCGCCGCCGGTGGTGCCGCGCGACCGCGCCGAGATCGAGCAGCGGCGCAAGGCCTACCTCGAGAACTTCCTGAAGCAGCTCCCGTAAGCCGGCCCGCGGCCCGATGACGCTGTTCTCCCGCCTCACCTCCGACGCCACGACGCGTCCGCGCTTGCTCTGGCTCGGCGTGAGCTCCGTCGCGGCGGTCGCCATCGGGTTTGTGCTGGTGGCGCCGAAGACCGCCGAGGGCCTCATCCGGCTCGGCGGCTACTACTACATGCTCGGGCTCTTCGCCGCGTTCGTGTATTACGCGTGGCGCGTGGCCCGGGCCCGGACCGCGGTGTGGCGTGAGTGGCTCCGCACGCCCGGGTGGGTCGGCGTCGCGCTGCTGGCCGCGACCGCGTTCACGCTCTGGTCCGACACCTATCAGCACAAGATCCTCTTCGACGAATACGTGCTCCAGGCGACGGGCTTCCACATGCACGCGACGAAGGAGGTCGGCACGGTGATCCGCGCCTACAACCTCGACGGCACGTGGCTGCCGATCGACACGTTCCTCGACAAGCGCCCGTATTTTTTCACGTTCCTGCTCTCGCTGGTGCACGACCTGACCGGCTACCGGATCGCGAACGCCTTCATCCTGAACTCCGCGCTCGCCGCCGCGTTCCTCGCGCTCACGTACTGGTTCGCCCGCCAGCTCACGGACCGCACGGGTGGGCTGCTGGCCGTGGCGCTGCTCGCCTCCATGCCGCTGCTCGGGCAGAACGCGACCTGCGCGGGGATGGAGATGCACAATCTCACGATGCTCCTCCTCGTGATGTGCCTGGCGCTGCTGTACCTGCGGGCACCGGACCCGGACCGGCTCGCGCTGCTGTGCCTGGGGGCGGTGCTGCTGGCGCAGAGCCGCTATGAGTCCGCGATTTATGTCCTGCCGGTCGCCCTCGTCGTCCTGCTGGGCTGGTGGCGCGCGGGGAGGGTGCTGCTGCCGTGGGCAACCGTCGTGACACCGCTGCTGCTGGTGCCCTACGCCTGGCACAATCGCGTGCTGTCGGCCACGCCCGTGCTGTGGCAGCTGCAGGAGGGCCAGACGTCGCGGTTCAGCACCGAGTACCTCGCGACCAACCTCCAGGGGGCGCTCCATTTCTTCTTCAATTTCGGCCCGACGCTCGCGAATTCCTGGTACCTCTCGGTCCTCGGCCTGGCCGGGCTCGTCTGGCTGGCGTTCGTGGCCGCGCGCTGGTGGCGCCAGCGCCCGCCGGTTGAGCCGGCCCACACCGTGGCCCTGGCCTTCGGGGCCGGCGTCGCGGGCAACTTCGTGATGGTCCAGTTCTACTACTGGAGCCGCCTGGACGACACCGTGACCTCGCGCTTCGCGCTGCCGGCCACGCTCATGCTCGCGCTGGCGGCCGCCGCGTTCGTCTGTCGGATGCGGACCACGTGGCCGGTCCGGCGGATCGCGTTCGCCGGCGTCGCGGGGTTCGTGCTCGTGTCGGCGCTGCCCGCGATCTCGACGCGCCTCTACACCGCGCAGAACCTCGCGATGAAGGAGATCGAGTGGGAGCGCGACTTCGTCCTGCGCCGGCCGCCCGGGCCCCGGCTCTTCCTGTCGAACAAGTCGGCGATCCCGTGGATTCTCTGGCAGATTCCGTCGCTCGACCTCGTGGCCGCGAAGAAGCGGGGCGACCAGATCCGCTATCACCTCTCGCAGGGGACGTTTCGCGAGGTCCTCGTCACGCAGGCCCTGCGGCCCACCACGCCGGAAGGTCGCTTCGGGCTCGATCCCGAGGACGAGCTCCCGCCGACGTTTCACCTCGAGACGCTCGCGATCAAGCGCTTCGGCGGACGCATGGAGCGGCTGAGCCGCGTCGTGTCCGTCGACCCCGAGCCGCCCGCCCCGCCGGCGAAGCCGGCCTCCTGACCCGGGCGGGCCGCCACCGCCCATGACCGTCACGCCGCGCAAGCTCGGGCTGGGTCTCGTCCTCGTCGTCGCCGCGTACTACGCGGCCTTCGCGCTCTTCCCCGCGATGTTCTTCGCGCTCGGGATCAACCACTACAGCGCGTGGTTCATCGACACGTTTGCGCTCCTGGCGTCAAACGACGCGGTCACGCGCGGGCTCAATCCCTATGCGCCCAATCCCCTCGATTACTTCGGCCGGCCGCACGTGTACTCGCACTGGTGGCTGCACCTGCGGGACCTCGGCCTGACCCGCGCCGACGCGGGGTGGCTGGGCCTCGCGCTGGTCGCCGCCTTCGCCGTCGCCGCGCTGGCCCGGCTGCGCCCGCGCTCGGTGGGGGAGCTGGCCTGGTATGCCGCGGTCGCCTGCTCCTCGCCGGTCGTGCTGGCGATCGACCGGGCGAACAACGACCTCGTGATCTTCGTGCTGCTCGCCGGCCTCGTGCCGTGCCTGCTCGCGGCGCGGCGCGAAGTGCGCTGGCTGGCGCCGCCGCTCGTGGCGATTGCCACGGCGCTCAAGTACTACCCGGCCGCGGCCGCGCTCGTGCTGCTGGCGGCGGGCGAGCGCCGCGAGGTGCGCGCCCGGCTGGCGCTGGGCGCGCTGCTGCTCGGGTTCGCCGTCCTCAGCGTGGCGGCGGATCTGCGGGACTTTGGCCCGCTGGCCCCGCGGCCCGAGGGGTTGTTGAGCTTCGGCGCGACGGCCTTCGCCCACGCCCTCGGCTGGGATGGGATCGGGCCGAAGCTCCTCGCGCTCGGCGTGGCGGCGGGCGTGATGGGGCTCTGCTGGTGGCGACGACCAATGGCAGACTGGGAGCCGGCCGAGCCGGCCCGCTCCGACTGGCTCCACTTCATCCTCGGGGCGGTGCTGCTCACCGGCTGCTTCTTCGCGAGCCTCAACTTCGGGTATCGGTGGATCTTTGCCCTGTGGCTGGCGCCGTGGCTGTGGCGGGTGGCCGGCGACCCGCTGGCACCGGAGCGGGCCCGCCGGCTGGCGCGGTGGCTGCGCGGCCTGCTGCTGGTCGTGCTCTGGTGGGATCCGTTCGCCTGTGTGGTCATCAACCGCTTTGTCGGCGTGGTGTCCGGCCCGGCCATCGCGCGAATGGCGGAAATCGCCTTCCTGCTCGAGCAGCCGGTCGACTGGGCCCTGTTCCTCGGCCTGCTCGTCTTTCTCGCGCACTTCGCGCGCGTCTCAGCGCGGCGGATCGTGTGACGGCCTCCGCCCTCAGCGGCGTGACGCCCGCTCGATTGCCCGCTGCCAGTCCTCGATCGAACCGGTGGTGGCCGCCGCGATCTCCTCGGCGGTGAGGCGGTAGATCAGGATGGAATAGCCGACATTGGCGTCGGGCTGGCGGGCGCGCAGGTAGTGGCACAGTCGCGCGAAGCGGAGAAGATCATGGCGGGTCCAGGCTCGTTTCCATTTCTCCGGTCCGGCCTCGCGGTCCATCTCCGCCCGGCGCGCGGGGTTGCCGAAGTACTCGAGGAACATCGGCTCGAAGCCGCGCATCCACTGGTACTCCTTTTCCAGCTCCGGGGTCCACGCGCCGCGGATCGGGCTGTACACGTGCTCCAGCATGGTGGCGCCGATGCAGTAGATGCCGGGCGTGAGCGGCACCCAGGGCTGCGGGATCTTGAAGCCGTTCACGAACGGCAGCCGCTGGGCCCGGAGGTGGTAGTAGTCGGGCTCGCCCGAGCCGCAGTAGGAGAGGAACACGGGCTCGCCGTTCGCGTGCTGGTCGAGCCAGGCCTTCAACCCGGGCAGATCCTGCCCCCAGTCGAGCGAGCTGTCGACGAGGTGACGGTGCCCCTCCGCGGGTCCGCCCACGGCGGGGTTGAAATACGCCAGGTAATGCGGGTAGGTGCGCACGCCCTCGGCGACTTGCCAGCCGGCGAGGACGATCACGAGCGCCGCCGCGAGCCGGTGACGGGCCAGCCAGGTCCCGAACCCGCCGAAGAGGATGAACAGCACCGGGTAGGTCGGCAGCAGGTGACGGTGGCCGATGTTCAGGTGGGAGGTGAGCGAGGCCGCCCAGTAGACGGCGAACAGCACGAGCAGGGGCGTCATCCGATAGAGATCCGCGCGCCAACCGGGGCCGCCCGCGGTCGGGTTCGTCCGCCAGCGCCGCAGGAGCGCACCCAGTCCCACCACGCAGCCCAGCAGGACCGGCAGGGTCGACTTGTAGAGGAACGCGAGCGGGAAGAACCGGGTCCAGCCGACCACGCTGTAGGCGCCGTCGAGGAAGCCGGAGCGGTACTGCGACATCTCCATCACGAACGAAAAGCCGTAGAGGAACGCCTCCGGCAGGAGGTGGGTGGCCCGCAGCGCCTGCACGACGGGCGCGAGGCCGCCGAGGTGGCTGAGCGTGATCTCCCACGGCCGGATGAAATGGTCGGCCGCCGGCAGGGCCGGGTTCGCGGCCGAGTACCGGAAGCCGAAGAACGCCCAGATGATCACCCACGCCACCACGCCCTGGCCCAGCGTGGAAAGGGCAATCGCCCCGAGCTTTCGGCCCGGCGTCGACCACGAGCGCCCATGCCAGCCGAGCGGATCCGGGGCCCAGGCGCGCACCACGGCCATCAGGACCATCATCGGCAGGATCAGCACCGCCGAGACCTTGGCCACGCAGGCGACGCCGAAGGCGAGGGCGCTGACCCACCACCACCGCACGCGCGAATCGTGCAGGTGCCGCCAGTACGCGCCGACCGACAGCAGGAAGCACAGCACCATGCAGCTGTCCGACGTCACCAGCGCGCCGTGGGCGAGGAAGTTCGGGCTGAAGGCGTAGAAGACCAGCGACACCAGTCCTCCGGCGGTGCCGAACAGGCGCTGCGACCACAGGAAGATCACCAGGCCGGTCGCCACGCTGAACAGCGCGATCATCGCGCGCCCGGCCATCAGGCGCGGGAAATGATCCTCGCCGGTCTCGTAGAAAAACTGGTGGCCCAGCACCCAGGCGTCGGAGGTCCGCCAGTAGGCGTTGTCCGGAAGCGCGGGAAACTTGGCGCCCTCCAGCCAGGCGGGCAGGGCGGCCCAGCGCTGCGGCAGGTTCCCGTTCTCCGGCTGGATCCGGTAGTCGTTGAACTGCCAGTACGTGAAGCCCCCCGTCAGGTGCGCCAGCTCGTCCGCGGTCACGCTCTCCCGCGCCTTGCTGGCCACCGCCAGCAGCCAGTGCAGCGCCAGGAGCACGGCCACGACCGCGACCAGCATGGGCCGGGAGCGGTGCCAGGGCGTCGGGGAGGAACCCGCGGGGATCACGAGCATCGACGCAATCGCGGCGCGGGGGGAACGCAACCGCGAACGGCCGCGCCGGCCGGCGAAAACCCATTCGACATTCCCCCGCGGTCCTTCGAGCCTCGGGCCGCTCCCGCCGCGCCATGAACGCCGAAGAATACACCAACCTGGACCGGGTCGAGGGCGAGCACTGGTATTACTCGGGCAAGCGTCGCTTCGTCCGCGACTGGCTCTGTCGCGTGCGGCCGCCGCAGTCGGCCGACGTGCTCCTCGACTGCGGGGCGGGCACCGGCCGCTTCGCGCTCGAGATGGAGAACCTCTGCCGCGTGCTGGTGCTCGACGACCATGAGGAGGCCCTGCGGCTGCTGCGCTCGCGTTTCCGCTCCGACCAGATCCTGAGCCTCTCCGGCGACACCGTGCCGCTGCCCGACGGGTCGCTCGACTACGTCACCGCGCTCGACGTGCTCGAGCATGTCCCGGACGACGCGGCGGTGGTGCGCGGCTTCCACCGGCTGCTCAAGCCCGGCGGCGTCGCCGCCGTCACGGTCCCGGCCAGCATGGCGCTGTGGAGCGACTGGGACGAGGCCCTGCACCATTTCCGCCGCTACCACCGGTCGCAGCTGCGGGCGCTGTTTCCCCCGGACGCCTGGGAAGTCGTGTACGTGAACTACACGAACGTGCTCGTGTATCCGGCGGTCTGGCTGGTCCGGAAGTGGCGCCGGCTGCGGTCGCGCCTGGGCCGGGGCGCGCCGGCGGCCCGCACCGAGGACCAGCTGCCGCCGCGCTGGCTCAACTATCTGCTGCGGGCGGTGTTCGTGACGATGGCGCGCAGCCGCGTGCCGTTCCCGTTCGGGGTCAGTCTCGTGCTGGTCGCCCGCCGAAAATAGGCGCCGGCCTCACGGGCGCAGGCGAACCAGGGCGAGCTCGGCGCCGGCCGGGTCGCGGATGACCAGGAAGGTCCGCGCGATGGAGAGCCCGCGGTCCGCGCGGTTGAAGTACAGGGAGATTTCCGCGACGCCGCCGGGCGCGAACGGGAACGCCGCCGCCTTCGCGGGGCCCCGCGGCTGTCCCGCCAGGTCCAGCGACGTGACCTCCACCCGGCAGTTGGCGGACGTCAGCGTGAGCGGCTTGGCTCGCGGGTCGTCCATCGTGGCGACCTGGACACTGCCGATCTCCTGCCCGGGCGGCAGCAGCACCACGGCCTTCATGAGCGTGTCCGCCACGCCCGGTCCGGTGGTCTGGGAGGCGAAGATCTCGGCGGTGAACAGGGGCGCGATCCGGCGGCCCTTCGCGACCCGGAACTGGAAGCCGTCGATTTCGAAGGCCGTTTCGTAGTGGCCCATCACATAGTCATAGAGCCTCCCGCTCGGGGTGAGATGGCGCTCCCGCAGGAAGTCGAGATGCCCCGCCTGCACGATCACGCAGGCGCGGGGATGGGCGGCGAGGCTCGCGATGATGGCGTCCTGCTGCGCGTCATCGAGGAGCGAGAACCAGTGGGTGACGTTCGCGTACGTGGGCGTCGGCTGCTGGCTCCAGAGGTTGAAGCTGAACATGCCTGGGAGCGAAAACAGCATGTCGCCATGGGCGTTGGCGTTGAACACCAGCGCGCGGTAGAGGGCTGTCGTGCTGTCCGGCAGGCGCAGCGCCTCCGCGCCGTTCAGGTTCAGCGGCCGGCTCTCGAAATAGCGCGAACCGATCCGGCCCAGCCGGTCGCCGGTGAAGACCGCCAGGCCCGCCAGCGCGAGCGTGAGCATCACGTCCATCTTCTGGAGCCGCCCGAGGGTTGACGGCTGGCCATGCCGTCCCGCGAGCCAGCCCGTCGCCTGCCAGGCGCCGATGGCCGCCAGCGGCAGCGCGAGGAACGTGCCCCACGCGATCTGGCTGCCGGGCACGGGGAAGGGGTGGAGCCACTGGCCCAGGAACAGCAGGGCCAGCCACTGCCGCGCGGTCACCCCGGCCGGATCCTCGCCCGCCAGCGGCCAGAGGAAGAGCCACAGGCAGGGGAGCGCATACGCGAAGACATCATTGTCCGGGCTGACCGCCGGGAAGCGCCAGATCGCCCACGCCAGCGCCGCGGCCGCCGCGAG
>CAZUQB010000071.1:0-8835 GCA_964622405.1 uncultured Opitutaceae bacterium | reverse complement strand
GCCAGACTCAAAACCTTGTTCTCGCGCCGCAGCTGCGCCAGTCCCTGAAGATCCTGCAGGTGGCGGCGCTCGACCTCCGGTCGGTGATCCAGGAGGAGCTGCAGGCGAACCCGACGCTCGAGGAGCAGCCGATGGACGGCGAGAGCCTCGACAAGCTCAACGACGCGCCGCCCGATCCCGAGGCCGGCTCGGCAGGCGACCCGGACGACCATGCCCGCCACGAGGAGATGGATTTCAACAAGCAGTTCGAGATCCTCGGGAAGATGGACCAGGACTGGCGCGACCACATGGCCAGCGCGGGTGGAGCCCAACCCTTCACGTCCGAGGACGCCGAGCGTCGGCAGCATTTCTTTGACTCGCTCGTGAACGAGACCTCGCTGCAGGAGCATCTCCTGCAGCAGGCGGCGCTGATCGAGCTCGCCCCCAAGGTCCAGGAGGCGATGAAACACGTGCTGGGCAGCCTCGATGACCGCGGCTACCTCACCCAGCCGCCGGCCGACATCGCGCTGCAGACCGGACTGCCCTACGAGTCCGTGCTCGAGGCGACCAAGCTGATCCAGTCGTTCGATCCCCCCGGCATCGCCAGCCTCACGCTCGCCGAGTGCCTGCTGGCGCAGTTGAACGCCAAGGGCCGCGGCGACTCGCTCGCCGCCCGGATGATCCGCGACCATTTCGACCTCCTCTCACGCCGCCGCATCCCGGAGCTCGCGCGAAAGCTCGCGGCGGCGGCGGACGACATCCAGCTGGCCATCGAGGAGATCGGCAAGCTGGACCCCGCGCCCGGCCGCCGGTTCGCGGACGACAGCAACCGCGTGGTGGTGCCGGACGTGATCGTCGAGAAGGACGGCGACGAGTGGAAGATCGAGCTGAACAACGACTACATCCCGCGCCTCCGCATCTCGAGCACCTACCGGGACCTCATCGCGAAGGGGACGCTTTCCAAGCAGGAGAAGGACTACCTCTCGGAACGGATGCGCTCGGGCAAGTTCCTCATCGACTCCATCGAGCAGCGGCAGCGCACCATCGAGCGGATCACGCGCGAGATCATCAAGGCCCAGACCCCGTTCTTCGAGAAGGGCGTGGCGTTCCTGCAGCCGCTGACCATGACCCAGATCGCGGACATTGTCGGGGTGCACGAGACCACGGTCAGCCGCGCCATCGCGAACAAGTACATGCAGACGCCGCACGGCGTGTTCGAGTTCAAGTTCTTCTTCACGACCGGCTACCAGGCCGAGAGCGGCGCCGCCGTCTCCAACACGAGCGTGAAGGAAATGCTGGCCGACCTCATCGCGATCGAGGACCGCTCAAATCCGCTCAGCGACCAGGAACTCGTCGCCAAGCTCCAGGAGAAGGGCCTCACCCTTGCCCGCCGCACCGTCGCCAAGTACCGCGAGGAGCTGGGGATCCTGCCGAGCAATTTGCGGAGGGACTATACGTGAGATTCCGGATTCCGGATTTCAGATTCCGGATTTCGGATAGTGGGCGCAAGCTGTCTGTGCGCTCTGCTCGAAAAGGCCGCGGAACAACCGGGGGGTCGGACGACGATTGAGCCGCCGGGCGCAACTCCGGAATCCGGAATCCGGATTCCGGAATCAAGCCAGCGCCGCGCTCGGCTCGACCGGCAGGCTCATTCCGCTCTTCCGATCCACGCCCGTCTCGTCGGCCCAGGCGGCGAAGGCGATCATTCCGGCGTTGTCGCCGGTGTGGCGAGGCTCGGCGATCAGGGCGGGAACTCCGTCGCGCCGGGCCAGCGTCTCGAGGGCGGCACGCAGGGGGCGGTTGTTGGCCACTCCGCCCGACAGGCCCACGCTCCGATACTTCCCTCCGCCCAGCGCCAGCGCGCCGCGGGTCTTGCGAATCAGCGCATCGATCACCGCCTGCTGGTAGCTCGCACAGAGATCCGGCGTGCTTGCCCGGACCTCGTCCGGCGTCAGTTTCTCAATCCGGTACCGCAGGCTCGTCTTCAGGCCGGAAAAACTGAAATCCAGCTCGTCGCGCCGGCCGATGCCGCGCGGAAAGTCGTACGCCGTCGCGTTGCCGTCCGCAGCCAGCTTTTCGATCAGCGGCCCGCCCGGATAGCCCAGGCCCAGCAGCTTGGCCCCCTTGTCCAGGGCCTCGCCCGCCGCATCATCGCGCGTGGAGGACAGCACCGTCACCCGCCGCGCCGGGTCCAGCTCGAACAGCAGCGTGTTTCCACCCGACACGATCAGCCCGAGGTGCGGGAGCAATTTCGCCAGCGCCGCGTCGAACTCGGCCGGGGCCGCGGCATGGGTGCCGATGAACGGCGACCACACGTGGCCGCGCAGGTGATTCACGCCGACCACCGGCACCCGCAGGGCCAGGCCCAGCGCCTTCGCCGCCGCGATGCCCACCGCGAGGCAGGCGGCCAGTCCTGGTCCGTTGGTCACGGCCACCGTCGTCACCCGCTCAAACCCGACCTCGGCCTTCGCCTGAGCCAGCAGCGGTGGAAAGTTCCGCAGGTGCTCCCGCGTGGCGAGGTCGGGCACCACGCCGCCATGGCGGCCGTGCAGGGCGATCTGGCTGTGGATCCACTCGCCCGCCAGGCCCCGCGCCGGGTCGAAGCAAGCGACCGCGGTCTCGTCACAGGAGCTCTCGAGCGCGAGGATCATGGGATCAGGGCGCGGCGGGCGCCGCCTCCTCGTCGAGGACGCTCAGGCCCTTGAGCACATCGAGCGCGACCTGCAGCTGTCGGTCCTCGATGGGCGCGAAGCCGAAGCGCTCCTTGAATTCCTTCGGATCGGAAATGTCCGACCGCAGATGCTGGAGCCGCAGCTTGCTGTCCTCGTCCGGCGACATCACGACCTCCACGTGAGGGGTGATGCCCTTCTCGTGGATGCTGACGCCGCTCGGCGTGTAATAGCGGGCCGTGGTCAGCCGCATCCCCTCGCCGTTCTTCAGCTTGAAGATCGACTGGACCGAGCCCTTGCCAAAGGAGCGTTCGCCGACCACGACCGCGCGGCCCGTGTCCTTGAGGGCTCCGGTGACCACCTCGGCCGCGCTGGCGGTGCCGGCGTTGATTAACACGACGATCGGCAGCTCGAGCGGCTCGCCGTCCGAGCCCGCGCGATATTCATCCCGGTCCTCCGGTTTCCGTCCCTGGGTGTAGACGATCAGCTCGTTCTTCTTGAAGAACGGATCCGCGACCTCCACAGCCGCGTCGAGCAGCCCGCCGGGGTTGCCGCGGAGGTCGATGACCAGGCTCTCGATGCCGGCCTTGAGGAGCCGGTTCAGCGCCTCGATGAACTCGTCCCCGGTGTGCTCGGAAAACTCCGTGACCTGGATGTACCCGACATGGGGCGAAATCACGCGGGCCTCGCGGACGCTCGCCTGCTTGATCACCTCGCGGGTCAGGGTGAAGTCCAGATTGCGCCCGGTGCTGGGACGGTAGAGCCCGACCGCGACCTTGGAACCGGGCTTGCCCCGCAGGCGGTCGACGACGGCGTCCATGGCGAGTCCCTTCTCGAGATTCTTGCCGTCGACCCGGACAATCTCGTCGCCGCGCTCGATCCCGGCCTTGTCGCTGGGCGAGCCGGCGATCGGCGCGATGACCACCACCCGGCCCTTGCGCATCTCAACCTGGACCCCGATGCCGCTGAAGTCGCCGCTCAGCTCCTCCTCGAGATTGGTGTAGTCCTTGGATTCCAGGAATTCCGAGTGCGGGTCGAGCGACTCGACCATCCCGTGGATGGCGGACCGGGCGAGCTTGTCGTAGGCCGCGGAATCGGCGTCGACGTAGTTCTCGTTCACCAGCTGAAGGACCTCCTTGAAGTACCCGGACGAGCGGTTGAGGTCGCGATTGGGAAACAGACCCCACGCCAGCGAGACCCGGGCCGCCACGAGGGCGAGGCCGAGGCCCAGCACGACGCCGGCGGCGAGGGTGAGAATCCGTTTGAGCATCCCGGCGACTGTGTGCATCTGGTTTCGGTTTGTAAATGGGTTCGTCAACCGTCCCTCCCTCGGCCGCCTTTCTCGCCGCCTTCCGGGCCCGCGCCGGAGCGTCCGGCGTGCTGCCGTTTGACGAATTCATGCATTTCGCCCTGTACCACCCCACCCTGGGATACTACCGTCAGCCCCGCGTGCGGGTGGGCTACGGCCGCGGCACTGATTTCTTCACGGCCAGCACCAGCGGCGCGGTCTTCGGTGAACTCGTCGCCGCAGCGACCGTCCAGCTGCTGGGCGGACGCGATCCGCGCGGGTTCACCTTCGTCGAAATCGGCGCCGAGCCGGCCGGCGGAGTGCTTCGCAACGTGCCGCATCCGTTCGGCGAGGCGCGGACGGTGAGCGTGGGCGATCCGCTTCGGCTGACGGGGCCGTGCGTGGTGTTCTCCAACGAGCTCTTCGACGCGCAACCATGCCGCCGCTTCCGGCGCGGCGGCGGGAAGTGGCACGAACTGGGCGTCGCAGCGACTCCGGATGGCCTGGTCGAGGTCGAGATCGAGCGCGAGGCGCCGGCCTTCCTGCCGGTCGACGCCGCGGACGGCTACGTGGTCGACGCCCCGCTGGCGGCGGCCGACCTGGCCGGCCGGATCGCGGCCGAGCCATGGACGGGGGTTTTCCTGGCGCTCGACTACGGCAAGTCGTGGCGGGAGCTGGCGGAATCCACCCCGGCCGGGACGGCCCGGGCCTACTTCCAACACACCCAGGGCAACGACCTGTATTCCCAGCCGGGCGAACAGGACCTGACCTGCCATGTCTGCTGGGACTGGTTGTCGGATCGATTGGCGCAGGCGGGATTCAGCAATCCGGCATTGGAATCGCAGGAAGCTTTCTTCATCCGGCACGCCGCGGACTATCTCGCCGCCACGACGGCGGCCGAGGCCGGCCGATTCAGTCCCAAGAAGCTGTCACTCCAGCAACTTCTGCATCCGGCACACCTCGGGCAGAAGTTTCAGGCCCTCCATGCGGTCAGGTTCTAAGATTCCCCTTGCATCACCCGCGGTCGGACTTTTACGTGTGACCCTTTAACCACGCAAAACCATGGCCAGAATCTGTGCTATCACCGGTCGTCGCCCCGTCAAAGGCTCGATCATCAACCGCAAGGGTCAGTCCAAGAAGAGCGGCGGCATCGGCACGCACGTGACGACCATCACGAAGCGCAAGTTCCGCCCGAACCTGCAGCGCATCCGCGTCCGCCTGCCTAACGGCGGCACGAAGCGCATGCTGGTGTCGGTCAAGGCCATCAAGGCCGGTCTCGTCACCAAGGTCTGAGTCGACCCTCAGTCCCGCCCTTTCCGGCCCGCGGTTTACCGCGGGCCTTTTTCTTGCCCACGACCGGGCGACCCCCAACCCTGCAGCTTCGCCGACCCCCGCGAACCTGCCCCATGGACCTGCCTGCCCTGGCCCCCAGCAGCCGCTCCCCCTATGCGGAACCAGCCGTCGCGCGCCGGGTGGATGACGAGATGACGCGGTTGCTGTACCGCTCCGCGAATTTCGGCCTCTTTTCGAACTTCGTCCTGGCGGCGGTGCTGGTGCTGGTGGCGGGGCACTACTTTCCACCCCATCTCAATGTCTGGTGGTTTTCGGTCATCCTCGCGATCTCGCTCGCACGTCTCGGGCTGAATCTCGCGTTCGCCCAGACCAATCCCGCGCCGGCGCAGCTCCCGAAATGGCGGCTCTGGTTCATCATGGGGCTGGTCGCCGCCGGCATCACCTGGGGCATGGGCGGCTGGTTCTACTTCGACACGTCGGAGATGATGCCGCGGCTGCTGCTGGTCTGCATCGTGGTGGGCATGAACGCCGGCGCCGCACGCTCACTCGCACCCGTGCCCTTCGTGTACTGGGTCTACGTCGTCTGCACGTTCATCCCGATTCTCGCCCGCCTGGCCACCCGTCACGAACCCGGCGCCATCGCCCTCTTCACGATCACCGTCGTCTATATCGGCTTCCTCGTGCACACGACGCACCTGCACCATGCGGCCGTCCGGCACCTGTACCAGCTGATCTTCGAAAACGAGCAGCTGGTCGCCACCCTCAGCCAGGCCAAGCAGCGGGCGGAGTCGGCGAACCTCGCGAAGGGCGAGTTCCTCGCGACGATGAGCCATGAGATCCGCACGCCCATGAACGGGATCATGGGCATGCTCCAGCTGTTGCGCGGCTCGACGCTTCGGCCCGATCAGCGTTCACAGGTCGACCTCGCGAGCAACTCGGCCGACACCCTCATGCGGCTGCTGAACGACATCCTCGACTTCTCCAAGATCGAGAGTGGCAAGCTCGAGTTCGAGGCGCGCCCCTTCTCCGTGGGCTCGGTCGCCCGCGAAGTCGTGTCGCTCCTGCGCTCCAGCGCCGAGGAGAAACGCCTCGCCCTGACCGCGGACCTGCCGGCCGACCTGCCGCCCCTCGTGGTCGGCGACGGCGGCCGCCTGAAGCAGGTGCTCTACAACCTCGTCGGCAACGCGGTGAAGTTCACCGAGCGCGGCTCGGTCGTGCTAAGCGTACGGGTGCTGCAGCGCGACGCGACCACGGCCCGGCTGCGCTTTGTCGTCGCGGACACCGGCATCGGCATTGAGCCCGCGATGCAGGAGCGGCTCTTCCAGGTTTTCACCCAGGCCGACAGTTCGATGACCCGGCGGTTCGGGGGCACCGGGCTGGGCCTCGCAATCTCCCAGCGGCTCGTGGAGCGCATGCAGGGCCGGATCGTGGTCACCAGCGAGCCCGGCCAGGGCGCCGAGTTCAGCTTCGAGGTCCCTTTCACGCTCGGCACCCCCTCCTCCTCGTCCTCCGCTTCGCCGGTTCCGGCCTCGCAGCTGCTGAAGGGCAAGGTGCTCGTCGTCGAGGACGACCGGGTGAACCAGCAGGTGATCCGCCTCATGCTGGTGCGGCTCGGCCTGGAGGTCGCGGTCGTCGACAACGGCGACTCCGCGGTGGAGCTTGCCACGCAAGGCACGTGGCACGCGGTGCTGATGGACTGCCAGATGCCCGGCATGGACGGCTACGAGGCCACGCAACGCATCCGGGCCCGGCTGGCCGGGCGCCGGCTCCCGATCATCGCCCTGACCGCAAACGCGCGCAATGCCGACCGCGAAGCCTGCCTCGCCGCCGGCATGGACGATTTCCTCGCGAAGCCCGTCCGCAGCGACGAGCTGCAGGTCTGCCTCGCCCGTTGGATTGCGGCTTAGGCCGGCCGCAGGCCGCGGCCTGCGGGTCGAAAGTCGAAGGTGACAGGTCGCAGGTCGTCTAGTGCCGCGGAGCGGCGGACGAGACTTTCGACCTTCGACCTGTTACTTTCGACCCGCCGCCTCCGGCGGCGGCACGGGCGTGAGGTTGCCCTCCCACATCTGACGGTAGATCGGGCCCGGAGGCAGGGGCAGGCGGTCGACGTCGAAGTCGCGCTGGGCCACGTAGTCGACGCCGTAGTGAAAGGCCGCGAGCAGGAGCGGATAGGAGAACCGCCCGTGGCGGTGCAGGTAGGCGCGGGAATACGCGACGTAATCCACGCCGGCCGCGAGATTGGCGCGCCAGTCCCAGACGGTGGGCTCGAACGGTGCGCGTGAGACCGCGCGCCAGGCGGCGGGTTTGAGCTGAAAGAGGCCGCAGGCATCGCCCTGGCGGGCGCGCGGGTTGAAATTCGACTCGGCCGCGACCAAGCCGTAGAGAAACCCGGGCTCCAGCCGGTAGCGGGCGGCCAGCGGCTGGAGCTCGCGCCAGATGTCCGCCCGGGTGGGCGGCGGCTCGAGCGGCGAGGCGGGAGGCCGGCCGCAGCCGGCGAGCATGAGCCCGACCAGGAGCCAGCCGACCGCGCGCATGCGGGCCGCGCTACAGGGCGCGGAAGACGACGGCGGCGTTCTGGCCGCCGAAGCCCAGGTTGTTGCTGAGCACCGTGCGCACCTTGGCCGCGCGCGCGGCATTTGCCACGTAGTCCAGGTCGCAGTCAGGGTCGGGTTCCTCGAGGTTGATCGTCGGGGCCAGCATGCCGGACTGGATCGTCTTGACGGAAATCACCGACTCAATGCCGCCGGCGGCACCGAGCAGGTGCCCGGTCATCGACTTCGTGGAACTGACCGCGAGTCGGCGCGCGTGGTCGCCGAAGACCTTCTTGATCGCCAGCGTTTCAAACTTGTCGTTGTACGGCGTCGAAGTCCCGTGGGCGTTGATGTAGTCGACCTCCTCGGGCTGGGCCCCGGCGCAGGCCAGGGCGCGCTTCATGGCGAGCGACAGGCCGCGGCCATCGGGATCCGGCTGCGTGATGTGGAACGCGTCGCAGGTGGCGGCGTAGCCGGCGAGCTCGCAGTAGATCCGGGCGCCGCGCGCCCGGGCGTGCTCGAGGGACTCGAGGACGAGGATGCCCGAGCCCTCGCCCATGATGAAGCCGTCGCGATTCTTGTCGAAAGGCCGGCAGGCCTTCTGCGGCGCGTCGTTGCGCGTGCTCATGGCCTTCATCGAGCAGAAGCCGGCGTAGGATTGCTCGGTGATGGCGGCCTCGCTGCCGCCCGCGACCATGACATCGGCGTCGCCGCGGCGGATCGCGTGGAAGGCCTCGCCGATGGCGTGGGTGCCGGTGGCGCAGGCGGAGACCACGCCGAAGTTGGGGCCCCGGGCGCCCAGCTCGATCGCGATGAGCCCGCTGGCCATGTTGCCGATCAGCGCGGGAATCATGAACGGCGAGACCTTGCGCGGGCCGCGCTCGCGCATGACATCGTGCTGGGTCTCGATCGTCTGCATGCCGCCGATGCCGGAGCCGATGATGACGCCGACGCGGTCGCCGTTCTCGTGGGTGACGTCGAGCGCGGCGTCCTTGACCGCCTGGCGCGCGGCGGCGAACGCGAAGTGCGTGTAGCGGTCGTTGCGGCGGACCTCCTTGGGATCCATGTGCTGCGC
>CAZUQB010000070.1:4563-8843 GCA_964622405.1 uncultured Opitutaceae bacterium | reverse complement strand
CGACATCGTGCTGATGGGCCACGACGGCCCCGGGCACATCGCCATCGCGCAGGGCCCGACCCGGGTGCGCCCGCTGCAGGTCTACCATGGCAAGGTCGGCCGGGGCGTGTCGGTCGAAATGGCGGTCAAGCACGGCCCCGTGACCCTGCTCTCGGTCTACGAGACACCCGACGGCCGGCTCGCGCTCCTGCACGCGCAGGCCGAGTCGGTGCCGGGCCCGATCCTCCAGATCGGCAACACCAACAGCCGCTACCGCTTCGCCTGCGGCGCCCGCGAGTTCGTGAACCGCTGGAGCGCCCACGGTCCCGCGCACCACTGCGCCATCGGCGTCGGCCATGTGTCCGACCGCCTGGAAAAACTCGGCGCGCTGCTGGGGCTGGAATCCACCCGCGTCTGTTAGGCCGCCACCCCGTGAAGGCCCGCCTGCTCCGGATCCTGGCCAGCGCGGTGCTCGGCACGGCCCTCGGCCGCGGCGCCGTCCAGCCGGCGCCAGCGGTTTCCGTCGACTGGGACCAGACGCTGCGGACCTCGGTCACGAGCGTCAGCTTCCAGGTGGTGGTCAATCCCCGGCTGCGGCGCGGCGGAAACCTGCACGGCCCGGCGCTGGCGGCGATCGCGGACCTCAAGGCGGACGCGGTGCGGTTCGTCCCGTGGCTGCCCTACCCGCGCCTCGCCGTCGCGGAGCTCGAGCCGCCCGCGGCCGGGCGGACGGCGTGGGATTTCTCGCTGCTCGACCCGCTGGTCGAGGACTTCATGCGCGCGAGCGGCGACCGGCCGGTGATGATGGACTTCAGCACGATTCCCGCCTGGCTGTTCCGCACGCCGGCGCCGGTGACCTACCCGGCGGACCCGGACCAGGTCACGTGGACCTACACGCAGGGCACCGAACTCCGGCCCGGCGGGCTGGCGGAGCTCGCGGACTACTACGCGCGGGTCGCCGGCTGGTACCTGGCGGGCGGGTTCGTCGACGAGCTTGGACGGCGGCATGAGTCGGGGCACCGGTATCGGTTCGCGTACTGGGAAGTCTTCAACGAGCCGGATCTCGAGCACAAGATGACGGCGGCGCAGTACACCGAGCGTTACGACGCGATCGTCGCGGCGGTGCGCCGGGTGGCGCCGGACCTCAAGTTCGTCGGCCTGTCGCTCGCCCTCCCCAGCCAGGCGCCGGAGTACTTCGAGCATTTCCTGAATCCGGCGAACCACGCGCCGGGCACGCCGCTGGACATGATCTCGTACCATTTCTACGCGCTGGTCGACCGCAGCCAGACGGCGGAGCACTGGCAATATACCTTCTTCGACCAGGCGGACCGGTTCGTCGCGACGGCGCGCTACATTGACGTGATCCGCCGGCGCTGGTCGCCGCGGACCCAGGTGGCGCTCAATGAGCTTGGGACGATCCTGCCGGCGGACCGGGACTCCAAGTTTGCCGATCCGGCGACGCTGCCGCCGCCCGTGATTCCGCCGGAGTATTGGAACGCCTCGGGCGCGGTGTTCGCCTACCTCTTTGCCGAGGCGGCGCGGCTCGGCATCGAGGTCGTCTCGATGTCGCAGCTCGTCGGTTTCCCCACGCAGTACCCGAGCGTGACCATGCTCGACTGGAACACCGGCGCGCCCAATGCGCGGTACCGCGTGCTCCAGCTGCTGCGCCAGCACTTCGAGCCGGGCGACCGGCTGGTGGCCACGCGGGACGACGCGATCTATCCCGACACGCTGACGCAGGGCTTCGTCACCGCGCGCGGCCGGAGACTGCTGCTGGTGAACAAGCGGAATCATCCCGTGACCGTGCGGCTGCACGCGCCGGTGACCCGCGGTCGCCTGGCGGCCGTGGACGTGGCGAGCGGCGCGGCGCCGGCCCGCGAGACGGAATTCTCCGGTGCCGAAGTGCCGCTCGGACCATTTGCGGTCGCGGTGCTGACCCTCGAGTAAAGCCTGCATGAGCCCGAATCCCCTCCTTGGCGTCGTCTACCACTGGCTCGGCGGGCTGGCGGCCGGGAGCTTCTACGTGCCCTATCGCGGCGTGCGCCACTGGTCATGGGAGACGTACTGGCTGGTCGGCGGCTTTTTCAGCTGGATCGCGGCGCCGTGGATCCTGGGCCTGCTGCTGACCCGCGACCTTGGGCGCGTGCTGCTCGAGACGCCGCTGCCGACGCTCGCGCTGGCGTGGGGCTTCGGCCTGCTCTGGGGCCTCGGCGGCCTCACCTTCGGCCTGACCATGCGGTACCTCGGGATGTCGCTCGGCTACGGGCTGGCGCTCGGCATCTGCGCGGTCTGCGGCACCCTGATCCCGCCCCTGTTCAAGGGCACGCTCGAGGCGATCGCCGCCACCGGGCCGGGCCGCACGACCCTCCTCGGCATCGCGATCTGCGTCGGCGGCATCGCGGTCACCGCCCTCGCCGGCCTGCACAAGGAGCGCGAGCTGCCGGCCGCCGCGAAACACGAGGCGGTGCGCGAGTTCGATTTCCGAAAGGGGCTCCTCGTGGCGCTGTTCTGCGGGGTGATGAGCGCGTGCATGGCGTTCGCCCTCGACGCCGCCGCGCCGATCGCCCGCCTCTCGGCGGCCGCGGGCACGCCGGCGCTGTGGACCGGCCTCCCCAAGCTCGTGGTGGTGCTCGCCGGCGGGTTCACCAGCAATGCGCTGTGGTGCCTTGCCCTGAACGTGCGCAACCGCACCGGACGCGAATACGTCGCCGCCCGCTCCGCCGACGGCCAGGCGGTGCCCCGGCTGGGCAACGTGCTGTGGTGCGCGGCGGCCGGCGTCACCTGGTACTTCCAGTTTTTCTTCTACACGATGGGCGAGACCCAGATGGGCCGGTTCGGCTTCTCGTCGTGGACGCTCCACATGGCGAGCATCATCATCTTCTCGACGGTCTGGGGCGTCGCGCTGAAGGAGTGGCGCGGCACCAGCCGGAGCACGCACGGGCTGATCACCGCGGGCGTCGCGATCCTGGTTGTTTCCACCCTGGTCGTCGGCTACGGAAACTATCTCGCCGCCCGCCCCTAGCCCCGGTTCCGCCCGGCGGATCTCCCATGAACAAACGCGAATTCATCCGGACGATGGCCGTGTCCGGCCTGGCCGTCACGGCCGCCGGCCGTCACCTGACCGCGCGCGCCGCGACCGAGCCCGCCGCCGCGCCGGCGGCCGGGACCGACTTCTGGGCCGGCATCCGCGCCCAGTACCGCCTCGATCCCGAGCGGATCAACTTCGAGAACGGCTACTACTGCATCATGCCCGAGCCGGTGCTCGAGGCGACGTTGGCCCGGATGCGCGACCAGAATCTCAGCGGTTCGTACTACCTGCGGACCCGGATGGAGGACGACCGGCTGGCCGTGCGGCGCCAGCTGGCGGAATTCGCCGGCTGCGCAACCGAGGAGCTCATCGTCACCCGCAACACCACCGAGTCGCTCGACACCGTGATTGCCGGCATCGAGTGGAAGGCCGGGGACGAGGCGGTGATGGCCGCCCAGGATTACGGCTCCATGCTCGACATGTTCCGGGTGCAGGCGCGGCGCCACGGGATCATCAACCGCGTCGTGTCCCTGCCCCGGCATCCCGCGTCCGACGACGAGATTGTCCGGCTCTACGAGGGCAGCCTCGGTCCCCGCACGCGGCTCCTGATGGTGTCCCACCTGGTGAACATCACGGGGCAGATCCTCCCGGTCCGGAAAATCTGCGACATGGCGCACGCGCACGGCGTGCCGGTGATGGTGGATGGCGCCCACACCTTCGCGCATCTCGACTTCCGGATCCCGGACCTCGGCTGCGACTACTACGGCGCGAGCCTCCACAAGTGGCTGGGGGCGCCGCTGGGGCACGGCCTGCTCTACGTGCGGCGCGACCGGATCGCGGGCCTGTGGCCGCTCTTCGGCGAGACCAACTACCCGGACGACGATATTCGCAAGCTCAACCATGTGGGCACGCATCCGGTGCCCACGGAGCTCGCGATCCTGGACGCGCTCGCGTTCCACCAGCGGATTGGCGCGGCCCGGAAGGAGGCCCGCCTGCGCGAGCTGCAGGAACGCTGGACCGGCCAGGTCCGCGGCGTTCCCGGCATCACGGTGAACACGCCGGCCGAGTCGCGGCGGGCGGCGGCCATCGCGAATGTGCGGGTCGACCGCCTGTCGCCGGGGGCGCTGGCGAAGACCCTGCTCGAGCAGCACCGGATCTGGACCGTGGCCATCGACTCGGACGCCGCCGACGTGCACGGCGTGCGGATCACGCCCAATGTCTTCACCACGCTCGAGGAAGCCGATCACCTCGCCGCGGTCCTGCGCTCGCTGGC
>CAZUQB010000070.1:0-4463 GCA_964622405.1 uncultured Opitutaceae bacterium | reverse complement strand
TCTTCACCACGCTCGAGGAAGCCGATCACCTCGCCGCGGTCCTGCGCTCGCTGGCGTAAGCGAGATCGCAGCAGTTGAAGGTTGATGGTTGAAAGTTGTCGGTGGAAGCCATCGGCCCCGATGCGAGGCCGGCCAGTCGTGAAGTACCTCGCATCACTTTCTAGCGGGCCTCGGTGGCGACGCGCCGCACCGCCCTCTCGCTGGCGTCAAACGTACTTCAGCTTCCGGATTACTGCTCGCGACCGGCTGAGCCGGGTGGAGCGGCGTCAGGTTGGCGGCACGAGTGGCAGAGGCAGCCACGCCAGCCCCACGTCGCGCCGCATGTGGCTGAGGCTCTTGCCGCCTGGCGCATCGTACAGCAGCGCCAGCCGGTCGCCGCAGGGCACAACCGTGGGCAGGCCGATGCAGACCTGGCTCCACGCACAATTCCGGCCGTCGAGCACCACGGCCTTGTTCGCCGGGTCCCAGCGGTTGAGGTCCTTGGTCCAGTAGACCCAGACGGCATCCGTGTACTCGACGGTGCCGGCACCGACCTGGTTGCCCAGTTCGGGCGGCAGGTTCCGCGGGTCGAGGCCGATGTCCTCGAAGCGGGCGATGCCGATGTGGTTTGTGAAGAGGAACCACGTCCCGTTCGCCGGCTCGAAATAGAGCGCGGAATTTTCAACCTGCTCCTCCACGGGCAGCATCGGCCGGGGATCGACGGTCCAAGGCGTGTCAAGACTGCGGGTCCGGGCAATGCCCAGGGTGCGCCGGATGGGATGGCTCGCCGCCGCCGCGAAAAACATCAGGTATTCGTCGCCGTGGCGGACGACATTCCCGGGACTCGCGGTGTCGGAGTAGTAGGATCCCGGCTCCGGCCGGAACGGCGTGACGTCGCGCTGCTTCACCCACGGGCCCGCGGCCGATTTCGCCTGGGCCTTCATCGTGGTGTAGGGAAACCACGGCACGCGGTCGGGCGGCGGCGACGTGTTCGGCGTGCCGAGATAGAACATGTGCCAGGTGTCGCCGTCGCGGTAGGTGACGCCGTAGCTGGCGGACGCCGAGTCCATCTGTCCCGGCTGGCCCAGCGCGAGGGCCGGCCCACGCTTTTCCCAATGGATGAGGTCGCGGCTGGTGGCCAGGCAGGCGAGCCAGCCGAGCTGGCCGGCACCGTCGTAGTGGAGATAGAAGGTGCCGTCCTGCTCCATCACCCACGGGTCGCGGGCGCCGAGGAAGTCGCAGCGCTCGGGTCCGTCGCCGTGGCGCAGGACCGCGCCCTGGTCCAGGGCCGCGAGCCGGTAGCGGGCCGCCGGGCGGCCGTCGAGATAGGGTTCAACCACCGCGACCGGGACGACGTGGGAGCCGCGCGAGACAGGACGGTGGGGGTGAGCAGCGGGGGCAGGGTTCACGGGAAAAGGGAGGCAGCGCAGCCGCGGCGACGCAAGGCCGGGCGCCCGACCGTCTAGCGGATGACGAGGCGGAAGCTGTCCGCCACGATGGACTGGTCGACTTTGCCGTAGGGATCATCCCTCCCGATGTGACCGATGACGAGAATCCGCCCGTCGGCCAGCTGGACGCTCCGCGGATAGTAGGCGGTGCCCGGCAGACCAAGATCATGCCACGACCGGCCCGCATCCGCCGTCCAATAGATTCCAGTGGTGGCCAGATGGAGCACGACCCCCTCGCGGGTGGCGAGCAGCTCGGGATGGCCGCTGTGCGGAAACGGCGCCGGGGCGACCCAGTCGGGCACCCAGCTGGCGCCCTGGCGTCGCAGCACCCCCTGCCAACGGACCTCGCGCCGCGCGCCCGGAGTGGGATCGGGCCGGCGGAACACGCAGAGCAGATCGCCGTTGGGCAACTCGGCCGCGTCGTATTCCTCGCCGCCCCACGGCGTTTTCTTCGCCTCGGGCGGCAGCAGGTCGATCGGCTCGCTCCAGGTCCGGCCGCCGTCGGACGAGACCGCGAGCAGCGGCTCCAGTTGACGCGGGTCGCCGATGCGGGCCATCCCCGCGGGCACGCGCTCGACGCCGCCGACCAGCAGCAGGCGGCCGTCGCGCAGGACCCGGAGGCGCTTGGGCCACGTGGTGTATTTCCGGGGATCGAGAAACGGCTCGGGCGGGCCCCAGGTCCGCGTGCCGTCCGCGCTGCGCTGGAGGTAGCCGGTCTTGGGCAGCTCCGGATTGTACGCGAGATACTGGCCCCAGACGCCGCGGACGACGGTGCCGTCGGGCAGCGCGGTCTCGCAGTCGCCGGAAATCCCGTTCATCGGCGATTCAAAGGCGTCGGCACTGACCTGCGTCCAAGTCTGGCCGCCGTCGGGCGACCGCAGGTGCACGTTGCGCAGGTCGAGCCCGGTCATGTCGTACTCGGCCGTCCAGCTCATCTGCTTGAGCAGCTCCGGCGACGCCGGGGACCGGCCGTGACGCGGGCCGGTGGCCTGGGTGAACGCGACCATCAGGTCGCCGCCCGGCATCAGCCACGCCCCGGTCCAGCAGGTATAGCCGGGATGCTCGGGCGAGTGGTAGACGGTGAACCGGCGATGGTCGGTGGCGGTCACCTCGAGGGCGCGGGCGGTCAGCGCCAGGGCCGCCAGCAGCGCGAGGGCGGCAACGGGACGGACGGGAAGTTTCATGCCGAGGCGGCGGTGGGTGAAAACACGAGGTTCCGGCTGCACAGCAGGATGTCGTAGCCGTAGTGGGGATTGCGGGCGTTGCGGTCGTAGAGGATCTGGCCCTGCTTCATCGTGTAGTAGCGCAGGCTGCCGTCCGGCCGCGTGCCGGCGTGGATCTGCACGATGGTGGTGACGCGCACGAGCTGGCCGATCGCGTCGAACACCTCGGGCTCGGCGCCGAGATCGGCCCACTTCGCGTCGTGGGTGACGTGTGTGCCGGCGATGACGTAGTCAGTGCCGACCTCGGAGTGGCGGGCCGTGACATTGAGCCGGATGGCCACCGGCGCGGTCTGCCGGCCGGGGCAGACATTCACAAAATGGAAGTGGCCCGTGACGGACTTCTTGCCGGCCACGGACTTCAGGGGGACGGGCAACAGGGCGCCGACGCGGCGGGCCGGGACGACGACGGCCTTCTCCTCGTGGGTGAGATGGCGGTAGTGATGGTCGATCTCGAAGCGGCCGCGCGGCCGCAGCGTGCGGAAGAACTTCTCGGTGATCCCGTGCTCGGAGGTCGCGCAGCTGACATGGCCGAACGAGAAGCACTCGAACGCGCCGGCGGCGCGGTCGCCCCACGCCGGGGTGAGGTCGCGGAAGAGCCGCTGGAGGAACGCGGCGTTGTCGAAACCCGGGAAGTGATACAGGCCGTTGCTCACGAGCCCGGCGTCGCCGACGACCGCGAGGCGGCCCTTCCCCACCTTGACGACGAACCCGAACTGCTCGCCCTGGTAGGTCAGCAGCGGCTTGGCCCCCTTGGGCAGCCGCCCGCCGAGCACGCGTCCGCCCTGGCCGTAGCCGACCCGCAGCGCGCCATGCTTGGCCGGGAGGATGTTGTTGTCGTCGGACATGAAGTCCGGGTCCCACTTAACGCCGACCCGCGCCAGCAGCGGCGCCACGCGCTCGAAGTCAAAATTCTCCTCCCAGAAGTCGCTGCGCGAGAGAAAGGAATTGATCATCAGGATCACGCTGCCGCCGCGGCGGAGGAAATTCACCAACGCCTCCACATCATGGGCGTCGATCCGGTACGGCGAGGTCCCCTCGTAGAGCGGGTAGTCCGGATTGGGCACGAGCAGGATGTCGGCCTCCGCCAGGGTCATCTCGCTGAACGGCTGGTTCAGGAGCTTCACGTCGTAGTCGGACTGGAGGTCCGAGTGGAGCATCGACGCCCCGTTCGGGTGGTAGACGTCAAAGGGCGAGTACCGGCCGTAGTTGGTCCGGTAGCCGCCGGTGAAGATGTTTCGGCTGAGCCGGTGTCCCGGCATCATGTGGAAGAAGGCGTCGAGCAGGATGCGTTTCATGGCAGGGTCGGAAAGGTCAGGCCGCCACCACGGCCGGCAGGCGGTCGAGGCGGAAGAAGCGAAGGGCGTTTTCGCGGAGAATGAGCTTCTTGGACTGCTCGGGAATCTCCGCCGCCTCGATGCGCTCGCGTTGCATCGCGACGTGGTAGAGCGGCGTGTCGCTGCCGAACAGCAGGCGCTCGGGCCCGAGCTCGCGGCACGCCCACTCCACCAGGCCGGGCACGAGGCTCCGCGCGCTGGAGGTGTCCACCCAGACATTGCCGTGCCGCGAGGCCTGGATGGCGCGGACCTGCAGGTCCGCACGACCGCGGTCCCCGGCGCCATTGCCGAGGTGGGCCAGCAGGAGCCGCACGCCCGGGTGGCGGTCGGCGAACGGCACGAAGTCCGCCGGCAGGCTGTTCGGGCACCCGCTGTGGGTCATCACCGGCGCCTGCACCTCCTCGAAGAACTCGAACAGTTTCGCCCCGTGGTCGGCAATGCGGTAGCCGTGCTCCTCCGGGTGGATCTTGATGCCGACG
>CAZUQB010000069.1:6320-8983 GCA_964622405.1 uncultured Opitutaceae bacterium | reverse complement strand
ATCCTGGCCGCCGAGGAGGTGCTCACATGAGTGCGTTCTACGACCACTTCAGCCGCCACGCGCATGGCGAGGGGCTCAAGGCCCACACCACCCACTACTGCCCGGGCTGCGGCCATGGCGTCGCCCATCGCGATCTCGCCGCGGCGATCGACGAGCTCGGCATCCAGGACCGCACTGTGCTGATCAGCCCGGTCGGCTGCGCCGTGTTCGCCCACTATTACTTCGACGTCGGCAACTCGCAGGCCGCCCATGGCCGCGCCCCCGCGGTTGCGCTCGGGCACAAGCTCGCGCACCCCGACTCCGTCGTCATCAGCTACCAGGGCGACGGCGACCTCGCCTCGATCGGCCTGGCCGAGACCATCTCGATCGCGCAGATGGGGCTGCCGATCACGGTCATCTTCATCAACAACGCCGTCTACGGCATGACCGGCGGCCAGCTCGCGCCGACCTCGCTCATGGGCCAGCGGACCACCACCAGCCCCGACGGCCGCGCGCCCGCGATGGGCCAGCCGCTGCGCATGGCGGAGCTGATCGCGCAGCTCGACGGGCCGGTCTACGTCGAGCGCGTCGCGCTGTTCAGCGCCCGCGAGCGGGCCAAGGCCCGCAAGGCGATCAAGAAGGCGATCACGCACCAGATCACCGGCCGCGGCTACTCGTTCATCGAGATCATCGCCGAGTGCCCGACCCACCTGAAGCTGTCGCCGCAGGAGGCGGAGGAATGGGTGAAGACGAAGATGGAGCCGGTGTTCCCGCTGGGCGTGAAGAAGGACCTGGCCGTCGAGCCATGGTTTCGCCGCGGCGCGCCGTCGTTCGCGCCCGAGGCCGTGCTCGGCCTCAGCGGCGCCGAGCCGCGCCGGGACGACGACGGGCGCGAGGTGCCGCCGTGGCCGGCGCACCTGCCGTCCCGCGACCTCTCGATCAAGCTGGCCGGCTCCGGCGGCGACGGCGCGCAGACCGCCGCGCTGCTGCTGACCCGCGCCGCGATCGCCGAGGGCTTCGACGCCACCGACATCCCGAGCTATGGGCCCGAGAGCCGGGGCGGGACCTCGTACGCCGACGTCCATCTCGCCGAGCGCGAGGTCCTGAATCCCGCGGCGCCGGAGCCCCAGGTGCTCGTGGCCTTCAACGCGCCGAGCCTGGCGAAGTTCGCCGGCACGGTGCCCGAGGGCGGGGTGATCCTCTACGACAGCACCATCATCACCACGCCGCCGCCGCTGCCCGCCGGCCGGCGCGTGCTGCCGGTGCCGCTGACCCGGCTGGCGGCCGAGCTCGGACGCCCGATGGTGAAGAACGTCGTCGCGCTGGGCGCGCTCCAGGCGGCGCTGCATCCGCTGCCCGACGGCAGCATCCTCGCGACGCTCCATCATGTGCTGAAGGACAAGCCCGCGCTGCTGCCGCTCAACGAGGCGGCGTTCGCCGCGGGCCGCCGCGCCGTGGAGGCGCTGCTCACCCCCGCATGAACGCCGTCGCCGCGCCCGCCGGTCCGCGCGCCCGCGCCTTCGTCGGCGAGGTCGAGGCGTACCGGCTGCTCGCGCGCGCGGGGCTGAATCCGCCCCGCCATGCCACGGTGGGGCGGCCGCTGCCGTTCGCCGCCGGCGAGCCGGTGGTGCTGAAGGGCCTCGGGGAGGACCTGTGGCACAAGTCGGAGCTGGGCGCCGTGGAGTTCCTGCCGTTCGGGCTGACCGAGGTGATCGTGGCCGCGGCCGCGATGCGGCCGCGGGTGGAGGCGGCGGGGCACCGCTGGCTTGACGGGCTGGTGTGCGAGCGCGTGACGATCGCGCGCGCCGCCGGCCTGCCGTCGGAGGGCTTCGTGTCGCTCGCCCGCGGGTCGGCGGGCTGGGTGATCCTCTGCGGCTTGGGCGGCCTCCAGGCGGACGCCCTGGCGGCGATGGCCCCGCCGCTGCGATGGCCGGTCGGGCGGATGCCGCCCGCCGCCGCGCTCGGCGAGCTGAAGGGCCACCTGCTGGGTCGCATCTGGCTGGGCGACCTGCGCGGCACCGCCGCGCTCACGACGGAGCGAAAGCTCGGCGGGTTCCTCGACGCGCTTTGGCGCCTGGCGGACCTCTGCGAGGCGGAGGGCCTTGAGCTGCTGGAGCTGAATCCCGTGGTGCTGGACCCGGACGGAGTGCCGCGGCCGCTGGACGCGGTCGGCCGTCGCGGCCCGGCCGTCGTCCCACGGCTGGCGCCGCCTGAAGATTTCCTGTCGGCGCTGCGCGCGCCGCGGCGGGTCGCCCTCGCGGGCGTGTCGGAGAAGCCCGGCGGCGTGGGCCGGACGATCCTCGACAACCTGCAGCGGTGCCCGGCGCTGGCGGGAGCCATCACGATCATCAAGCCCGGCCCGGCCACGCTGCTCGGTCACCCGTGCGTGCCGGATGTCGCCGCGCTGAAGGCGGCGCCGGTCGACCTGCTCCTGCTGGCGGTGCCCGCGCCGGCCGCGGCGCAGGCGTTGCGCGACGTCATCCGCCAGGGGGGCGGGGCGCGCGTCGTGGCGCTGGTGGCCGGGGGCATCGGCGACGGCGCCGACACCCAAGGGCTCGGGGCCGAGCTGGGGAATCTCCTGACGCAGGCGCGGGCGGAGGGCCGGTGGACCCCGGCGGTGCTGGGACCGAATTTCCTCGGGCACTGGGTGCCCGGCGCACAGCTCGACACGTCCTTCATCCCGG
>CAZUQB010000069.1:3807-6220 GCA_964622405.1 uncultured Opitutaceae bacterium | reverse complement strand
CAGGCGGCCGCGGCCACGCACACGGGCGCGATGGCGGGCGACTGCGAGCTGGAGCGCTCGCTGCTCGAACGCGTCGGCGTGAGGTTCGCCCCGTCGGTCGCGGCCTTCGATGCTGCGCTCGAGTGGCTCGGCGCCGTGACCCTGCCGTCGCCCCACCCGGGTCCGGTGGCGCTGCTCACCAACGCCGGCTTCGAAAGCGTGAACGGGAGCGACCTGTTCTCGGGTCGGCTGCAGGGCGCGAGTCTGTCCGCGGCGGCGCGTTCCGAGTTGGAAACCGTCCTCGCGCGCGAGGGACTGACGGGGCTCGTGACCCCCCAGGTGCCGCTCGACCTCACCCCGATGGCCGGCGAGTCGGCGTTCCTGGCCGCCGCGGAAATCCTGCTGCGCGAGTCCGGCGTGCTGGTGATCGGCCTCGTGCCGTTCACGCGGCGGCTCCACACCGACCGTCCCGGCGCGATCCCGTTTGCCCAGGCCATCGCGTGGCTGCGCGACCAGCACGGCAAGCCGATCGCCGTCGCGGTCGACGCGGGGCTCGAGTACGAGCCGTACCGCGGCGCCTTCCGCGGGCTGGGCCTGCCGGTCTTCGACCGGGTCGAGACCGCGCTGATCGGCCTAAAGACCCTGGCGGGATGAGCCGGTCGTGAGCCGGTGAATGCGAGGCAAGCGAGCCCGGGCGCGGCCCTTGCCGTCCATCCTCAATCCTCTGGCGTGATCATCCTTACCTTGGGAAAATAGGTCCGGTAACGGGCGACGTCGCGGGTGACGAGGGTGAAGCCGGCAAACTCGGCGTGGGCTCCGATGTAGAAATCGGGCAGGGGTGCGGTGCGAGTCCCGCCGGCCTGCCGGTAGGCCAGAAACGCGCGGCTGGCCCGGAAGCCAGCCTCGTAGGGCAGAGGCAGGCGCTTGAACAGACTGGGACGCAGAAAGTGATCGAGGTCGCCGGCGGAGTCGAAGTGAGCCGCCAGCTCCGCATAAAGGACCGGGTTGATCGGCAGAAGCCCCTCGCCGTGGGCCGCCTTGAACTGCTGGCGCGACCACGCGCCCCATTTCGGATCCGCGGTCAAGATATCCAACAGCACGTTGGTATCGAGCAACCGGCTCATCTGCCATCCCCTCGGGTGAGCCTCATGCGCTCGTCCGTCGACGGTCCGCGCAGGAAACCAGTCGCCTCGTCGAGCCAGGCATCCAGCACGCTCTTGCTCCGGCGTTTGGACCGCAGCACCACCTTGTTTCCCTCGATCACGAACTCCACCGCGGTGCCGGGCTTGAAACCGAAGCGGTGACGAATCCGCAGGGGAATGGTGACTTGACCCTTGCTGGTGACATTCACGGGGCCAGGTAATACCGACCCCGGTATTACCACAAGGCCGAAGTCAATCAGCGGCAGAGAGTCGGCCTGGGAATGGATCATGATCAATGGGACGAACTGCGTCCGGAGCTGGCAAGGGCAGGAATCATCACCACCCCTTTGACAGCCAATGGCGTCAGGTCGATTGCGCGGCGGTAGGTTCGAATCTGCCCGGCGGGCATCTGGAGATTACCGTGGAAACACGACGCCCACGATGGGTCGATCTGCCCGCAACCCAGGCCTGACCGGCCCAATTCGCCCGGCCATCGCGAGGCTGCGGCCAATTCGAAACGATCGGAGCCGCAGCGACGAGGGGTGATTGGTCGGGCCGGGGGAGGAGCCGCGTCACCCGATCGGCGGCTTGGGCAGCAGCTTCGCGACGATGGCGAGCAGCGCGATCACCACCAGCGCCAGCACACCCCAGAACAGGTAGCGCTGGTGCATCGCCGTCAGCCGCTCCGAGGCGGGTGCCGGGACGTCTGCCTGCGTCAGTTGCGCCGGCTGGCGCGCGGCCGCGAGCAGGCGGGTCGCCACCAGGCTGAGGTCATAGCGCGGCGCGGTCGCCTCGGGATTGTGATTCGCGAGCACATAGCCGTCGCTCGTCACGGCTTGGAAGACGAGCCGCACGACCGGATAGGTCACTTGCACGGCGCCGAGGTCGATCGCCGGATTGTCACCGTTGTCGGTCGCGATCCACAGGTCGCGGGACTCGGGCCGGCCCTCGAGCTGAAAGCTGTGCGTGGCGGGCTCGCCTGGTTCCGGAGTGCGGCTCCATGCGCCGCCGCCGAGCGGGCGCTCGTACTCGCGGCCATCGCGCCCCGGCAGCCGCTCGAAGATCCGAAACTGGCGCTGGAACAGCGGCGTGGGCGACGTCAGCACGAGACGGTCGACGGGCAGGCCCGCCTGCGGGAGCGTGACGCGCCAGCGGCTGACGCTGGGGTGCTTCGGATCCGGTGCGATCGCGGCCGTGAGACTCATCGCGCGAAAGAGATTCGGCCGCTCAAGGAGGTAGGGCACCTGGTTGGAGCCGCGCAGCAGGCGCAGGTCGGCATAGTCTGCGCGGGA
>CAZUQB010000069.1:0-3707 GCA_964622405.1 uncultured Opitutaceae bacterium | reverse complement strand
AAGGTGCCGGCGGCCGGGGCCATGAACAGCAGGTTCACCGGGCGGTGGGTCACCCGCACTCCCTTGACCGCGAGCGGCGGCGAGTCGCCATTGCGGATGTGCACCAGCAGCTCGCGGGTGGCGGGCGTGCAGTCGAGCCCCAGGTCGAGCCCAGCCCGGGCCGGCACGCCGTCGAGGGCCACGCGGTAGATCGTGCCGGCCGCCAGCGTGACTTCCTCGGTCGCGGCCCCGCGGGTCTCGCGTTGGGTGACGGTCACGCCGCGCATGAACAGCGGGTCACTCACCTCGAGACTCAGCCGCGTGAGCGGCGCATTGCGGCCTTCCAGCGTGACCGTCAGCACGGTCTCACCCGCGTATTCCTCGCGACGGCTCACGGTGGCACCCAGCGGCGTCTCCGGCTGGCGCAAGGCGGCTTGGGCGGCCCGCCGCAGGCGGGCGCCGTTGAACTGGATGGGCGGCGTGCGCTGGTTGTCCAGGGTCACGCGCACGAAGGCGGCCGGCCGACTGTCCAGCTCGAGCGTGAGCTGCTCGGCGCCGAACTGGCGGAAGACCGGCACCGCGGCCCCGAGTGAATGCCACTCGGCGCCATCGGAGGAGACCTCCACGTGGGCGGCCTTGAGGAAGAACGCGGTCGGGGTCTCGAGCTCGACCGCCTCGAGCGGCGCGTCGGTGCCGCACTCGATCTCGAGCACGGTCCCGCCCGGGCCGGGCGTGGCGCGGAACGATCGCGGCGCCAGCCAGCGGTCGGCGGCCGGGCGGGCGACCGCCGGCGGCGTGTCCAGCAGGTACGGCACCTCGCGACCCGCGCCGTCGACGAGCCGGAGGTCGGCCAGACCCGGCTGGGCCAGGTCGAACGTGGCCGCGGGCAGCGCCACGCGGGTGAGCCCGGGGGCGGCGACGGTCAGCGGCTGACGCTGGGGCCAGTCCGTCGGCGTGAGCGCGGCGGCGGAGAGCGCGGCGCCGAGGATCGCGAGGGCGAGGAGACGCTCAGGACGGGGGAGGCGGAGGCGATTCATTGCTGGGCAGGAAGCGCTGGTACGCGAGCGAGGCGAGGATCGCGATGACCGCCACGGCAAAGAGGGCGCCGATGCGGTAGAGCGCCTCGAGGCGCGCGAGGTCGTGCAGGAAGAGCTTGAGGAGCGTCACGCTGAGCAGGCCGATGGCGGCGTAACGCACGGGGCGGGTGGTGCGCCAGATGCCGATGGCCAGGAGCCCCAGCGCGAACAGGGCCCACGCGATGGTGTAGGACATGTCGCGCGCGAAGTTGCCGGAGAACTGGAACGCCAGCGTCCGGGCGCCGGGGGCCGTGAAGTAGTCGGCGACCTCGAGATTGAGGAGGATGAAGGCGAGCACGGCGGCGAGCGCCTGGAGGACCGGCGGCACATAGAGGCCGAGCACCAGGCCGCGCTCGGCCGCCACCTCGGGCGCCTCCTGCGCCCCGCCGGCGAGCAGCCGCGCGCCGACCAGCAGCGCGGCGACGGTGAGGCCGTAGGCGTAGAGGTACCAGTTGAGCACGGCGACCTCGCCGCGCACGTGATAGGAGAAGACCGCATGGTTGAGCCCGAGCCGGACGAAGGCGGTGACCAGCAGCGCGACCCCCACCAGCCGGAGTCCCGGATGGGGCACGCGGCGGAACAGCCAGAGCAGCGCGGCGCCCTCGAGCGCCCAGGCGACGGTCAGCCACTGGCGCTCGAACTGGATCGGGAACACCAGCGTGATGAACGCCAGCGCCACGCCGCCGTACCAGGCCAGCTGGTTCAGGCGGGCCGCGGGCGGCGCGTTCGGCTGGCGGAGCACCATGACCAGGCTGGCCAGCGGAGGGAGCGCAAACAGCGCGGGGATCGCGCCGGGGAAGTCGTTGGACCACGCCCGCGTGACCGTGCGGTGCACCATCCAGAATTCCGCCAGCCCGGCGAGCGCCGCGACCGCCCACGGTCCCGTCAGGGCGGCGAATCTCGACCGGAACACAAACGGATAAACCGTGAACACGCCGTAGAACGCGAGGTGCCATCCCAGCGGACAGGCGGCCTGCTCGGGCGAAAAGTGCCGGGCATGCCACGCGAACTGCACCGCGGCGATGCCCGCCAGCGCGCAGGCCGGCAGCCATTCGCCTTCCGGCGACTCCGCGCTCACGCCCCGCCGGAGCAGCACGGCCAGGCCGAGCGTCAGGACGACCAGCAGCAGCCCCAGGCCGAACACCGGCGTCGGATCCGGCACGGCCAGGCGCCCGCACACCAGCACCAGCAGCAGGAACGGCAGCACGGAGGCGAACGCCGGCAGCTGCGTGCGCGGTCCGCCCAGCACGCCCGCGAGCGGCGTGCCGGCCGCGTCGCCCAGCCGGTCACCCAGTCGGCGCGCGAGCCAGAGCCCGGCGGCGAAGAAAAACACCGCGAAGGCCCCGATCACGAGCAACAGCGAGGGCTCCACCGCGAGAGTGGCCGGCACCCGAAATAGGCAGACGGCCGTGGCGAAGAGCGTGAGGACCAGCACGACACCGACCGCGAGGATCGAGTACGTGACCAGCGCCAGGCCGACCGCGAGCAGGTCGACGAGGAGCACCGCGGGCCAGACGAGCAGCGGGGGCGCGTCCAGCCGGAACAGCGGGATCAGCATCAGGAGGAGGCTGAGTGGCGGGAACAGCTGGCTCCACCAGGCCGGCGACGCCTCGGGGCGCCGCTGCCGGAGCACCAGCGGGAACACTGCATGCAACGCGGCGAAGCCGAGCGCGGCCCCGAGCGCCCAGGGCAGCAGCTCGTCGGTGAGCGCCTCGTTGATCCAGAGCGCGAGCAGGCCGAACACCACCAGGCCGGAAACCGCGTGGGCCTGGTTGAGTTGCTCGTCGAGCCAGACCAGCGCCAGCACGACCAGGTCGGTCGCGGCCACGAAACCGAGGAAGCGGCCCGCCTGGGCGGCGACCGCGGGCTCCAGGCTGAAATGCAGCGCAAAACCGAAACCGACGGTGACCATCACCAGCGCCGAGCCGAGCAGCGCGACCGACGACCGCCCCAGCCGCCGGGCCACCACGCACAGGGCGTAGTGGAACAGGCTGAAGCCCAGGCAGACCACCATCGCGACCGGCGCCGAGGCCGGCGTGAGGAAATGATCCGCCCAGCCGAGGATCATGACGATGGTGCCCAGGGTCGCGAGTGGCACCAGGTGCAGCCAGCGGCGGTGGAGCGCGACGGCCGCCAGGCCGAGGTCGAGCAGCGCCACGTAGCCGAACAGCCCCACGGGATTGTCCTGCCCGGTCGAAAGCAGCACCGGCGTGAGGAACCCGCCGAGCAGGCCGAGGATGGCCACGACCTGCGCCTCGAGCCGGACCGCCAGGACGAAGGCGGTGGCCGTGACCAGCGTCATCAGCAGAAACGTCGCGCCCGGCCCGAAGAACGCGAAATGGTAGATCGAATTGCACGCGAACGTGACCGCGTACAGCGACACGACGCCGGCGGCCACGAAGGTTTGGGCCGTGACCGCATACCGTTCGCGCGGCAGCCAGAGCCCGCCGACCACCAGGGCGAGACTGAACAGGAAGCCGAGCGAGACGCGGACCTCGGGCGGGATCAGGTTGTGCTCGAACGAGTATTTGACGAAGAAGGCCACGCCGAGGAACAGCGCGAGGCCGCCGAGCCAGGCGAACAGCTTTGCGCCCATGAACTGCTCCCAGTTGATGACCGGCTGGCTCGGCTCCGGCGGCCGGTACACCGGCG
>CAZUQB010000068.1:0-9049 GCA_964622405.1 uncultured Opitutaceae bacterium | reverse complement strand
ACGGTATGGACCGGCGAGAGCGCCGTCATCGGCTCCTGGAAAATCATGCTGATCAGCCCGCCGCGGACCTTGAACAGCTGCGGGTCCCGCTCGCCGAGCCGCCCGAGGTCGATCTCCCCGGCGCGCGCCGACCGCAGCAGGATGCTCCCGCCGTCGATCCGGCCGGGCGGCTGGATGAGGCGCAGCAGCGCGTAGGCCGTCACGCTCTTGCCCGAGCCGCTCTCGCCCACCAGCGCAAGCGTCCGACCCCGGTCGAGCGTGAACGACACCCCGTCCACCGCCGTCACGGCGCGGTCATGCGTCGCAAAGCGCACCCGCAGGTCCGAGACCTCGAGCAACGGCGGAACCGCAGCGACATCCATGCCCACGAGCAAAGGGAACCGCCCAGCCGCAGCAAGCCCGCGGAAACCGGCTGGCGGCCGGCAGGACCTACTCCGCCGGCGCCGCCGGAACGCGCAGCGCCGGCAGGTAAAGGGTGAAGGTCGTCCCGGCGCCGACCTCGCTGGCCACGGTGATGGCGCCGCTGTGCTGCTGCACGATCGAGCGCACCGTCGACAGGCCGATGCCCGTGCCCTTGCCCACCTCCTTCGTCGTGAAAAACGGCTCGAAGATGTGGGGCAGGATCTCCGCCCTGATGCCGGTGCCGGTGTCCGCGATCGTGAGGCGGATATGGGGCACCGCGGCCAGGGGCGGTTCCAGGCGGGGCAGGTCCTCGGCCGCGACCATGGCGGCGCCGAGGGAGATCCGGCCCCCGGCGGGCATCGCGTCGCGCGCGTTGAACGCCAGGTTGAGCAGCACCTGTTTCAGCTGCGTGCCGTCGGCCATGACCTTGGGCAGGTTGGGCTCGGCCTCAGTCACCAGCTCGACCTCGGGCGGCAGCGCGCGCTCCAGCAGGCCGCAGACGTCGGACACCAGTCGGGCCAGCGAAGTCTCGGCTTTTTGGATCTCGCCGCCCCGGGCAAAGGCGAGCAGCTGGCGGACCAGGTCGGCGCCGTGCCGCGCGCTGGCCTCCATTGTGCGCAGGACCCGCTGGGCGCCGTCCGGCTGGTTGCCCTGCCGCCGCACGAGGTCGACTCCGACCAGGATGGGCGCCAGGACGTTATTGAGATCGTGCGCAATGCCGCTGGCCAGCATCCCGATGCTGTCCAGCCGCGCCGTGCGCTGCACCTGAGTCTCCAGCCGCCGCCGCTCTGTCACGTCGATCCCCATGCTAAGCCGCGCCCGCGGCCGCCCGCCCGCATCGTAGATCAGGCTCATCAGGAACTCCACGATGATGCGGCGACCCTGGCGCGTGTGCAACGGCACCTCCCCGCGCCACGAGCCGGTGGCGAGCGCCCGGGTTCGTCCGGGACCGAGCAGTTGCATCGTCTCCGGGCCGAACAGCTCCTCCGCCGTGCGTCCGAGGAAGTCCTCGTGCTTCACGCCGTAGATTTCCGCCGCCGCGGCGTTCCCGTAGGTCACGCGATGGTCGAGGTCGGTGATCACCACCGCCACGGGCGCCCGGTCGATGATTTCCGCCTGCTCCCGGATGCGGGCAAGCGCCAGCTTCCGGTCCGTGACATCGCGGCCGATCCCCATCACCCCCAGGCCGCTCACCCGCGGCGCCACCGTAAATTCGAGATCCACGAGCCGCCCGGACGCTGCCACGAGGCGCAGCTCAAACGGCGGCAACTGCTCGCCCTGCAGGGCGCGGGAGAACTGCTGGGTGGCCAGGGCCAGGTCCTCCGAATGCACCAGGTCATGGAAGGTGCGGCCGAGCCAGGTCGACGCCGGCCAACCCAGGATCGTCTCGAACGCCGGATTGAGCGAAGTGATCACCCCTTGCTCATCGAGCGAGAAGATCGCGTCGCGCGCGTTTTCGATCAGCAGCCGCTGCCGCTCCTCGGTCCGCCGCAGCATCTCATCAGCCGCCCGGCGCGCTGACGCCTCCGTCCGCAGCTGCAGCGCCTGCCGGATGGCCGGGATCAGCCGCGCCGGCCGATCCTTGATGATATAGTCCATCGCCCCGCGCCGCAGCGCCTCGATCGCCCGCTCCTCGCCGATCGTGCCCGAGATGAAGATGAAGGGTTTGTCCGGCTGCAGTTCCCGCGCCAGATCCAGCGCCGTCAGCCCGTCGAGGTCCGGCAGCGAGAAGTCCGAGAGGATCAGGTCGAACTCGCCGGCCGCGACGGCGGCCCGGAAGGTGGCGCGGCTGGCGACCCGCTGGATCTGGCACTCGGGCCAGGCGGCGCGCACGACCTCGCCAATCAATTCGCCGTCCGCCGGCGAGTCCTCCAGGTGAAGGAGCCGTTTCATGGCGCGGTCTCGTTGTGCAGGATCCAGAACAGCCCGAGCTGGCGCACCGCCTCGGCAAAGCCGGCGAACCCCACGGGTTTCACGACGTACGCGTTCACGCCCAGGTCGTAGCTCCGCACGATGTCCTGCTCCTCCCGCGACGAGGTCAGCACCACGACTGGCACAGTCTTCAGCCGGCTGTCCGCGCGGATGGACCGCAGTACCTCGAGCCCGTCGACCTTCGGCATCTTCAGGTCCAGCAGCACGAGGGAAGGTGCCTCAGGCGGGCGGGTCGCGTAAGCCCCGCGGACATGGAGGTAGTCGAGCGCCTGCTCGCCATCCGCGACCGCGAACACGCGGCAGCCGAGCGGATGATCATCGAGCGCGGCCAGGGTCAGCTCGACGTCAGCGGGGCTGTCGTCGACGAGGAGGATCGGGGCACGGGGCCGGGCGGGAATCATGGCGGTTCAGGGGGTCGCGAGGGTGAAATAGAACGTCGCCCCCTGGTCCGGCACGGCCTCGGCCCAGATCCGCTGGCCGTGGCGCTCCAGGATGCGCTGCACCGTGGCGAGGCCGACGCCCGTGCCCTCGAACTGATCCTCGCCGTGCAGGCGCGAGAAGACGCGGAAGAGCTTCTCCGCATAGCGCATGTCAAAGCCGGCGCCGTTGTCGCGCACGCAGATCACCACGCGGTCCGCCCCGGCCGCCGGCACCGCCGTCACCTGGATGCGCGCCGCGGCACGTTGCCGGGTGTATTTCACGGCGTTGCCCAGGAGATTTGCGAGCACCTGCCGCAGCAGTGCCGGGTCCGCCATCGCGGCGGGCAGCGGGCCGAATTCCCATGTTACCCCACGGTCCGCGCACTCGGGTGCAAGGGCCGCCTGGACCTCCCGGACCAGGTTTTCCACATCCACCCGCTGGACCTTCAGCTCGCTCCGCCCCACTCGCGAGAACTCCAGCAGATCGTCGATCAGCTGGCCCATCCGCCGCGTCGCCCCGCCGATCTGGTCAAGGTAGCGCCGGTTCGCCGCGTCGAGCGCCGGCCCCGCCCGCTTCCCCAGGAGTTCGCCGTATCCGCTGATATGGCGGAGCGGCGCCCGGAGGTCGTGCGAAACGCTGTACGAGAAGGCCTCGAGTTCCCGGTTCGCCTCCTCGAGTTCAGCGGTCCGCAGCCGCACCCGCTCCTCCAGCTCGGCCCGGATCCGCACGTTCTCCAGCGCGACCACCGTCGTGTTCGCCAGAGCCTGCAGGAGCTCCACCTCCTCCGGCTCCGCCGCGCGGTGCCGCGCCCAGTAGTTGCCGATCGCCCCCACGGGATCGTCGGGCCGGATCGGGACCATCACCAAACTGCGCACAAAGGTCGGCCGGTACGCGTCCGCCGGGATGCGCTCATCGGCGTAGATGTCCGGAATGACCACCGCCTGCCGGTTCAGCATGACCCAGCCGCTGATGCAGGTTCGCAGGGGAAACTTCCGGCCCTTCCAGAGCGGACTGATCGCGTCCTCGTCGACGTAGTGGCAGTTCCCGCCGTCGCGCAGCACAAAGGTCGCGCCGTCCGCGCCCGTGATCTCCCGCGCCGCATGGCGCACCGTCTCCTGCACGTCCTCGACCGTCTCCGCGCGGGAAAGATCCTGCACCGCCGTCACGAGCCGCGCCTGACCCGCGCTGAGCCGGCGCAGCCGGGCGAGTTCGTCGGACTCGGAACCGTTGGGATGCTGGATCATCGGGAAACTTCCGGCGTCCGTCGCGAGACTGCCGGGAATCGGGCAGCGCGAGTTGGATTCGGGGGGCCCCACCATTCTCCCGGCCGGCAGATCCGCGGCAAAGCTGGAGAGTACGGTCCGCCGTTGTCCGGGAATCTACGGACGGCCCGATGTCGGAGACCGGCCGCCAAGCAGCTCGTGCGACAGGGCGAAACGCGTGAGTTCGGCGACGGTCCGCAGGCCGAGCTTCTGTTTCAGCCGCTCGCGGTAGGTTTCCACGGTCCGGGCAGATACCCCGAGCCGCCCGGCCATCAGCTTGTTCGTGAGTCCGTCGGCCAGCAGGGCCAGCACCTCGCGTTCGCGCCGGGTCAGCCGCTCGGGGGCGGCCACCGCCTGGCCGGCTGGCACCGCGAGATGATCGCGCAGGTAGGCCAGTGCGACCTCATTGCTGAAATGGGTGCCGCCCTCGGCCACCTTGTGGACGGCCCGGAGCAGCTCGGCGGGCGGCGCGTCCTTCGCGACGTAGCCGTGGGCGCCGGCGCGGATCATCTGGAGCAGGTATTCGGTGCCGGCATGGACCGTCACCATCAGCACGCGCACCGTCGGGAGCGCCCGGCGCAGGGCAATCGCCGCGGTCAGGCCGTTCGAGCCCGGCAGATTTACGTCCATCAGGACCACGTGCGGCCGCAACCGGCGGGCGAGTGCCAGGACCACGTCGCCGTCGGCCGCTTCCCCCACGACCTGCAAGCCGGGCTGGCTGGCCAGGTAGGCGCGAAGTCCCTCGCGAAACAACGGATGGTCGTCCACGAGCAGGAGCCGGATCGGGCGGGATGGGACGGTGGATCTCATGACTCGGTGGGCTCCCGCCCGGTGACGGGCAATTCCACGGCGATCTCGCTGCCCGTGCCAGGCGTCGTCCGGCATGCAAAAGTCCCGCCGGCCAGGGTCGCCCGCTCGCGCATGTTGCGCAGGCCCGCTCCCGTGCTTCCACCCGGGCGACGCCCGGGAAAACCGCGGCCGTCATCTCGCACCCGCAACCGGACGCGGCCCTCCCGCCGGTCGCAGTCGATCCACACGTTCTGCGCGCGGGCGTGGCGCTCCACGTTGGTCAGGCACTCTTGCAGGATGCGGTAGAGGGTCTCCTCGATCGCCGTCTGCCGCACCGAGCGCCAGCCGATGAGCCGCAGCCTCACCTTTACGCCGGTCCGCCGGGAGAACTCCCGCCCCATGCTCCGGACCGCGGCGCCGAATCCGAGATCGTCCAGTTCGGCGGGTCGCAGGCCCTGGGAAATGCGCCGCACCTCCTGGAGTGCGGCCACCGCCGCGCGCCGCGCCGCGCTCACATCGGCCCGGCACCGCCGGTGGCAGCCGCCCAGGTCCGCCTCCACGACGCGCAGCCGGAACTGCACCGCGGCCAGCAGCTGGCCCACGCCGTCATGGAGGTCGCGCGCCACCCGGCGCCGCTCGACCTCCTGACCCTTTAGCGTCTGCCACGACAGGTTCCGCAGCGCCTGTTCGACCGACTTCTCGTGGCTGACATTCCGCGCCATGATGGCCACGCCGTCCCCCAGCGGCACCACATGCTGGTGGATCCACGCGGCCCGCACCGCCGGCTGGGCGATCGGGAAGGTCTTCACGCTCGACCGCCGCGTCTCCACCACCCGCGCACATTCCTGGAACAGTCCCATTGGGCGCATGAAGGGAAACAGTCGGCAGACCAGCCCGCCGACCAGCTCCGACCGGCGCCGGCCCACCAGGAGGCATCCCCGCCGGTTGGCGTCGATGATCCGGAAGTCCTCGATCCGCCCGCGGCCGTCCCGGATCGACTCCAGGATATAAAGCGCATCCAGCGAGGCGTCACCCACCGCGCGCAGGCGCCGCTCCGACTCCCGCAGGGCCTGGGCGGCCTCGTGTCGGGCCGTGACATCCTGGATAACCGCCAAGGCGGCCGACCGGCCGTGGTAGCGGATCAGTCGCGCGTAGGCGGAGAGCCGCACGCGCTCGCCGTTCGGGCGGTCGCGGGAAAATTCCTGGCTCGTCAACGTGCCCTGCCTCCGCAGCCGCCGCATGCTGCGCCGGAACAGCTCAGGGTCCACGGTGGTGGACTGCAGCTTGAGGCCGATGAACGCCGCCCGGCGGTAGCCATACAGCCGCGCTGCCGCCGGATTGGCGTCGAGCACCGTGCCGTCGCGGTGATCGAAGATGACGACCGCGCTGGTGGTCCGCGAGAACACCCCACGGTAGCGCTGCTCGGCCTCGCGGAGGGCGTCGACCGCCTCCACGCGCCGGGCCGTTTCACGGGTCTCCCGCCGGGCGGAGGCCTGCAGGCGCTCCCGGTGGCGCGTGACATTGCGCAGTACCGAAAGGTGCAGGCCTGGCATGAAGTTCGCGCGGGAATTGGTCTCGTAGAGCTCGGAGTGACCGTCGCGCCGGCGATACCGCATCTCGGTCGACGCCCAGCCGCGCCGCAGAAACCGCGCCCAGATTTCCTCCATCCGGTCGAGGATCTCCTTTGAGGCAAAGTCATCGAGGCGCCGTCCCAAGATCGCCCGGCGCGGCAGGCCGAAGATCCGGCAGCCGGCCCGGTTGATTGCCACGTACTCCCGGCGGTCGTTCGCCACGAAGATCGGGTCGGGCAGCCAGTCGAAATACCGCTGGGCCGCCGCCACGTCCGCGAGCGACGGCGTGACCGCCGGCCCGCGGCGGGTGGCCGGGGGAATGCGGGCAAGCAGCGGCTGGGACCGGGCAGGCGGCATGGTGGCGCAGGGGCGGCGCGAAATCCGGCGGCGAGCTTGGCCCGCGCCTGATCACACGCAAGGAACGATTCGCCGCGGGTCGCCGATGCGGGCGGCCGCCTACCAGGCGTAGGCCTCGGGTGCCGCGCCGCCGGGGCCGGGGAAGATCTCGTCGAGCTGGCGCAGCGTCTCGGGCGCGAGCTTTACGTCCAGCGCGCGCGGGGCCTGGAGCAGCTGCTCCATCGTGCGGGGTCCGATGATCGGGGCCGTCACGGCCGGCTGCGCCAGCAGCCACGCGAGCCCAACCTCCGCCGGCGCATGGCCCAGCTGGCGGCAGAGCTCCTCGTAGCGCTCGAGCTGCGGCCGCTTCGCCGCGACCTGCCGCTCGAAATCCGGCGTGCCGCGCCGGCCGGCCGCGGCCTTGGCGAGCGCGCCGCCGAGCAGCCCGGCGCCGAGCGGGCTCCACGGGATCAGGCCGAGCCCGAAATGCCGGCAGGCCGGGATGACCTCGAGCTCGATGGTGCGGTTGGCAAGGTGGTAGACGCTCTGCTCGCTGACCAGCCGCGGCGCCCCGCGGAAATCGGCGGTGGTGCAGGCGGTGGAAAGGTCCCAGCCGGCGAAATTGCTCGAGCCGACGTAGTAGATCTTGCCCTGGCGCCGCAGCGTTTCCATCGCGCCGAGCCACTCGTCGACCGGGCACGCGCGGTCGATGTGGTGCATCTGGTACAGGTCGATCCGGTCGGTCTGCAGCCGGCGCAGGCTCGCCTCGCACTCCTGGATGATCTTCCGGTGGCTCAGCCCGCGGTCGAGGTTGGGATCCGGCCGCTCGGGACGGTCCATCGAGCCGAAGACCTTGGTGGCGAGGACCACGTACTCGCGGCGTCCCCCGCCCTGCGCGAGCCAGCGCCCGAGGATGTGCTCGGTGACCGCCTCGCCGCGCCGCCGCCCGTAGGTGTCGGACGTGTCGAAGAAATTGATCCCCAGCTCGACCGCGCGGTCCATGATCGCGAACGCGTCCGCCTCGCTGGTGAACGGCCCGAAGTTCATCGTGCCAAGGCAAAGCCGGGAAACCGAGAGGCCGGAGCGGCCGAGGTGGGTGTAGTGCATGGGCGGGGAGACGGTAGGCCGTAGGCTGTAGGCTGTAGGCTGTAGGCGGTAGGCGGTGGACGGTGGACGGTGGACGGTACTTTGGTGAGGAACTGCTGGCTGTCCAGCGGGGCGGTTTGCCCTCTTGAACGGCCAGCCGGGTGTCTCACCGGGTCAGGCCGCATCTCACCGCCCAAGAGCGCCGTGCTCCGTCAGATCGACAGACCGACGTCACCTTCCAGCACGGTCGCCTTCAGCTGCGGGCGCTCACCGCTTTTCCAGAGGGGTGCCGTGTGCACGACCCGGTATCGGATCGGGCCTCCGTCCGGGGTCTCGCTGCGGACAATGGGGCGCGGGATGCAGACGAATTCGGTGCGCATCTCGTCGGCCGTCAGCCGGACGGTCGCGTAGCCGTGCCCACCCAGGTCCACGAACTCGAGGTGCGGCGACAGGTCCGGGTTGGACAGCGACCGGGCTCGCTTCAGGTCGAAGTTCTTCGCGTACTCGAGGCACGCCCGGACGCCGTGCTTCAGCAGCAGGTTGAAGGTCCAGTCAGGCTTTCCGCCCGCCGGCTTGTCCGCGAGGAACAGGGGGCGCAGCGGAGTATGCTTCGGCAGATTGTGTTCGTAGGCCTCCATCGCGCCCGGACTGACCAGCGACGCGCCCACGAAGCTCAGGCCCACCGGCTCGTACTTGCCCGGGGGCAGGTCCGCCGTCGCATAGCCGGCCCAGAAGCTGTGGCGGTCGCCCGATACGATGGCGAAACCGGTGATCTGCGCGTCGCGCACCAGGTGGTAGATTTCCGCGCGCTCGGCCCACGCCGTGCCGAAATCGCCGGCACCCATCGCGGCAAAGCTGTCGGCCGGCCACGACTCCTTGGTGAGTCCGGCGGGCAGGTTCTGCGGGTCGGCCCGCCAGTCCAGCGCCCCCAGCGAGTTGGCCCAGATCTTCCACGTCGCGGTCGAGCCCCGGAGCCGGTCCTTGAACCACGCCTTCTGTTCCGCGCCGAGAATCGTCTGCGGCGGCGCGCTCCGTTGGGGGTTGGGCACGTGCGCCGCGTTGAAACCGACTTCGGGCGGCGGATGGCCGCCGTTGTACTCGCGCCCGCCGTCGAGGATCCGCATCGCCGATTCCGGAAACATGCCCAGGAACTCGTCGCCGCCGAGCTGGTCGAGCGAAGGATCGGCGAAGGGGTCCGCGCTCCGGTAGCTGTGCTGGTCGGTGATGATCAGCTCCAGGTGCCGGCCGTAG
>CAZUQB010000067.1:0-9229 GCA_964622405.1 uncultured Opitutaceae bacterium | reverse complement strand
GGATGCGGCGGTGCGGTCGGTGGAGACCGGCCAGGTGGTCAGCATCGCCTAGCGGGAGCTGGGCGGTGCGGTTGAGCGTTTGGAGTTGAAGGTTGAAGGGTGGCAGTTGAAAGGCGGGAGGCCTGACTGCCTTGGACGCGTGGGGCGGCCGCCACTTCCGCTTTTCATCCTGAGCAGAGCGAAGGATCCATCTGGACTCGGCCAAAGGATAGGCGGCGACACACTGGATCCTTCGCTTCGCTCAGGATGACAGCATTCGGACTCAGGTGAAGTGAAGGAGTTAGCAGTCTTTCAACTGCCACCCTTCAACGGCGACCTCCCTACCATCAACTGCCACCTTTCAACCTTCAACTGCGCGCCCAGCGCCAGCGCGCTCAGCGCGGTTACTTGCCCGGCAGCTTGATCGCCGGGCCAGCGTCGGCCGCGGGAGCGGTCGTCGGGGCGGCGACCGGGGTGTTGGCGCGGAGCATGAACACGCGCTGCGTCCACGGGCTGACCGGGTCGAGCTGCATCACCTGCTCGGAATATTTCTGGACGTCATCGGCGCGGCCGAGCACGGAGGCGAGGCTCGCGAGCTGGTAGCAGGCTTCGATGCGGGTGGCCTTCGCCTCGTTGCTGTCGGCGGCGATTGCCTTGAGGGCGGCCTCGCCCTCGGCGTCCTTGCCCGCCTGGAGCTTGGCCATTGCGAGGCCAAGCTTGGCGCGGCTGGCGAGCGGGCCGGTCTTCAGGATGGAGACAACCTGCTCGTAGCCGGAGATGGCGTCGGCCGACTTGCCGGCGGCATAGGCGTCGTCCGCAAGCTGCAGCTGCGCCACCGCGGCCAGCGAATGACCGGCGTGGGAGGCCGCGAAGGCCTTCAGTTTGTCCGGGCTCGTGGCCGCCGCAAAGTCCTTCTCGACGTCGAGTTCCTTCTGCGCGGCCATGTACTCCCAAACCCCCTTGGCGAGCACCGCGAGGATGACGATGCCGGCGCCGACCATGATGGCCTGGCCGTTCTTCTGCCAATAGTCGCGCAGGCGGTCCTCGAACGTCAGGACGGCCGGAGTCGCGGCATGATGGTGGTCACCGGCGGGGGAATTGGCCGGGGTATTGGCGGGCGTGGTCATGGCGGTGGTTGGAAGAAACGGAACGGGGACGAAAGCAAAACCCCGGGTGCGTGTAAATGACGGAAAAGAGTAGCGAGTAGTGGGTAGCAAGTAGGGAGTAGGTTACTGGCTCGGGGGTCGCTGGTTGGGAAGGACTGGTAACCCAAGGCAGGTACCGCGGATTGCGCGAATGACCGCGAATACAATCCGGCCATCCGCGTCCATTCGCGTAATCCGCGGCGAAGTGAAAACTCTGCGCCTCGCTGCGGCCAAACCCGAACCAACCCGCCTCAGTCAAAAACGACCGTCTTGTGGCCGTAGATCAGGACCCGGGCTTCGAGGTGCCAGCGGACGGCTTGGGCGAGGACGGTCTTCTCGAGATCCCGGCCCTTGCGGATCAGGTCCTCGACGTCGTGACGATGCGTAACGCGGGCGACGTCTTGGTTGATGATCGGGCCTTCGTCGAGGTCGCGGGTGGCGTAATGGGCGGTGGCGCCGATCAGCTTCACGCCGCGGGCGTGGGCCTGATGGTACGGCCGGCCGCCGGCGAAGGCCGGCAGGAAGGAGTGGTGAATGTTGATCACCGGGCGGCCGAACTTCTCCAGGAAGTCCGCCGAGAGCACCTGCATGTAGCGCGCGAGGATCACGAGCTCGGCGTCGAGCTCGCGCAGCAGCGCCAGCTGGCGGGCCTCGGTCTGCGCCTTGGTGTCGGCCGAGATCGGAATGTGATGGAACGGCAGCCCGTAGCCGCGCGCGAGCACGCCCATGTCGGCGTGATTGCCGACCACCGCGACGAAATCGCAGGCAAACTCGCCGGCCTTCCAGCGCAGCACGAGGTCGTGGAAACAATGGTCCGCCTTCGAGACGAAGATGACGACGCGCGGCCGGTCGACCGAGGACCGCACCTGGACGTTCATGCCGAGGCTGGCGGCAAACTTCCGGAACTCCGCGGCATCGCTGACCTGCTTGCCCTCCTGCGGCTCCCACTCGACGCGCTGGAAGAACACATTGGCCTCCAGGTCGCGATGCTGGTCCGCGTGCAGGATGTTGCCGCCGTGCTCGAAAATCCAGCCAGACACGCGCGCGACGAGTCCGGGTTGATCAGGGCCGTGGAGGAGAGCGATGAGGGTCGAGGACACGGGGAGATTTACGGTTTACGACTTACGAATTACGATTGGCGGACGCAAGCGGGGGTCCGAGGAATTGGGGGTTCAGGGTGTCATATGTGGACGACGGACTGATTCTGACCAGCAGTGAAATAACCCCGTCCAGCCCGCCGCTGACATCAATTGGTCCGCGCCTCGGCGCGCGCATTCCCAATCGCAAATCGTCATTCGTAAATCGTAAATCTCTTAGGGCAGCAGCAGCACCTTGCCCGTCGTCCCGCGGCCCTCGAGGGCGCGGTGGGCGTCGGCGGCGGAGGTCAGCGGGAAGGTGGCGCCGATCCGGACCTTGAGCTGGCCGGCGGCGACCCACGCGAACAGGTCGGCGACGCGGGCGCGCAGCTCCTCGGTGGTGCGGATGTAGTGGTTGAGCGTCGGGCGGGTCAGGTAGAGCGAACCCTTCTGCGCGAGGACGAGCGGCGCGAAAGCCGGCACGGGGCCGCTGGCGTTGCCGTACGAGACGAACAGGCCGCGCGGGCGTAGGCTCTCGAGCGTGCCCTCAAAGGTCTGCTTGCCGACCGAATCGTACGCCACGTCGACGCCGCGGCCGTCGGTGAAGCGGCGGGCCGCCTCGGAGAAATTCTCGCGCGTATAGACGCACACCGCGTCAGCGCCCGCCTCGCGCGCGAGAGTCGCCTTGGCGTCGCTGCCCACCGTCGCGAGCACCCGGGCACCGCGCATCTTGGCGATCTGTGTGAGCAGCAGCCCCACGCCGCCGGCGGCGGCATGCACGAGAGCGGAGTCGCCGGCCTTCAGCGGAAACGTGTCGATCGCGAGAAAGTGCGCGGTCAGGCCCTGCGACAGCAGCGCGGCGGCAGTCCGGGTGTCGAGGCCGGCCGGAATGGCCATGGCCTTGTCGGCCGGCACCAGAGTCTCCGCCGCGTAGGCGCCCATCGCATGGGTGGTCGCAACGCGGTCACCGAGGTGAAAACCGGTGACCCCCTCGCCCATCGCGGTCACGACGCCGGCGGCCTCCATGCCGGGCAGGAACGGCAGGCCGACCTTGTAGAGCCCGCTGCGGAGATAGGTGTCGATGAAGTTCACGCCGGCGGCTTCCACCCGGATGCGCAGCTGGCCGCGGTCGGGCGCGGGCACGGGAATGTCGTCGATCTGGAGAACCTCGGGGCCGCCGAGCTGGTGAACGCGGATGGCAAGCATGGGGAAATTTAGGATTTACGAGTTACGATTTACGATTGCTTGGGCGGGGCGAAATGGGACGGAGGAGGGATGGTTAGTTGGCGCCCGGTGGAAAGGCAACGGCGGTGTCCGATGTTCGGTGTTAGCTCGGGCCGTCGGCCGATGTGGGCGGGGTGCCCTCACCCCGCTGCCCGGGAGTCCGGCCGGATTCGCGGGCAAGGGTAGGTTCACCACGGATTTCACGGGCGCGGCCGGGAGGCGGAGGAGGCCGCGGGGAGCTGATTCGGCCTGCGGGCCGAATCAGCTCCGTGCGAACTGGGACGACGATCCGGTTGGGACTCGGGGGATTCGCTTCGGCGGGGGTGGGTTGCTGGCTCTGACAACTGCGGGGTGAGGGCACCCCGCCCACATAGTTCTCCCAGTAAGCCTGCGCCACCGGCGCGCCAGGTTCCCCATCGTAAATCGTAATTCGTAAATCGAAAATCAAACGACCACGACGTTGCCGCGGTACTTCTGGATCGGCCGCACGCCAACTTCCTTGTGCTTGAGGGCGATGATGCCGTCCACGGCCGCCTCGGCGCCGGTGAGGGTGGTCATCAGGCAGACGGTGTGGGCGTAGGCGGCGGCGCGGATCGCGTTCTCGTCGCGGCGCGGGATCATGCCGCCGGGGGTGTTGATCACCATGGCGATCTGGCCGTTCTTGATCATGTCGACGGCGTTCGGTCGACCTTCGCTCAGCTTGGCGAGGCGCTTCACCGCCACGCCAGCGTCGGCCAGCACCTTGGCGGTGCCGCTGGTCGAATAGATTACAAACCCGAGCGCCTCAAGGCGGCGGGCCAGCGAGACGGCCCGCGGCTTGTCGCTGTCCTTCACCGAGAGGAACACGTTGCCCTTCACGGGCAGGCCGGGCTTCACCGCGGCCTGGGCCTTGGCGTAGGCGACGCCGAGATCGTCGTCGATGCCCATCACCTCGCCGGTGGAGCGCATCTCGGGGCCGAGGGTGATCATTGAGCCGGGGAAGCGCACGAACGGGAAGACGGCCTCCTTCACGCACCAGTGCTTGGGCGTCTGCTCGCGCGTGAAACCGAGCTCCTTCAGCTTGCGGCCGGTCATGACCTGCGCGGCCAGCTTTGCCAGCGGCACGCCGATGGCCTTCGCCACGAACGGCACGGTGCGGGAAGCGCGCGGGTTGACCTCGAGGACGTAGAGCTGGCCGTCCTTGATGGCGAACTGGACGTTCATCAGGCCGACCACCTTGAGCTCGCGCGCGAGCGCGTAGGTGGCGTGGCGGACGGTCGCGAGCATCTCGGCGCCAAGCGTGTGCGGCGGCATCACCATCGACGCGTCGCCGGAGTGCACGCCGGCGAACTCGATATGCTCGAGCATGCCCCCGATGACGCTGGTCTCGCCGTCACTGATGCAGTCGACGTCGAGCTCGATCGCATCCTCGAGGAACTTGTCGATCAGCACCGGCTTGCCCGGCATCACGTCGAACGACTGCCGGATCACCAGGTTGAAGTCCTCCTCGGTGTAGACGATGAACATGCCGCGGCCGCCGAGCACGAACGACGGACGGAGCAGCACGGGGAAGCCAACCTCGTGGGCGAAGGCGAGCGCCTCGGACTCGTTGAGCGCGGTGCGGTTCGCGGGCTGGCGGAGGTCGAGCTTGCGAAGCACCTCCGCGAAGAGCTTCCGGTCCTCGGCGAGCTCGATGCTCTCGGGCGAGGTGCCGATGATGTTCACGCCGTGCGCCTTCAGCGCGGTGGCAAGATTGAGCGGGGTCTGGCCGCCGAACTGGACGATCGCGCCGTCGCATTTCTCCTGCTGGTAGATCTCCAGCACGTCCTCGAGCGTCAGCGGCTCGAAATAGAGGCGGTCGCTGGTGTCGTAGTCGGTCGAGACGGTCTCGGGGTTCGAGTTCACCATCACGGTCTCGATCCCGATCTCGCGCAGCGCGAAGCTGGCGTGGACGCAGCAGTAGTCGAACTCGATGCCCTGGCCGATGCGGTTCGGGCCGCCGCCGAGGATCATGATCTTCCGCTTCTGCGAGGGGATGATCTCGTTCTCGTCGCCGTAGCTCGAGTAGTAGTACGGCGTGAATGCCTCGAACTCGGCCGCGCACGTGTCGACCAGCCGGTAGGTGGTCCCGATGCCGCGCTGCTTGCGGGCCGCGCGCACCGCCGCGAAGTCCGCCTTGAGCAGGTGGGCCAGCTGGACATCGGAGAAGCCGAACTGTTTTGCGCGACGGAAATCGGCGTCCGGGAGGGTCGCGAGCGTCTGGCCAGCCAGGGCGTTCTCCATCTCGTGGATCTCGCGGAGCTGGTGCAGGAACCACGGGTCGATCTTCGTCAGGTCGAAGATGCGCTCCACCGTGTAGCCCGCCCGGAAGGCGTGACGGATGAAGTAGATTCGCTCGGCGTTGGGCGTGCCGAGCTTGGCGTTGATCGTCTTCTCGTCCATCAGCTCGTCGCTGCCATGGCGGCCGCCGCCGCCAAAGCCGCGGGCGCCGGTCTCGAGCGAGCGCAGGCACTTCTGGATGGATTCCTTGAACGTGCGGCCGATGGCCATGGCCTCGCCGACGGACTTCATCGCGGAGGTCAGCGTGGCGTCCGCGCCGATGAACTTCTCAAAGGTGAAGCGCGGGATCTTCGTGACCACGTAGTCGATCGTCGGCTCGAAGCTGGCGGGCGTGAGCCGCGTGATGTCGTTGCGCAGCTCGTCGAGCGTGTAGCCGACCGCGAGCTTGGCCGCGATCTTGGCGATCGGGAAGCCGGTGGCCTTGGAGGCGAGCGCGGAGGAGCGCGACACGCGCGGATTCATCTCGATCACGACCATGCGGCCGGTGACCGGGTCGACGGAGAACTGGATGTTGGAGCCGCCGGTCTCGACGCCGATCTCGCGGATCACGGCAAACGAGGCGTCGCGCATCACCTGGTACTCCTTGTCGGTGAGCGTCATGGCGGGCGCCACGGTGATGGAGTCGCCGGTGTGGACGCCCATCGGGTCGAAATTCTCGATCGAGCAGATGACCACGCACTGGTCCTTGTGGTCGCGCATCACCTCCATCTCGTATTCCTTCCAGCCGAGGAGACATTCCTCGACGAGGACCTCGTGGACCGGGGAGAGATCGAGGCCGTTGGCGACGATGGCGTCGAATTCCTCGCGGTTGTAGGCGATGCCGCCGCCGGAGCCGCCGAGCGTGAACGACGGGCGGATGATGAGCGGGAACGTGCCGAGGAACTCCGCGGCGTCGCGGGCCTCCTGCATGGATTTCACCGTGCGCGACTTCGCGACATCGAGCCCGATGCGGAGCATGCACTGCTTGAACAGCTCGCGGTCCTCGCCCTTGGCGATGGCGGCGGGCTTGGCGCCGATCATCTCGACCCCGTACTTGGCCAGGATGCCGGCCTTGTGGAGGTCCATCGAGAGGTTGAGCGCGGTCTGGCCGCCGAGGGTCGGGAGCAGCGCCGAGGGCCGTTCCGCGGCGATGATCTTCTCCAGCGTCTCGACCGTCAGCGGCTCGATGTACGTCACGTCCGCGAACTCCGGATCGGTCATGATCGTGGCCGGGTTGGAGTTCACCAGGATCACGCGATAACCCTCCTCCTTCAGCGCCTTGCAGGCCTGCGTGCCCGAGTAGTCGAACTCGCATGCCTGGCCGATCACGATGGGGCCGGCGCCGATGATCAGGATGGATTTGAGGTCAGAGCGTTTGGGCATGACGTGAGCGCTCGCGAGGGTTGGCGGGGCTCCAGCCTCCGGCAAGCGGGAAAGGTGGCGTAAGGCGGTTTTGGGCCGGCGGGCGGGCGGAATTGGAGTAGCGAGTAGCGGGTAGCGCGTAGCGAGTAGGGTGGCGAGACTGGCCTGTGGCCGTTTGGAAAGGGGTCCTCTCGGCAACACGGGCCCCGCTCGTCCCGAGCCCACGCCCTTACGTCGTTGGCCTTGTCTCTGGGACCTCGGCATAGCCGCACGGACGGGGCTGGAATACCCCAACCAGCCGGGCTGACCCGGCTTTCAACCTTCAACGGCCACCCTTCAACCGGGCGCCGCCGGCGCCCTAGCCGATCCGCGATTCGTCGATGCCCAGCACCTTGGCGGCCGCGGACTTGTCGTTCCGGCAGACGTGCAGGACAAGGTCGATGTACTGCTTCTCCTGGCCGGCCAGGTATTCGGCCAGGGGCGGCCAGTGCTTCAACTCGCGCAGACGCAGGGGGAGCTGGCTGGAGGTGATCACCCGGGTCTCGGTGCTGGTGGCGACCTTGGTGATGACCTGGATGAGCTCGGTGAGATTGCCCGGCCAGTGGTAGGCCATCATGACCGCCATGGCGTCGTCCGTGAACTCGATCAGGTTCGAGTCGAAGTGCGGATTGGCCGCCTTCGCCGTGTAGTACTTGACGATGAGCGGGATGTCCTCGGCCCGCTCGCGGAGCGGCGGGAGCACGACCGGCAGGGACGCGACCCGATAAAACAGCTCGTCGTGGAACCGGCCCTCGTCGGACATCTTCTCGAGGTCCTCGGTGGTCGCGCAGATCAGCCGGAACCCGTGGGCGGTGTTGCGTAGCACGCTGACCAGTTCGCGCTGCACGGCGAGCGAGAGACACTGGAGATGCTGGAGGAACAGCGTGCCGCCCTTGGCCTGCTGCACCCAGGTGCCGCCGGTGCCGTTCTGGCCGAGGACCCCCTCGCGGAAGCTGGACTCGGAGCTGAGGGAGCAGTCGATCCGGACAAATTGCGCCTCGGCCGCGCCGCTGGCGGCGTGGAGGATCTCCGCCACGACGTCCTTGCCGGTGCCAACCTCGCCCTGGAGCAGGACGGGGGTGCGCACCACGGCGAGCTTGCGGAGCTGCTGGATCAGCCGGCGCATTTCCGGGCTCTGGCCGATCAGGCGGTGCTCGATGTCGTCCGCACGGATGGAAGGGGCCAGGCCCATCAGGGCGCGCTCGTTCTGGAATTCCTTGAACTCGATGCCCCGCCGCAGGGTCGCGATGAGCTCGTCCACCCGGAATGGTTTCTGCAGGTAGTCGAAGGCCCCGAACTTCAGCGCCTGGACCGCGCTCTCGGTGCTGGCGTAGGCGGTCATGATGATGATCACCGCGTTCGGATCGTAATGCTTCAGGTGCTTGAGCAGCGTGATGCCGTCCATCGGCTTCATGTCGATGTCGGCCAGCACGAGGTCGAACTTCTCCGACTTATAGCGGGCCAGCGCCTTTTCACCGTCGGTGGCAAACGACGTCACGAACCCCGTCGGCTGGATGACCGCCTCCAGCATCTCGTGGATCGAGAGCAGGTCGTCGACTATCAGGACGGAGGGCATTGCGACTCAGCTTGGCTCTCCCGGGGTATCGAAGTCAACCGGCAGTGTAGCCGTAGAAACAAGCAGGCGCGGGGTGTTTGCCCCGCGCCTGGAATTGGCAATCGATGCTGGGACCGCGGCTTACTGCAGGCCGCCGGCGACCGCACCGAGTTGGAAGATCGGGAGGAACATCGCCATGACGATGCCGCCGACCACCACGCCGAGGAAGACGATGAGGATCGGCTCGATCAGGGAGGTCAGCGCTGCGACCGTCGCCTCGCACTCCACGTCGTAGAAGTCCGCGATCTTGGTCATCATGCCGTCGACGTTGCCCGTCGATTCACCGGCCTTGACCATGTGCTTCATCATGGGCGGGAAGAACGGGTTCGCGGCGAGGACGTCGGACACCTGGCCGCCTTGGGAGACGTGCTTGGCGATCTCCTGGCAGGCGTCCTCGATCTGCACCTTGTTGCTGGCCGCGGACACGATCTCGAGCGTGCGCAGGATCGGCACGCCGGAGCGGATGAGGGTGGCGTAGGTGCGGCAGAAGC
>CAZUQB010000066.1:0-9266 GCA_964622405.1 uncultured Opitutaceae bacterium | reverse complement strand
TTCCCGCCGCGGTTGCCGGTCTCGCGCACGATGTCGACGCGGCCCCTCGATGGCGTGCGGATCGCGGAAGGTGGATTGGCGGACGCTGGCGCGCCCGAGTTCGGCGGCGGCGCGCTGGGGAGGCCGGCGGCGCTGAGGGCGGCGAAGGGATTCTGGCCCAGGCCGCTGCCACCGTCGGTCGGCACCTTGTCGCCGGCGGCCATGGTCAGGCCTTTGCCTTTCGGCCGCCGCAGGCGCCGGCGGGGATGTCGGTCTCGCCGCCGAGGAACATCAGCGCCTTGGCGTAACTGCGGTTCTGCAGGAAATGCTCGAGCTGCGGATGCAATGCGCCCTCGCTGCGGCCCTGCGCGAACAGCGTGTCGAGGCGCTCCATTTCCGTGGCAATCATTCCGCCATCGCCGCGCTTGATCGCGTCAAGCAGGGCGACCAGCGAGGCCTTGATCTGTGGTTCCATGGTGACAGCAGCGGAGTTAGTCACGTTGCGCCCGAATGCAATCCCGGCGATGAACCGGGCGGCCTGACTTGCACAGGAGGAAACGGAGGGAACGGAGAATAGCTTACCCGCTCATATGCACGAATCACTCCGAAGGGTTTCGGAACCATAAGCGCGGATAAGCGAAGATTAGTGGTTTCTTACCTTCCGTTTCCTCTGTTTCCTCCTGTGCCTTCACGGTTCCTGTCCTGTCTCCATGTCCACCGCCACCGTCTCCCGCCGCGTCCATCTCCGTGGATTGCAGCTCATGCTCCTCTCCGCCGTCTGCTTCACGGCGAACGCCCTGATCATCCGGGCGCTCGGCGCCGTGCAGGCCGTCGACGTCTGGCTGCTGACATGCGTGCGCTTCGTGGTGGGGCTGGGCCTGATCCTCGTGACCTTCCGCATCGGTCCCGAGGCATTCCAGCCGAGGCATCTCTTCCTTCACCGGCGGCTCATCCTCCGCGGCCTGCTCGGCGGCGCGGGCGTCTACTGCTACTACCTCACCGTCGTCCATCTCGGCGCCGGCCGCGCGACCTTCATCAACAACACGTACGTGGCGCTCGGCGCGGTGTTCGCGGTGATCCTGCTCCATGAGCCCCTGCGGGCCTCGCTGGCCGTGGGCGGTGTCATGGCGCTCGGCGGCCTCGCCCTGCTCACGAATGTCTTCGGCACTGGCGCCGGAATCAGCTGGTACGACGGCCTCGCCATCCTGTCGGCGGTCGCCTCCGCGTACATCGTCGTCACGATCCGCCAGCTGCACGCCGAGGGCGAGCACACCTCGACCATCTTCGCCGCGCAGTGCGTCTACGGCCTGCTGCTCTGCGGCGGCCCGGCCATCGCGCACTGGGCGCCGGTCAGTGCGCCCGCCTGGGGACTGATGCTGGTCGGCGCGCTGTGCGCGGGGGTCGGGCAGATCTGCATGACGCGCGCCTTCCGCGATCTCCCGGTGGGCGAAGGCTCGCTGCTGCAGATGCTCGTGCCGCTCGGCATCGCCGTCGGCGGCGTCGTGTTCTTCCGCGAGCATTTCCTGCCGCACGAGATCATCGGCGCGATCCTGATCCTCGCGGGCAGCGTGCTGCCGGCGCTGTAGCGCGCGGGAGGCTTCGGTCCCAACTGCCGGCTTCCCGCTACCGGCTCCCTGCCGGTCTCACCGCGCCGCGGCCTGACGCTCCTGCCACTCGAAGCGGCGCGGCGTGGCGCGCGGGCGCTCGAAGCAGGTGCCGACGATGATGTAGGCCCGGCGATAGTCGTCCGACTGGTTGCTCGGCGTGTAGTGCAGCGTCCGCTCCAGGTGAAATGTCGCGCCGCCGGCCGGCAGCTCGCAGGCCACGGCCGAGCCGAAATCAAACGCGCCCGGGACGACCTCCAGGCCGGGCACCTTCGGGTCGTTGCCGATCGGCTGGTGTGGGATCACCTCGAGGCGATGCGAGCCGGGCACAAAATACATGCAGCCGTTCAGTTTCGTGGCGGGTTGCAGCGGCACCCACACGCTGAGCCCGGAGTACTCCTTCGCCGGATTCCAGTACGCCTCGTCCTGGTGCCACGGGGTCGCGGCGGCATTGCGCGGCGGCTTGTTGATCGCGTGGTCACCCACCATGCGGCAGTCGGGACCCAGCAGCTGGCGCATCATGGCCTTCACGTTCGCCACCAGCTGCGTCGCGAGCAGCTCCGGGGCGTACTTGCCGGGCTGGAGGATCTGCGCGACCGCCTCGCGGCGGCCCTTTTCCTTCGTGCCCGTCAGGTTGTAGAGGTCGCCCTCGGTCCGGCCGCGATCCTCGTTGAACAGCCGGTCGTAGACCGCGCGGACCCGCGGGATCTCGTCGCGGGGCATGACGCTGTCGACCGCGAGGTAGCCGTTGAGCCGGAAGAACTCGATCTGCTCCGGCGCCAGGAGCTGCGTGGCCGGGATCGAGGCGGGGGCGCCATAGTCGGGGACGGGCGGCGGGGTGTTCGCATTCATCGCTGGACACCATACGGGGGCCGGCCGAGGGTGGCGTCCGACAATGTTGCGCAGTACAAAATCGAACATCCGGACCGTGGCCCGGGGCCCGGTGGTGGTCGAGCCCGTGATGCCGCCCGAGCAGCTCGCGCGGCGCCGGGAGTGCTTTGAGCGCGAGATCGGCGTGCCCGGGGTCGTCGAGCTGGGCCGGTACCGCTACGCCAGCGCCTACCAGGGCCTCCAGCCGCGCGCGCACCCGGACGGCCTGGAGATCTGCTTCCTCGCCCGCGGCCACCAGACGTACCGGGTCGGCGGCCAGGTGTACCGGCTGCGGGGCGGCGACCACTACCTGGTGTTTCCCGGCGAGCTGCACGACTCGGCGGACATGCCCGAGGAGAAGGGCGTCCTGTACTGGATGTTCCTGCGGCTGAAGCCCGCCCGCCAGCCCCTGCTGTTCCTGGAACCGGCGGCGGCCCGGGCGCTGCGGGCGGCGCTGCTCAGCCTGCCCTCGCGACACTTCGCGGCCGAGCCCGGGACGCATCTCCTGCTGGACCAGCTCTTCGCGGCGATCGAGCAGGCCCGGACCCCGCTCGACCGCGTCGGCGTCGCCACGCTCGTCCTGCGATTCCTGTTCGCGATCATCCGGGCCTCGCACCACAACCGCCGCGCCACGCCCTCGCCCCGCATCCAGCGCAGCCTCGCGCTCATCGCGGCCCAGACCGCCGAGCTGCCCGGCATTCCCCAGCTCGCGCGCCTCGTGCGGCTGTCACCCTCGCGCTTCAAGGCGCGCTTCCGCCAGGAGGTCGGCCTGCCCCCGCGGGAACACGTCCTGCGGCACAAGCTCGGCGTCGCCCAGGCCCGCCTGCGGGAGCCCGGCGCCACGGTGACGGCGGTGGCCCACGAGCTCGGTTTCTCCAGCTCGCAGTATTTCGCGACCGTCTTCCGGCGCTTCACCGGCCGCACCCCGACGCAGTACCAGCGCCAGGCTGGCCCGGGGCGGGGCTAGACCTCCTGCTCGACCGCGACGACCTTGCCGTCGCGGAACACCACGCGGAAGTGCTCGTGGACGCGGCGGCCCGGGTAGGCGAGATAGTACGGGTAGACGGGACCGTAGCCGTAGAAGTAGCGGTGGTAGTAGCCGCGATAGAGCAGCAGGCCGTCGTCGCCCTCGTAGGTGACGTAGCTCCAGATCTCGCTCTGGCCGTTGTGATCGGTCCGGATCCGGACCCGGTCGGGATCGCCGATCGCGAGCCGCACCATCGTCTGGTCGAATCCGATGCCGACCTTGCCTTCCTTGATCAGCTGCTGCTGCTCGGGGGTGAGCCGCGCGAACGCCTCGGGATTCTTGGCGATGCGGGTTTCCGGGGTGGCGCATCCGGCGAGCAGGACCAGCCCGCCCGCGAGCACCAAAAAGGAGAGGAGGGATTTCATGATGAAGGAGGGGACGCCCAACGCTTGGAAAGGTTACCACCCTCCCGGGTTCCCGCCAACCGGAAGAAACTTGCCCCCGCCGGAGCGTCCGCCGTTCATCGGCCCCCGGATGACGACCCTGCTCCTCTGGGATATCGACGGCACCCTGACCCTCTCGGGCGGAGCCGGCATGCGCGCGCTCCAGTCGGCCCTCGCCCGCGAATTTGGGGTCGACCGCTCCCTCGAGGACATCGACTACGCCGGCCGGACCGACCGCCACATCGTCGGCCAGATTTTCGCCCGCTGCGCGATTCCGGACACGCCGGCCAGCCGCACCCGGCTCCTCGACGGCTACCTGGCCGAGCTGCCCGCCGCCCTGCACAACCCCGGCACGCGCGTCCTGCCCGGCATCCGCGACCTGGTCCCGCGGCTGGCGGCCCGCGCCGACTGCGCGCTGGCCCTGCTGACGGGCAACATCGAGCGCGGCGCGCGGATCAAGCTCGGCCATCACGGCCTGTCGGACTATTTCGCGTTTGGCGCCTTCGCGGACGACAGCCCGCTGCGCAACGAACTCGGCCCCGTCGCCCTGCGCCGCGCCCGCGAGCGGCTTGGCGTCGAGTTCCCCGCGGAGCGGGTCTTCGTGATCGGCGACACCCCGCACGACATCGAGTGCGGCAAGGTCATCGGGGCGCGCACCGTCGCGGTCGCCACCGGCCAGTATTCCCGGGAGGAACTCCTGCGCCACCATCCGTCCCACTGCTTCGCCGACTTCAGCAACCCGGCGGAATTCCTGCGGGCGGTTGGCCTGGCTGGATAAGGCGGAAGAGCGGGAAACGGATCGCGCGCTACTTGCTGGCCTCGATGGCGGCGACTTTGCCGGCCTCGAAGATGACGGTGATGACGTGGGATTCGTGCCAGGCTTGGTCCGTCATCGCCACGGAACCGCCGACAGCGGAGGAGCGGCCGACCGAGCCCATGCCAACGCCGATCGAGAAATGCGGCCGGTGGTCGAGATACGTCCAGACCTCGGCCGTGCCCTGGGCGGAGGTTCGCAGAACCTTGCGGTCGGGCTGGCCCAGGGCCACGAGCACCATCTCGGGCGCGAAGCCGACGGCGACCTGGCCGGCGCGGATCTTCTCGCGGACATCCACCGGCCACGAGTCAAACATGGCCTGGTTGGTCGCGATGCGATCGGCGGGCGACGCACAACCGGCGAGCAGGAGGAGAGACAACACAACCAGACCGCCGAGACGGGAGTTCATGGGATCGGGAATTTGTTTGCTGGCGCCAAACTGTGCCTCGCAAATGGACACGGCAATCCTGCCGCAGTTTCCCCGCAGTTCATGAAAAAGACGTTCACGATCGCCATTGGCTCCGACCACGCCGGCTTCGCCTACAAGGAAGCCATCAAAGGCATGCTCCTTGCCGAGGGGCACACGGTCCGGGACTTCGGCACGCATTCCGCGGAGCGGTGCGACTTTCCGGATTTCTGCTTCCCGGTCGCCCGGGCAATCGCGAACCACGAGGTCGAGCGCGGCATCGTGCTCGGCGGGTCCGGCAACGGCGAGGCCATGGCCGCCAACCGCGTCCGGGGCGTACGCTGCGGCGTCTGCTGGTCCGAACAGGTCGCCATCTGGAACCGCTCCCATAACGACGCCAACTGCCTGGCCATCGGCGAGCGCACCATCACGCTCGACGAGGCATTCCGGATCGTGCGCATTTGGCTCGAAACCGAATTTGAAGGCGGCCGCCATATTCCGCGGATCCAGAAGCTCGACAGCATGGCGTAAGACGCTGCGCGGTGTCGCTTAAGACGCCGGGCTATAGGATCTTACTTGGAATCGTTTGAGGCTTGGACGAGGTAATCGGCACCAATCATTTGACATTAAAGTATTCCTAGTATTTTAAGATCAAAGTATCATGAGTTCCAATTACCAAGGCCCCAAGGCTGAAGTCGACGCCCTGAACGCCTACATCAAGCTGATGCGGGCGGCCGACTCGGTGACGGCCCGCGCGCATGCGGTGCTGCCGAAGGGGCTGACGATCGCGCAATTTGGCCTGCTTGAGGCCCTGCTGCACCGCGGCCCGCTCTGTCAGGGCGAGCTGGCGACGAAGCTTCTGCGGAGCGGCGGCAATGTCACTCTGGTGGTCGACAATCTCGAGCGCTCCGGGCTGGTTTCGCGCCAGCGCGATCCGGAGGATCGTCGCTACATCACGGTTTCCCTCACCGATCAGGGACGGGCGTTCATCCTCGAACTCTTCCCCAAGGTGGCCGCCAGCCTGGCCCGCGAGTTCGCCGTCCTGTCGTCTGCCGAGCAATTCACCCTCGGCTGGCTCTGCAAGAAGCTGGGCACCGGACGGCCGACCGCCGCGCCCTCCGCCCGCTGAGGCACCATCCCACCCTCCCTTTAACCAACCAAACCACATGAACCTGCTCGGTCTCCATCACATCACCGCCATGGCCTCGGATCCGCGGGCGAACTTCGAGTTCTACACCCGCGTCCTCGCGCTCCGCTTCGTCAAGAAGTCGGTCAACCAGGACGATCCCGGCACCTACCATCTCTACTACGGCGACTACACCGGCTCGCCCGGCACCGCGCTCACATTCTTCCCGTGGCCCGGCCTCCGCCGCGGCCGGCCCGGCAGCGGCCAATCCTACGCCACCGGGTTCTCCATCCCGGCGGGCTCAATCGATTTCTGGCAGGAACGCCTGGCCCGGCTCGGGATCAAGACCGAGGCGGTGACCGAGCGCTTTGGGGAGAAGGTCCTGACGACCTTCGACCCCGACGGGCTGCGGCTCGACCTGATCGCCACGAACGAATCCGATCCGCGCCCGCCCGCGCCGTCGGCCGACGTCCCCGCCGCGCACGCCATCCGCGGGTTCCACAGCACCACGCTCGGCGTGGTTAACCCGCAGGTCACGGTCGCGGTGCTCACCCAGACCATGGGCTACCGCCCGGTCGCCACGGAAGGTCATCGCACCCGGTACACCGTCGGCGCCGGCGGCCCGGGCACGTATGTCGATCTCCTCGCGGACCCCGCCCTGCCCCGCGGACTGAACGGGGCGGGCACGATTCACCATGTCGCGTTTCGCACGCCGACCGACCGTTCGCAGGTCGAGGCGCATCGCGAGGTGACGCGCTCCGGGCTCCCCATCAGCCCGGTCATCGACCGCGCCTATTTCAAGTCGATCTATTACCGTGAGCCGTCGGGCATCCTGTTCGAGATCGCGACCGACCAGCCCGGCTTCACGATCGACGAGCCGGTCGAGTCGCTCGGCACGAAGCTCGGCCTGCCGCCGCACCTGGAACCGCATCGCGCCGAGATCGAGGCGGCGCTGCCACCCCTGGCCACCGCGCCATGAACCTCTCTTTCCATCACGTGTTCGAACCCGGCACCGATCCGTCGGCTCCGCCCCTGCTGCTGCTCCACGGCACGGGCGGCGATGAGCACGACCTCCTCCCGCTCGGCCGCGCCCTCTCGCCGGGCTCGGCCCTGCTCAGCCCGCGCGGTCAGGTCAGCGAGCGGGGCGCGCTTCGGTTTTTCGCCCGGCTGGGCGAAGGGGTTTTCGACCCGGCCGAGGTGGCCCGGCGCACGCATCAGCTCGCCGACTTCATCGCCGCCGCCACCCGGGCCCACGGTCTCGATCCAACCCGCCTGACCGCGGTCGGCTTGTCCAACGGCGCCAACATCGCCGCCACGCTGCTGCTGCTGCGACCGGAGTCGCTGGCGGGCGCCGTGCTGCTGCGGCCCATGGTCGTGCTCGACCAGCCGGCCCCGGCCGGCACGCTGGCCGGCCGCCGCGTGCTCATCGCCAGCGGTCTCCGCGACCCGATCGTGCCGAACTCCCATCCGCCGCGGCTCGCCGAGTTGCTCCGCGCCGGCGGGGCGGAGGTCGCGTTGCAGACGTCACCGGCCGGCCACGGCTTGGTCGCGGATGATCTGACAGTCGGGCAGAAATTCTTCGCTGGCCGGTAGACAAGCCGGCGTCGGCTCGCATGCTCCCGGCATGGACATGATCTACCGCCGCGTCGGTTCCTCCGGTCTCAAGGTCAGCGCGCTCTCGTTCGGAGCCTGGGTCACGTTCGGCAAGCAGATTGGCGACCCGGTCGCCGAGCAGCTCATGCACACCGCCTATGCGGCGGGCGTGAATTTCTTCGACAACGCCGAGACGTACGCCGACGGCCAGGCCGAGCGGGTGATGGGCGCCATTCTCCGGAAGTCCGGCTGGCCGCGCGACACCTACCTCGTCTCCAGCAAGGTGTACTTCGGCGCCGAACGCGAAGGGCCGAACCAGGTGGGTCTCTCCCGCAAGCACGTCGTCGAGGCCTGCCATGCCGCCCTGGCGCGCCTGCAGGTCGACTACCTCGATCTCTATTACTGCCACCGGCCCGATCCCGATGTGCCGATCGAAGAGACGGCCCGCGCGATGCACGACCTGATCACTCAGGGCAAGGTCCTCTACTGGGGCACGAGCGAGTGGAGCGCCGACAACCTCCGCGAGGCCTTCGAGATCTGCGCGCGCCTCAACCTGCACCGGCCGATCGTCGAGCAGCCGCAGTACAACCTGTTCCATCGCCGGCGAGTCGAGCACGAGTATGCCCCGCTCTACCGTTCACCCGGGCTCGGCACCACGATCTGGTCGCCGCTCGCGACCGGCCTCCTCACCGGAAAATACAACGACGGCGTCCCGTCGGACTCGCGGCTCAACACGCCCGGCATGGAGTGGCTGCGCGACCGCCTCACCGGCGATCCGGCGTTCGGCCGCCGCGTGGCCGCGGTGAAGGAGCTGGCAAAGATCGCCGCCGAGCTCGGCACCTCGCTGCCGCGCCTTGGCGTGGCCTGGTGCCTGAAGAACCCCCACGTCAGCAGCGTCATCCTCGGTGCGTCGCGACCCGAGCAGCTGCAGGAGAACTTCGGCGCCCTGGCCGTGGTCGACCAGCTCACGCCCGACGTGATGAAACGCCTCGACGCGCTGTCCCGGCCGGTGGCGGACTAGAGAACGGCGAGCCGCCTCTGCGGCATTCGCCGGCGCCGCCCGGGTGGTCTCGGTTGCCTTTGCTGCCTCCTGTGCAATGCTGGCTTGGCCGTTTCACCGGCCAACGACCCGCATGAAACTGACCTATTTCGGGCACTCCTGCTTTCTTCTCGAGCTCGCCGGCACGCGCCTGGTGCTGGATCCGTACCTGAGCGAGAATCCGCACGGCGCCGTGGACCCGGCCGGCGTGCCGTGCGACCTCGTGCTGTCTTCACACGCCCACGAGGACCACATCTGCGACGCGCTCACCCTCGCCCGGCTCCACCGGGCCACCCTCGTGGCGCCCTACGAGCTCGCGAACCACTTCGAGGCCCAGGGGGCCGCCACCATCGATCTCATGCCGGGCGGAGGGATCAACCTGCCGTGGGGCCGGATCGACCTGACCCCGGCCGTGCACAGTTCCT
>CAZUQB010000065.1:0-9298 GCA_964622405.1 uncultured Opitutaceae bacterium | reverse complement strand
AGCCCAGTTTGTCCCCGATCTTCGCGCGCTTGATGGAGATGGACTTGGTCTGCAGACCGAAGCCACCGAGCGAAAGGTCGAGCATCTGCGGCGAGAGTTCCTGCATCAGGGCCATCCGCTCGGGACCGAGCGTCGACTGCAAGACGCCCATCAGTTCGTCGAACACTTTTCCGCCCTGCTCGGGAAACGCCGGGAAATCCACCACCAAGTCGCCCGTATTCGGGTCCACCCGCGCCGACCCCACGCTGTCCTCCAGCGCCTTCAGCCGCGCCTGCGCCCGTTCGAGGCTCGCATTGATCACTCGCGCCTCGGCGTTGGTGATCTGCAGCAGTTCCTTCATCCCGGGATCGAGTTCACCCTGCGGGGTCACGATCTGGATTCCCCAGGAGAGGCGCCCCTTCTTGCGCAGTTCAACCATCCGGTGGATAAAGTCCGCATTCGAGCGCGTGGTCGCCGTCGTCGCCGCCGGCGCCACCGAAGCGGCCGGCCCGGTGACACGACCGGGCCCGGCCGCCAGCACTCTCAACGGCGCCCGCGCCGCGGACGGGGCCGCGACGGATGCCACCGTCCGTCGTGACGCCACGAGCCAGCCGCCAAGAAAGCCCACCGCCAGCGCCAAAACGATCCCGATCAGCGACGTCCGGTGAGAGATCATGGGACTTCCGAGTGCCCCCCGACTCCATCGCGCTCCACCCGAAAGGTCAAACGGCACTTCGCCAGAGAGGAACGACGACAGCAGTAGGTAGCTGGGTGATGGTAGATGGTGGGTGGTAGATAGAAGATGGAAGATGGTAGATGGAATCCAGGCATCCGATCCCGGCGTTTCCGCTCCGAGTTCTGTCCACCTCTCAGCTGCGCCTCCCACCTCAACAGCACCTCCAGCCACACCTCGAACCCCGTGAACGCGTTCACCCACTCGCCCCATCCGACCACCCAAAGCCTAGCGCCTACAGCCTACCGCCTACCGCTTATCGCCTACCGCCTACAGCCTACCGCCCACCGCCTCATACACCCCAACCAGCTCGTTCCTGGTCGTGAGGTCACCGAGCTTGCGGCCGAGCGCTTCGTAGCGTTCGCGGTGGAGGCCGATGAACGCCTCCCAGTGCTCGCGACTCTCCCAGCAGTCGATCGTCATCCAGTCGCCGTCCGTCTGCTCCGGCTGCAGCAGCCGCGTCCCGAGGTAGCCCGCCGCCAGCGCGAAGAGCTGCGCCCAGTCCCCCATCGAACCGTATGCCGCCTGAAACGCCGCGGCTTTCCCGGGCGCAATGCGATAATGCCAGATTCGGTAGTGCATGACTCAGCGCGTGACCGAGAGCTAGCGTCTCCACGGAGGCCGGTCGAGTCGATTGACCCGTGGGTCACTTGGATCGCCCGGTTGCGACAGGCGGCGGCCGAAGTCCAAGGCACCGCAGGCTCAGCCAAGTTTGCTTGGCTCGGTGACCGCCACCACCTCGCCGTTTTCATCAAAGCCAAACCACACCGCCCACCGGTCTCCGCGGTCGTCCACGTAAGCGGCGCGGAACTCCCGTGACCGGACCCGCGCCCGCTTTGGCGGGAGCATCGTCCGGGGACTCGCCGTCAGCCGGGCCAGGCGCCAACCCTTGAGGTGCCCGAAACGCTCGATCTCCGGCCGAGCACCCGCCTTGGAAATCACCGCCTGAAACCAGCCGGCCAGCGTGATCGCGGTCGCGAGGCACAGCACGACGGCGATCCCGGCCGAGTTCATGCCGGGAGAAATTCCATCGCAGTTCGGCGGTTCCTCTTCATGACTCGGCCGCAGATCCAACCGCCCTCTGTCCTGAAACACAACTTCCCTCCCGTCATGAAGGCCTATTCGTGGCTGGTCCCAACCCTGGTCCTTGCAACCGTCTCCCTGGGTGCCGGCGCCCAGCCCGCCACGCAGCCAGCGACGCCGCCCAACCCACCGGCATCAACCGGGACGCATGAGGATCGGGAGCCGGTCTGCCTCAAGCAGGTGCGTCCGATGTACCCCGCGGGTCTGGAGCACGAGGTCGTCCGGGAAGACGGCCGCCGCGTCTGGATTCACCCGGGAGCCAAGATCGTCGTGGAGTTCATCGTGACTCCCGCCGGCGATGTCATCCGGGCAAACGCGATTTCAGCCACCGACCAGCGGTTCGTCGACGTGGCGCTCCAAGCCGTGCGGCAGTGGAAATTCAAACCCGGCCTGAAGAACGGTGTTCCCGTCAACGCTCGCATGCAGGTGCCCATCGTCTTCGAGCGAAAGACCAAGGTCCGAAACTAGGACCGAACCCCGGCGGCAATTCGGCCGCGCGCCGCGCCGCGGCGAGGCGGGGAGACGAGGTCGAAAGTCCCAGGTCGAAGGTCAAAGGTCCCGTCCGCGGCTCCGCCGCCGCACGCCGACATTCGACCTTCGACCTTCGACCCTCCACGCCCCCTTCCGGGCCCCTCCAGATCGTCCACCAAGTCCATGCGGACCTAGCGTCGACGGCACGTCGGCGCGACGGTCCGCATGGCCTCTGTCTCGGTCTTCTCTCCGTTCTCTCCGTTTTCTCCGTGGTAAAAAAGAACCCCCGACCGAGTTTTGCCCCGCCACGCAGCGGTCGGGCGTCGAAAGGCCCAGGTCGAAAGTCACAGGTCCCGTCCGCGGCTCCGCCGCCACCAAACGACGTTCGACCTTCAGACCTTCGACGTTCGACCGTTCTCCAAACCCGCCGCAGACCCCGGCCCCGTCCCACTCCCACCGCGCCATGACCGCACCGCAGGCAGACCCCGCCCTCAGGCTCGACCGTCGCCCAGCCGCGATCCCCGCGCCTTCGCCAGCTGGATATCGTCCTTTCTGCTCAAGAACAGTCCGTAGGCGCCGACGACGGTACCGACGCCCGCGAACAGCAGGAGGGCATTGAACACAAGCGGCGCCGAAACCCACGTCGCGATCACGGTCACCAGCAGGGCGCCCGTGCCGGTCATTCGGGTAAACCGGACATGGCGGTCTCGTCGTCTCTCAAGGCGTTCAATGACCGATGCCGAGGATGCGGCTCCCGATGTCACGGCGGCCTCCTCGGGCGTTCTTGTTCCGACGGGTGGTTTGATGGTGGCTTCGCTCATTTGATGGCTTCGCCGGAGCCGCGATCCAGCACCGCGATCAGTCCGATCGCACCCCAACCCGCCATCAGCGCCTGTTGGTTGGTGGTTGGCTCCGAAAAGAAAAAGGCCACCAGCGTGCCGACGAGTGACGTCACGACCAGATCCACAACTATCACTGCGGGGTGCGCCTCCTCACCCACCTCGATGTTGATCGCCTGGAGCACCGACATCGGCACCCGTCGCCTGCTCTTTTGCAGGAGGTACGAAACGGCCGCCCCCAGAAACGTCACAAGGAATAGGGACTGCGGCGCCATGGCGGACGGCACGCTGGTGGCCTGCCCCTCCCATGCCGAGGGCAATATTGGTCACATTGCGGCGAGACGGGGGTCGATTGTCCCAGGTCGAAAGTCGAACGTCTCGTCCGCGGCTTCGCCGCCGCAAGACGACCTTCGACATTCGACCTCCAGACCTTCGACCTTTTATGCCCGCTCCGGGGGCCCTCCGGATCGTCCACCAAGTCCATGCGGACCTAGCGTCGACGGCACGTCGGCGCGACGGTCCGCATGCCTTCTGCCGAGGTATTCTCTCCGCTCTCTCCGTTTCCTCCGTGGTAAAAAGACCCCCCGCCGGCATTTCAACCCCGCCGCAGGACGCCCTTCGACAACCCCTCCGGTGCCCTCAACGACCGAGCCTCGCCCTCCCAAATTCGGCTCGCGATTGACAGGCCCCTTGCGCGTCAATCCGACCGTCGCGATTATTTGTCCGGTTTCTTGCTCAGCGGCAGCCCATAGGCAGAGACTTCCATGCAAACCGACGCCGAACTGCTGGCCTGCTACCTCGTGGATCACTCACCGGACGCGTTTGCGGGTCTGGTGCACCGACACCTCGGTTTCGTCTACGCCACCGCGCTCCGCCGGGTGGGCTTTGATGCCCATCTCGCCGAGGACGTGTCCCAAACGGTCTTCACCGACCTGGCGCGCAAGGCCTCGTCGCTCAACGGCCGGGTCAGTCTCCGAGGCTGGCTGTTTGTCAGCACCCATCACGCCGCCGCCGCCGTCGTCCGGGGCGAACAGCGCCGCCGACGGCGCGAACTCGAAGCGCAAACCATGCAAATGCTCCACTCCGACTCCCCGGACCCCGCCGACCGCGCGGATCTGCTCGCGGTTCTCCAGGCGGCCGTCGTCCAGCTCCGCGACGATGAACGCGAGGCGATTGTGCTCCGTTTCTTCGAGCAGCGCAGTTTTGCCGAGGTCGGCGACGCCCTGCGGCTGTCCGAGGAGGCGGCGAGAAAACGCGTCAACCGGGCCGTGGACAAACTGCGGCTGCTGCTCGGACGAAGAGGCGCCAGTCCGGATGCCGCCCTCCTTTCCGGTCTTCTCGGCGAGCTGGGGACCGGAGCCGCCCCGGTCGGCCTGTCGGCCAAGATCGCCAGCGTCGCCGTCGCCCAAGCGGTCGCTGGTGGAGCCTTGGTTGCCTGGATGACCGGCGCCCTGGCCTGGACTGCCCTGCTCGCCGGTACCGGGCTGGTTGCGTATCAGTATCAATCCAACCGGGTCCGTTCGGCGGAGTTGGCGCAGCTCGGCTCCGCCCGTGACGCCATCGCGGCCGTGCGCCAGGAGAACCGCACCCTCGCCCAGTCCGCCGCCGAGGCAGAGAGCCTGCGGACCATGTTGGCCGCTGCAGTCCGCGGCCGCCCGACCGCCGGACCTGTCCCTGTGGCGGACGCACCGCCTCGAGCTCCGCAGGCCGTCGTTACCATCGAGGCCAACGGCTCCATTCGGTGGGATCAGGAGAGGCTGACCCTGGCCGACTTCCTCCACCGTCTCGGCCAGCTGCCGCAGGCGGCACCGGGAGGCGACGCCACGCTTCAGGTCCGCGGGCTCGCGGGTTTTCCCGCCCTTGACTACGTGATCAACGAGGCGCGCAAGGCCGGAATCCCCCATGTGATCGTCGAGAGCAGCGCCGCGCCCGATGCCAAGAAAGGTTTCCCATGGTTCGGCCGATGACCAAATCAGTCGCTCTGGTGTTCGCGGTGCTCACCTTGGGGCTGGTCGGGTGGAAACAGCGGCAGTACGCCGCCCTGTTGGAGACCCAACTCGACGCCCGCCAGGCCGAGCGCACCGAACTTGATCGGCTCCAGCGCGAACGCGACCGCCTCCGCACCCTCCAACCTTCCGAAAGCGAACTCGCCTCGCTCCGCCGCAGCCTCGCCGCCGAGGCTATCCAGACGTCCACCGCGAGTCCGGCCGTCTCGCCAACGTCTCCCCTGCCGCTGGGCAATTGGAAGCCCGCTGCCGAGTGGAGGAACCAAGGTCGACTGACCCCGCAGGCCGCCGTCGAAACCGCCCTCTGGTCCGCCGCGGGAGGCGATACTGGCGCCCTGGCAGGTCTCTTGACCTTCGGCCGCGAGACCCGCGCCGAGGCCGAAGCGCTTCGGACGAGCCTCCACGGAGGTGAGCAATATGCCAGCGCCGAGGAACTGGTGGCGGCGCTCACCATCAATGCGATCCCGGTTGGCGACGCTCAGCTCGTGTGGCTCAACCAAGCCGACACCGACCACGCAACCGTCGGCCTGTTCTTGAAAAATCCGCCAACTCCAACCGGGGCCGCAGATTTCACCCCTCCCACCTCCGATGAGAGCCACGCCGTGACCGAGCGAAAACCACCCGAGCTTCAGGCCGACACCAACACCTCGGTCGCGTACCTCTCGCTGCAACGCGAAGCCGACGGCTGGCGCATTGACGTGCCGCCGGGAGCAATCGACCAGCTTGCCAAGAAAATCGCGCCCGTGCCGTCACGCTAGGCCACGCAGCCCCCCGCCGCGCAGCGGCGGGCGTCGAAAGTCGCAGGTCAAAAGTCACAGGTCCCGTCCGCGGCTCCGCCGCCACAAGACGACCTTCGACCTTCAGACCTTCGACCTTTGACGCCCCCTCTGGGGGGCCCTCCGGATCGTCCACCAAGGCCATGCGGACCTAGCGTCGACGGCACGTCGGCGCGACGGTCCGCATGGCCTCTGCCGCGGTATTCTCTCCGCTCTCTCCGTTTTCTCCGTGGTAAAAAGAAAACCCCCGCCCGCACTTCTACTCCGCCGCAGCAAAACGACCTTCGACCTTATGACCTTTGACCTTCGAAACCCCAAAAGGCGCCTTCCGTCCCCTTCGCGGTAGGAAGAACACCCGCGCTACGAGACGTGCCCGCCCTCGTGCGCCCGGACCTCGATCTTCGCGGTGCCTTCCGGCAGCGGATCCAGCGTGACCCGATACCGGCCGTGCGGATGGGTGCGGTAGTTCCGCTCCAGTCGCGCGGGACTGAACGACGCCTGGATCCGGCGCAGCACCGCGCCGCTCTCGTCGTAGAGGGTCACGTCCAGATGCGTGCCGTTGGTGTCGCCAGCTTCAAGCCGCTTCAGCACGTAGCCGGTGACCACCAGCGGGCCGGCGTCGCGCTCCAGCCAGATCTTTTCGACCTTCACGACGCCCGAGTCGACGGGCGCGAGCTCGATGTGCGCCACGTCGGACGGCGCGCGGTGGGGCGTAACACAGCCGGCCAGCAGGACGGCGGCAAGGAGAGGGAGGTATTGGGTCTTCATGGTTTAGAGTTCGTTTTCCTGGGTGAGATCGCCGTGACGGTGCGCCATGCGGTAGAGCGCCGGCAGCACTACGAGAGTGAGCAGGGTTGAGCTGACGATTCCGCCGATCACGACGGTCGCCAGCGGGCGTTGGACTTCCGCGCCGGCACCGGTGGCGAGCGCCATCGGGACGAAGCCGAGGCTCGCGACCAGCGCGGTCATGAGCACCGGGCGCAGTCGCGTCAGGCATCCCTCCTCGACCGCCGCGTCGAGCGGCCGGCCGGCGGCGCGCAGGCTCCGGATGAACGAAATCATCACGAGGCCGTTGAGCACCGCCACGCCCGAGAGCGCGATGAACCCCACGCCGGCGGAGATTGAAAGGGGGATTCCCCGCATCCACAACGCCGCGATGCCGCCAGTCAGGGCCAGCGGCACGCCGGTGAAGACCAGCAAGGCCTCCTTCGCACTGCCAAAGCTCATGAAGAGCAATCCGAAGATCAGCGCCAGCGCCACCGGCACGACCACCTGCAGGCGGCGGCTGGCCGAGGTGAGCTGCTCAAAGGTGCCGCCGTAATCCAGCCAGTAGCCGGCCGGCACCTTCACCGTGCGCTCGATGCGCTCCCGCGCCTCGGCCACAAAGCCGCCCAGGTCGCGCCCGCGCACGTTGGCCGTCACCACCACACGGCGCTTGCCGTTCTCGCGGCTGATCTGGTTCGGGCCCGGCGCGACGGTGAGCTTCGCCAGCTCGCGCAGCGGCACGTACGACACCGCCAGCTCGTCCTCGCCGGCGCCGTGGCCGCCCGCCCGCACCAGCGCCGGCAGCACCTGCGCCTCGTCATCATGCAGGCGCGGCAGGGGCACCGGCAGGTCGCCCAGCGCCTCGGGATCCGCGCGCAGGGACTCCGGCAGGCGCACCACGAGGTCAAAGCGCCGGTCGCCCTCGAACACCTGCCCAACCGTGGTGCCGCCCAGCCCGGTCGCCACGATCTCCTGCACCTCCGCGACCGCCAGGCCGTAGCGTCCGATCGCCTCGCGGTCGAGTTGCACGGTCAGCACCGGCAGCCCCCCGGTCTGCTCCGTCTTCACGTCCGCCGCCCCCGCCACCTCCTGCAGCGCGCGTTCGATCTGCTCACCCACTCCGGTCATCACGGCGAGGTCGTCGCCGTAGACCTTGACCGCCACCTCGGAGCGCACGCCGGAGATGAGCTCGTTGAACCGCATCTGAATCGGCTGTGTGAACTCGTAGTTGTTCCCCGGCACCCGCGCCACTGCCGCCTCCATGGCGGCTACCAGGTCGGCCTTGCGGCGCCGCGGATCGGGCCACTGCGCGCGCGGCTTCAACATGACGAAGGTGTCGGCCACGCTCGGCGGCATCGGATCGGTCGCCACCTCGGCCGTGCCGATCTTGGCGAACACCCGGTCCACCTCGGGAAACGCCTGCACCGCCTCCTCCACCGCCCGCTGCATCCGGATCGACTGCGTAAGGCTCGTCCCCGGGATGCGCAGCGCGTGCAGGGCGAGGTCGCCCTCGTCGAGGCTCGGGACAAACTCCGTGCCCATCCGCGCCCCGGCCAGGCCCGCCAGCGCGACCAGCACGACGGTGGCCACCGCCGCCGCCGGCCGCACCGACATCACGAAGCGCAGCAGCGGACGGTACAGCCACTTGGCCCCGCGGATCGCCGCGTTGTCCTGCTCGGAGACCCGGCCCGTGACCCACACCGCCACCGCCGCCGGCACGAACGTCACGGACAGCACCATCGCGCCCAGCAGCGCGGTGACGACCGTGAAGGCCATCGGGTGGAACATCTTCCCCTCCACTCCGGTGAGAGCGAAGATCGGGAGGTACACGACGGTGATGATGAACACGCCAAAGATCGACGGTTTCACGACCTCGGCCGTGGCCTCGGCCGCGAGCGCGAAGCGTTCCGGCCGCGCCAGGAGCCGGCCCAGGCGGTGCTGCGCCTCGCCGAACCGCCGCAGGCAGTTCTCGATGATGATCACCGCGCCGTCCACGATCAGGCCGAAGTCCAGCGCTCCCAGGCTCATCAGGTTGCCCGAGACGCGGTTGGTCACCATGCCCGTGACCGTGAACAGCATCGCCAGCGGGATGACCGCCGCCGTGATGAGCGCGGCCCGGATGTTCCCCAGCAGCAGGAAGAGAACCGCGATGACGAGCAACGCGCCCTCGAGGAGATTGGCGCGCACCGTCGCGATCGTCCGGTCGACCAGGCTGGTGCGGTCGTAGACGGTCTTGGCCGTGACACCCCGTGGCAGGCTGCGATTCACGTCCGCCAGCTTCGTCGCGACGCGGGTGGCGACGTCCCGGGAATTCTCGCCGATCAGCATGGCCACCGTGCCGACGACGATTTCGTGGCCGTTCTCCGTGGCCGCGCCGGTCCGGAGCTCGTCGCCGAGGATCACATCGGCCACGTCGCGCACGCGCACCGGCTGGCCGCCGCGGCGGGCGACCACGACCGCCTCGATCTCCGGGAGGCCCCGCACCTGGCCGGGCACACGCACGAGAAACTGCTCGCCGTTGCGCTCGATGTACCCGGCGCCGACATTGCCGTTGTTGCGGGCCAGCGCCTCCGTGAGGTCGCGCAGCGTCAGGCCGTAGGCGATGAGCTGGTCGGGCCGCGGCGTGACGTGGTACTGCTTCACGAA
>CAZUQB010000064.1:0-9659 GCA_964622405.1 uncultured Opitutaceae bacterium | reverse complement strand
CCCGACGCCCACGTCTTCGCCTACGCCGCGGCCCAGGTGAAGAAGGCCCTCGAGGTCACGCAGGCGCTCGGCGGCGGCGGCTACACGTTCTGGGGCGGCCGCGAGGGCTACGAGACGCTGCTCAACACCGACCTCAAGCGCGAGCAGGACCACCTCGCCGCTTTCCTCCACATGGCGGTGGATTACGCCAAGAGCATCGGCTTCAAGGGCCAGTTCTACATCGAGCCCAAGCCGAAGGAGCCGACGAAGCACCAGTACGACTTCGACGTCGCCAGCGGCGTCGCGTTCCTGCGCACCTACGGCCTGGAGCGGCATTTCAAGTTCAACATCGAGACCAACCACGCGACGCTCGCCGGGCACACGTTCCAGCACGAGATCGAGGTTGCCATCGCCCACGGCATGCTCGGCTCGATCGACGCCAACGCCGGCGACGAGCTGCTCGGCTGGGACACCGACCAGTTCAACACCAACGTCAAGGAGCTCACGCTCGCGATGGTCTCGATCCTGCGCGCCGGCGGACTCGGCCAAGGCGGCCTCAACTTCGACGCGAAGCTGCGCCGCACCTCGATCGACCGCGAGGACCTGTTCCACGCGCACATCGGCGGCATGGACGCCTACGCCCTGGCCTTCAAGGTGGCGCGCCGGATCCTCGCCGACGGCCGGCTGCAGGATTTTGTGCGGCAGCGCTACGCGAGCTACGATTCCGGGCTGGGCCGCGACATCGCCCGGCGCCGCGTCGGTTTCCGCGAGCTCAACCGGCTCGTCCTGACCAAGCTCGGCGAGCCCAAGCCGCGCTCGGCCAAGCAGGAGTATCTCGAGAACCTGCTCAACTCCTACCTGCACGGCTGATCGCCGGAACTTCCCCGGCGCCCGCCGCTCTCAGAGCTGCATCCGCGCCGCCGTCTTCCCTTCATGAAATCCCTTTCCCTCCTGCTGGTCTGTTTCGCGTTCCTGCTGACCGGCTGCACGTCCATCTCGACCCACTCGTCGACCAGCCTGAAGAAATACAAGCGCGTCTTCGTCGAGCACCTCCTCACGGACAACCTGCGCGTCGACGACCTGATCGTCGCGGAGCTCCAGCGCCGCGGCTACGAGGCGTCGAAGGGCCCGCTCACGATGATGCCGGACGGCATGGACCTCGTGCTGAGCTACAATTCGCGCTCGGAATGGGATTTTCGGACCTACCTGATCGAGATGAGCGTCAGCGTGCGCACGGTGATTTCCGGCGAGGAGATCGCCGCCGGGCACATCTACCAGCCCAACATCCGGCTCAAGTCGCCACCCGAGATGGTTCAGGCGATCATCGGGCCGCTCTTCCCGCCCCGCTGAGCCAAGGGACAGCGGCCGGCCAGGTTGTTTCTAGATGGAGACAGGAGCCCCGCGCACGGGCCCATTGTCCAAATTCCGGATTCCGGATTTCGGATTCCGGATTTCGAATACCGAATTCCGAATATCGAATTTCGAACTCCAGCTACAGCCATGCCCAGAACCCGGCGTGGAGCAGCAGCGCGAACCACGCGCCGAGGACGATCGCCGGGTGGCGGGTCTTGTGTCGCAGCAGCATCTGCCCGGCCAGCGCTCCCGGGAAGCCACCCGCCCAGGTCCACAGCTGCAGCGTCCGCTCCGCAATGCGTGGTTCCTGCCGGCGCGCCGCGGCCTTGTCCATCGCGTACAGGACGAACGTGACCACGCTCAGCCCGCCGTAGTACCCAAGGGCAACCGTCATCGCACGATGGTGTAGCCGAGCCGGAACTGGTCGGACCGGCGCCGGTTGTAGTCGAGGAGGCTCTCGCCCCAGCCATTGAAGTACTGGAACTGGAGGTAGCCGCCCGCGTTGGGCGAGAATGACGGGATGGTCCGCAGGGGGACGGTCACGTCGAGCTGGCCGCTGCCATAGCCGCGCGTGTTGCCCTTGCGCAGCAGCGCGACGAACTGGACGCCCTTGTCGGGCCCGAGGCGCAGGTACCAGTCGATGTTGCCGCGGTAGCGACCGATGTCCGGGTTCTCCTTTTTCTCCACGTACGCCACGACGCGCGGGGCCACGACCAGCCGCCACTCGCGCGCGAAGGTCCAGACCGCGATCGGTGCGACGTAGGCGGTGTTGAGGCTGCGGGAGTCCGCGCCGCCCTTGCCGTTCGATTCATGCTGCACGCCGGCCAGCAGGCCGAGGCGCGACAGCCACGACGGGTGCCACTTGAGCGACTCGCGCAGGAAGAACAGCGTCGGCTTGTAGCTCGAGTCGTAGAACGGCTTCGAGTTGCTCGCGAGGTCCCACAGGGAGGTCTGGGTGTAGCCGAGATAGACCGAGTTGTACCAGGCCGGGTCGTTGTTGTTCGGCGCGACGAGGAGGTACTTGAAGCTGAACTGGAACTTGGCGTTGGCGCCGTCGTTGAAGCCGAGGGCAAAGTAGATCGGCTCGAACCGGAAGATGTGCCGCCGGATCATTTCCCGGTCCGTCTCGAGGTCGAGGTCCTCCCCCTTGTTCGCCACCGCCTCCTCGGCCGCCTGGCGGGCCCGCGGGGTCGCCTTCACCGCCCGCGCCGGCTCGACCGCGAACATCACCGCGTTGGTGCCCAGGTCCGGGAGCCGCAGCGACACGGTGCCGTCGAGCGTGTCGGGCAGCACGACGGCGACCGTGAGTTTGGCAAAGCTCATCGGGGCCACCACGCGCCGCTCCCCGGCCTCGGCGCCCACCGTGACGGCATTCACGCGGCGCTGCTCGGCGGCGCTCGCGATGTCGGCGTGGATCGCGTCGGGCACGACGAGGGTGAACGGCTCGGTCGTCGGGTTGTTGAGGTAGACCGTGAGCTCAAGGAGCTTGCCGGCGCGGGCGCCCGCGGCGGGCGGCACCAGCAGCGTTTCCGCGGCGGCGCGGACCGGGCTCGGGCCGGCCGCGGCGGCCAGCAGGCAGCAGAGGAGGAGGCGTTTCATGGGGGGATCATCATGGCTAGGCGGGCGCGCCGGCCGACGCGAGCGGAAGCGGCGCGGCCCGCGCGATTCGGCTTTGCCGCGGCCTGCCGGCCCGCCAAGCTGCGCGGCCATGAGTTCCGCGTCCGCCCCGTCCGCGCCCTCCGACCTCGGTCCCGTGCCCGTGTCCGACCCGCTGGCCACCGGCGGCATCGGCGGCCACCCGCGCGGGCTCACCACGCTCTTCTTCACCGAGATGTGGGAGCGCTTCAGCTACTACGGCATGCGGGCGCTGCTGATGCTCTTCATGGTGAAGACCGCGGCCGAGGGCGGGCTCGGGTACGACACGAAGTCCGCCGCCGCAATCTACGGCACCTACACGATGAGCGTGTACCTGCTCTCGATCCTCGGCGGTTTCATCGCCGACAATTTCATCGGCGCCCGCCGGGCCGTGCTGGTCGGCGGCACCGTGATCGCCTGCGGGCACTTCGCGATGGCGTTCAACTCCCAGGTGACGTTCTTCGCGGGGCTCGTGCTCATCGCGCTCGGCACCGGACTGCTCAAGCCGAACATCTCCACGATGGTCGGCAGCCTGTACCGCCCGGGCGACGAGCGGCGCGACGCCGGCTTCTCGATCTTCTACATGGGGATCAACCTCGGGGCCTTTCTCGCCCCGCTGGTCACCGGCTTCCTCGCGCAGGGCGAGGGTTGGCGGCGCGTCCTGGTTTCCGCCGGCCTTAATCCCCTCCACAGCTGGCACTGGGGCTTCGCGGCGGCGGGCGTGGGCATGACCTTCGGGCTGGTGATGTACGTCGCCCAGCGCGGCCGGCTCGCCCAAGTCGGGCTGCCCCCGGCGCCCGCGCCGGACGGATCGCGCCCCTGGGGACGGCTCCTCCTCGTGGCCGTCGGTTCGCTGGCGCTCATTGGCGCCATGCTGGCGTGCGACCGGTGGCCGCAGGTGGTGTACGGGCTCTTTGCCCTGCAGGTGGCGGCCATCCTCTATTTCGCGGCCCGACCGGATGCGGACGGCAAGCGGCTGGCGGCCATCCTCGTCTTCTTCTTTGCGGCCGAGATCTTCTGGGCGATCTTCGAGCAGACCGGATCGACCCTCTCGCTGTTCGCCGACCGCTACACGCGCAACGAGGTCTTCGGCTGGAGCTTCCCGTCGTCATGGTGGCAGTCGGTCAACTCGGTCTGGGTCATCCTCCTCGCCCCGCTGTTCGCCTTGCTCTGGATCCGGCTCGGCCCGCGGCAGCCGTCGAGCCCGCTCAAGTTCACGCTCGGCCTGCTGTGCGTCGCGCTGTCGTTCGCGCTGATGGTGCCCGCCGCCAAGCTCACGGCCGCCGGGCGCGTCGGGCCCGAGTGGCTGCTGGCGCTCTTCCTCGTCCAGACGATCGGCGAGATGCTGCTGAGCCCGGTGGGGCTCTCGACCATGACCAAGCTGGCGCCGGACCGCCTGGTCGGGCTCGTGATGGGCATCTGGTTCCTCGCGGCCGCGCTGGGCAACAAGCTCGCGGGCGTGCTGGCCGGCGACTTCAACGGCGAGGATTCCGCGCAGCTCGCGACCTTCTTCTGGCACCAGGCGCTGGGCGTCGGCGCCTGCACGCTGGTGCTGCTGGCGCTGGTGCCCTGGATCCGGCGCCTGATGGGTGGAGTGCGCTGACCCCGCCATGCACTGGACCTACCTGCTCATCGCCGCGGTGCTCGAAATCGTCTGGGCCACCGGACTCAAGTCCACGGCCGGATTCACCCGGCTGTGGCCCTCCGTCGGCGTCGGACTCGCCATGGCCGGCAGCATGTTCCTGCTCGCGCTCGCCGCGCGCGGCCTGCCCATCGGCACCGCCTACGCGATCTGGACCGGCATCGGCGCCGCGGGCACCGCGATCGCCGGCATCGTGTTCTTCCACGAGAGCGCGGCGGCGCTGCGCCTGGTGTGCATCGCCCTGATCGTCACCGGCGTCATCGGTCTGCGCCTGCTGGCTCGCTAGGCCGGGACGGGCGGGTTGAAGGCTGAAAGTTGAAGGACGCGGATTGCCCTCTGCGGGCCTCCCCGCCTTTCAGCTTTCAACTGCCCCCTTTCAACCGCACCCGATCGCCAATCACTTCACCGGGGTCAGCGCCACTTCCAGCGGGGTCCAGGCTCCCGGGTTCACGTCGAGGCGGGGGCGCACGACAGTTTGGTAGCCGGGGCACGAGATGATCACGTCGTACTGGCCGGGCCGCAGCGGCCGCCAGTAGCGGCCAAACTCTCCCTCGGTCGAGCGCCGGTCGACGGTCTCGTTCTCGACGCGGGGCAGCCAGACCTGCGCCACGAGCGGACGCCCGGTCGCCAAATCGGTGACGTGCACCGCGAAACCGGGCCCGGCGGCGCGATCGAGCAGCACCTTGGCGCCCTCGAGATTGGTGGCGATGATGCCCGGCACCTCCTCCGGCGCAAACAGATGGGTGCCCTTGCCGGTCTCGATGATGAAGTCGATGTCACCCTTGCGCCCGTAGAGCCACACGTAGCTCTGGCTCGACGGACCGCCGGGCGAGACGGCGTAGTGTCCGCTTCCGTCCATTTTCACGAGCTTCGCCGCCATCTGGCCCGCGATCTCCTTGATGAGCGCGTCGTCGGGCGCCGGCTGACCGTTCCAGACCCACGGGTAGAAGATCACCTCGCCCTGGCTGTGGTACGAGATCGACAGCACGAACGACTTCAGCTCCAGCAGGTGCCGCATCGCGCGGTTCTCCGCCTCGGAAAACGGATAGGGCCCGCGGTAGGTGTCCTTCTCCGGCACGTCGGTCCCGCCCATCGCCCAGTTGAAATCGTAGCCCCGGTTCACGTCCACGCCCTCGGGGAATACCCCGGTCACGCCGTCGCCATTCACGTCGCGGGCGTTCTTCCGCCAGCGCGGATCGCGGCCCGAGGTCACGATATCATGGCCGTCCACGTTCATCACTGGCACCAGGTAGACTTCGCACTGGTCCAGCCAGCGGGTCACGGCCTGATCGCGTCCATAGCCCAGGACCAGGTCCTGCATGAGCGCGGTCACGATTTCCGCCCCCATCACCTCGTCCGAGTGGTGGCAGCCGGTGTAGAGCACCCCCGGGCGCGGCTGGGCGTGGCGGGCGTCGTTGGAGATGCGGTAGGCATAGATCGGGCGGTGAAACTGGGTGGTCTCGCCGATCGGGATCCGGGCGATCAGCTGCGGGAACTGGCGCATCAGCTCGTCGGCCCGGGCGTTGATCCGGTCGTACGAGTGATAGACCTCCGGCATCCGCAGCGTCGGGCCGTAGTAAGCGCGACGGTAAAGCATGAGGCTGTCGCGGCTCTCCATCACGACCTTCGCCTGGTAGCCATCGCGCTGCAGCGCGGCGAACTCCTCCGGCGTGGCGAGCACCTGCGCGCGATTGCGCACGAGGCTGAGCAGCTCCTTGCGATTGTAGTCGTTGAAGTCGAACCGGCCGCCCTTCTGCTGGTCGGCCGCCGGCACGTCGGCGACCTCCACGAGCAGCGGCCGGACCACGTCGGGACCGGCGGCGCCGATCGTCGCGGCAACAGTGAGGAAGGCAGCCGCGAGGCCGAGACGATGCAGGAGGCTCATGCGGGGAGGAAAGCCGTCGCGGCCGGCGTGACAACCCTCGGGAATGATTTTTCGCCGTTGCCGGTCGGGCGGAGCGGTTCCACGGTGGCCCCATGCCCGTCCGATCCTGGTTTGCCACGCAGATCTACTGCGAGCCCCTGCAGCGCGCGGGGCTCGAGCGCCTCAACCGCGAGCTCGTCGAGGAGTGCCACCGCATCCGCGAGTACGACGCGGCCGGGCGCCGCTGGTCGGCCACGAACTACCCGGGCGGTTACACCAGCTACGCGTCGCTCAACACGCTCCACCGGTTCTCCAGCACGTTCGCCGACCTGGAAAAGAAACTCCTGCGGCACGCCCGCGCCTACGCCCGCCACCTCGACCTCGACCTGCGCGGCCGAAACGTCGCCCTGTCGGACTGCTGGGTGAACATCATGCCGCCCCACTCGGCGCACTCGCTGCACCTGCACCCGCTCTCGTTCATCAGCGGGACCTACTACGTCGCGACGCCGAAGGGCTGCGCGGGCCTGAAGTTCGAGGACCCGCGCCTCGACCGCTTCATGGCCGCGCCGCCCAAGCGGCCCGGCGCCCGGGCGGAGCACCGCACGCATGTCACCTACCCGGCCGTCGCCGGCAATGTCGTGCTCTTCGAGAGCTGGCTCCGGCACGAGGTGGCCGCCAACCCGGTGGCCGAGGAGCGGATCAGCGTCAGCTTCAACTTCAGCTGGTCCTGAACGGGATGGAACCTCCGCGCCTCCGGCGGCGTCATCTAGCCTTTCCCTCCATGCCAACCCTTGCCACCCGCCTCGGGCCCGCGGCCCTTGGCCTGTTTGCCCTCCTCCTCAGCGCCGGCTGCGAGTCCGGACCCGACCGCCGGGCCCTGGAAGAAGCCCGCAAGTCGGTTCCGCCCATGGCGGCCAACGACTCCTTCTTCGACGGCCGGGTCGTCGCCCAGATCACCCTGGGCAACACCCTGGTCGGCGGCCCGGGAGGTCGCGGCGGCCCCGGCGGCCGCGGTCCCGGCAAGGGCGGCGGTCACTTCGGCGGAGGCGGCCATCACCGCGGCGGCGGCGAGGTTGGCGAATCCGGCGGCAGCAACGAACTGTACGATCCCGAGAGTTCCTCGGAACTGCGCGCACGTTACGTCGACAGTCCCATGCCGCCCGCGATGCTGCGCCTGCGCCTCGTCAACGCCTCGAAGGAGGCGCTCACGGTCGAGATCATTGACTTCGACTCCGAGCTCGGCAATTTCGCGCCCCAGCCCGACAAGTACACCCTCGAACCCGGCGCCACCGGCGAACCCGGCGGCATGCAGTCCCTGCTCGGCGTCGATTCGCTCGCACTGCCGATCAAGGTGACGCTGAGGATCGCCGGCAAGTCCGAGACCAAGACGCTCGTCCTGCGTCCGATCACCCCGCCGCCGGAAGCGCCGAAGCCTCCGACGGAGTGAGGGGCGGGCGCGATTGGGCCGAGTTCGGAATTCCGAATGGCGAATTCCGAGTTCCGAAAATCGAACTGCCGCTGCGGCCTTTGGCCGCAGCGGCAGTTCGATTCGAATTCCAAATTTCGATCTACCACCTCTCAGGTCGGGCGTAGACCACGACCTTGGGCCGGTGATGATGGCCCGGCCGGACGACCACCACGGGAGCCGGAGCGACGTAGCAACGGGCGGGCGCGTAGCCGTTCACGTACACGACCCGCGGGGCGGGAGCGACCTGCACCACCTGGACGGGCGGCGGGGAGCTCACATACACGACCTGGGTCGCCTGCGGCGCGGGCGCACAGGAGCCGTTGACGACCTGGGGCTGGGCATAGACGACCTGCGGTTGGGCATAGGCCACCGGCGCGGGTGCCTGGTCGACCACCGTGCCGAGGATGGCGCCGGCGGCGGCCCCGATCACGGCACCCTCGGCCCAGCGGTCGTGATTGTGACCGCCGATCAAGGCACCCGCGATGCCGCCGAGCACCGTGCTGCGCGCCACGGTGGGAGAATAAGTCTGCGCGGACGCGGTGCTGACACCGGCGGCCGCCAGCGAGAGGGTAAGGAGTAAGGTCTTCATGACATCCACTACGACGCCGACCGGCGGCGGATGTTTGCGCGGATGAACAAATAATGCGCGAGAATAGATGGAACCTGTCCCGCTGCCCCCGGTCTCAGCCGCCCCGGCCGACGGTCCGGCGCAGATGGGCGTCATTCGTCGCAGATGACTTTCGCCACCGGTCCAACCGGTCTAGATTTTCCGCATGAAGACGATCGACGTCAGTGATGAGGTGTTCGAGGCGCTGGAGGGACTGGCCAAGGGATTCAACCGGAGTCCGGACGAGGTGCTCGCGATGCTGCTGCGGATTCCGGTCGGCTCGCCGGAGTCCACCGACCCGCTGGCGGCCTTCGTGCTCGGCGCGGAGTTTCGCGTGAAGGAACACGACGCCGACCGCTACCTCGCCCTGCTGGCGTGGGTGGCGGCGCGGCATCGCAGTGAATTCGACGAGTTCATCCGCGGGCTGTCGACCGGGAGGAAGTTCCTGACGCTGAGCCGCGAGGAGATCGTCGACCGTTGCCGGCACAACCAGGCGCGCCAGATCGACGGCACGCCGTACTGGGCCATCCTGAATCTCGACACGCCGACCAAGCGCCGCTTCCTCGCGCGGGTCCTGGAGTTTGTCGGCTATCGCGCGGAGGTGATCGAGTTCGTCTGCGGCTTCATCGGGCCGCGCCGCGCCACCGTCGCGACGCTGATCTAGGTGCCGGCCCGCTCCGGGCAAAAAAGCTTTCGCCGCGTGCGCCCGGTGCCTAGCTTCCCGGGTTGTGGCTGAACCCGAGGGCACCCCCACCCCAGAACTCAAGCGCCGGACCTATCGGAACTTCTTTTCGTCCGTAGGGTACGCGGTCGAGGGCTTCTTCGCCGCCGTCCGGCACGAGCCCTCCTTCCGCGAGGACCTGATCTTCGCGATCCTGCTGCTGCCGATCGCGATCAAGCTGCCCGTGAACGCGGTCTCGACGGCGGTCATGATCGCCTCGCTGATCCTCATCCTGATCGTCGAGCTCCTCAACTCCGCGATCGAGTGGATCATCGACTACCTGCGGCCCGAGCAGCACCCGCTCGCCAAGCGCATCAAGGACATGGCCAGCGCGGCCGTCTTCCTGAGCTACATCAACTGCGTCGTCGTGTGGGCGATCCTGCTCTGGCC
>CAZUQB010000063.1:0-9745 GCA_964622405.1 uncultured Opitutaceae bacterium | reverse complement strand
CTCACGGGCCGCGGGGCGCAGGTGATCAGCCTCTCGCGTTCCGAGGGCGAGCACCACGTCGGGCTGGAGAACCTGTTCGTCAACAACCTCGCCGACGAGGCCGACACCATCCTCCATCTCGCGTGGAGCACGGTGCCGCTGAGCTCCGAGCGCCACGTGGGCCTCGAGTGGGAGCAGGACCTGCCGCTGCTGAGCAAGGTGCTGAAGACCGTGAGCGCCTCGCCGAACCGGGAGCGCCTCCACTTTGTGTTCTTCTCCTCGGGCGGCACGGTCTACGGCAACGCCCGCGGGGGCCGGCCGAGCCGCGAGGACGACGCCTGCGCCCCGATCGGCTGGTACGGCCACGCCAAGCTCGCCGCCGAGCGCCTCGTCGAGGAGTACGGCCAGCGTCACGGCCTGTCCTACACCATCCTCCGGATCTCCAACCCGTACGGCTTCGCGGTGCCCACGCACAAGCCGCAGGGCATCGTCCCGTTCCTGCTCAACAGCGCCCGCACCGGCGCGCCGTTCTCGGTCTGGGGCGACGGCACCGCCCGCAAGGATTTCCTGTACCACTCCGACTTCACCGCCGCCCTCGAGCAGGTCATCCGCCACCGGCCGCGCGGGGTGTTCAACGTCAGCTGCGGCGAGTCGCACACCGTCAACGAGGTGATCGCCCTCGTCGAGGCCACCGTCGGCCGGAAGATCCGCATCCAGCACGTCCCGGCCAACGCCTGGGACGTCCACGACAGCCTCCTCGACAACGCCAAGCTCCGCGCCGCGGTCGACTGGCGGCCGGCGGTCAGCCTGGCCGATGGCATCCGTCGCGCCGCCGAGGTGCCCTGACCCGAACCGCGCCCTTCCGTCCTTGAACCCGCCCACCCCGTCGCCGTCCCTCGGCCGCTTCTGCGTCGCAATCTTCCTCGCGGCGCTGGCGCTGCATCTCGGGCTCGGGTCGGTGGGCCTGCACCACACCTTGCTGGGCGACCACGGGTTCCGGCCGGTCCAGACCGCGCTCTCGTCGCTCTTTTACCTGCGCGACGGTCTCTCCCTCCATTATCGCACGCCGGTGCTTGGGCCGCCGTACGAGATCCCGCTCGAGTTCCCGCTCTTCCAGGCCGCGGTCGCCGGCCTGGTCAAGGCCACCGGGCTCGACCTCGACTTCGCGGGCCGGCTGGTGAGCTGGGCCTTTTTTCTCGCCGGGCTGCCCGCCGCGTATGGCCTGCTCGGCCGGCTGCGCGTTCCCGCCGCCCACCGTCTCCTCATCCTCGCGGTGTGGCTCCTCAGCCCGCTCTATCTTTTCTTCTCGCGGCACTTCCTGATCGAGTCGACCGCCCTGACGTTCAGCCTGTGGTACCTGCTTGCCTTCGATCACTTCCTGGAACGGCCGCGGGCCGGGTCGTGGCTCGCGGCGGCGGTCTGCGGCGCCCTGGCCGGCATGGTGAAGGTTACGTCCTTCGTCGTCTTCCTCGTCGCCGCCCTGCTGCTGCTGCTGCGCGCGGCGCGGGAAGCCGGGCGCCCGGCGCCCTGGCGGCTGGCGGGGCGGGCGGTCCTGGCCACGCTGGTGCCGTTCGTCGCGACCACGGTGTGGACCCTGCAGGCCGCGGCGGTGCGGCAGCACAATCCCGAGGCGAACTTCATGAGTTCGGTCTTCGGGTACTGGACCTTTGGCGACCTGGCGCTCCGGCTCTCGCCCGCGTTCTGGGTGCGGACCTTCGACGTCTGGTCGGGGCCGATCCTCAGCGAGGCGGGTGTCGCGCTCGTGGCGCTCTACTTCTGCTGGCTGCGCGGGCGCTACCGCTGGGCGGTCGCGGGCTGCCTCGCCGCGTTCCTTTCCGGGCAGCTGATCTTCTCCAACCTCTATTTTGTCCACGACTACTACTTCTACCCGAGCGGGCTGTTCCTGGCCGCGGCGCTGGGTTTCTTCCTGGTCGAGCTGCTGGAGCATCCCGGCCTGGCGGCGGGCGCCAAGGCTCTCTTCGTGGTCGTGGTCCTCGGGCTCCAGGTCCAGGCGTACACCCGGACCTTCTTCCCCGAGCAGCGGTCCAACCCGCCGGTGCCGCCGGTGTGCGGCGTCCTGCAGGCCATCACCCGCCCGGACGAGCTGGTCGTGGTGCTCGGGTACGACTGGGACCCGTTCGTGCCGTACTACGCGCAGCGGCCGGCGCTGATGCTGATGAAGGGCCGCGAGCACGATCCGGCTTCGGTGCGCCGGAGCATCGAGCGGCTGGACCGCTCCCAGGTGGGCGCCGTGGTGATTGCCGGCGCCCTGTGGCTCGACGGCGGCTTCGTCAGCCAGGCGATGCCGTCGCTCGACCTCGGGCCGCGACCCCTGCTCTCGAACCGGTTCGACCTGGGCGTGTGGGTGCCGCGGTCCCGCCAGGCGGCGATCCGCGACGCGTATGAGCCCGACCAGCACCCGCCGTTCACGCTCTCAATCGAGGAGTACCCCGACCACGGCCCCCACACCCTGCTGGCGCGGGCGATCGCCCGGCACCGCGCATTCGAGCGGTTCTCGCCCCGCCCCATCCGCGCCACCGCGGACCAGGATTTCACCACGTCGTCGGTGGACAACCGCGAGGTGCTGAACGCCCCGGCCACGACGGAGTTCGCCATGGTGCCCCCGCCGGGCGCCCGGCGCATCACCGCGGTGTTCGGCCTCGTCGAGGGGGCCTACGCCGATCCCGCCCACGCCACGGACGGCGTCGAGTTCGTGATCGTGGAGCGGCGGCCCGACGGGACCGAGCGCGACCTGTTCCGCCGCCTGCTCAACCCCCGCTGGACCCTCGGCGACCGCGGCCCCCGGCCGCTCGACCTCACCCTGCCCGCGGATGTCGCGGGCGAGGTGATCTTCCGCACGCTGCCGGGCCCGGCGGGCAACGCCAGCTACGACTGGGCCTACTGGGGCGACGTGACGATCCGCTGATGCCGCGCCGGGCCCCCACCTCCCGGCCGCGCCGGCGGAAACGCGGACTTGAGGGCCGGGGGAGGGATGGTAACGCTGGGCTCAATTGTCATTCCGCCTAAATCATGCCCCGGCGCTCTCCTGAACACCTTGCGTGCCTCGGCCTGTTCCTCGCCTGCGTCGCCATCAACCTGGCGATGTCCGCGATCGGGCTGCGGCATTCGCTGCAGGAGATCCACCGTTTCCGCCAGGTGCAGACCGCGCTGGCGGCGCGCGGCCTCCAGGAGGAGGGCTTTCACCTGGCCTACCCCGCCCCGCTGTTCGGCCCGCCCTGGTCGGCGCCGATGGAGTTCCCCACCTACCAGGCCTGCGTGGCCGCGGTGGCCAAGCTGACCGGCCTGCCGCTCGAGCCGGTTGGGCGACTGGTGGCGCTCGCCTTCCTGTACCTCGCGCTGCCCGCGGTCCTTGGACTGGCGGGGCTGCTCGGCCTGCCGCCGGCCCGGCGCTGGCTCGCGGCCGCGGTCGTCCTGCTGTCGCCGGTCTACCTCTACTACTCGCGGGCCTTCATGATCGAATCCACCGCGCTGTGCGCGTCGCTGTGGTTCCTCTACGCCTACGTGCGCGGGCTCGCGCCGGCGGCCGGGCGCTGGCTCGCGGTGGCGGCGGGTTGCTGCGTGTTGGCCGCCCTCACCAAGGTCACGACTCTCATCGTGTTCCTCGCGATCGGCGCGATCTACACGGTCGGGAGGCTGGTCGGCGAGATCCGGTCCGACCGGGGCTGGACCGGCGCGCTCGCGACCGGGCTGCGCGGTCTCGCCGCCACCGTTCCCGGCGTCGTCGCCGGCGCCGCCTGGGTGCGCTACTCCGACGGCATCAAGGCCTCCAACCCGCTGTCGTCCTTCCTCGCCTCCGGCGAGCTGCAGCAGTTCACCTTCGGGTCGGTCGGCCTGCGCCTCACCGGCGAGTTCTGGAGCCGGCTGCTGGCGCACACCACGCAGTCGGTGACGCCGCTGCTCAGCCTCCATCTCGTGCTCGTGTTCGGCCTCCTCCTCGGCGGCGCCCGCCGGCGGACGTTGCTGCTGCTGGCCGGGTTTCTCGCGGGCCCGCTGATCTTCGCGAACCTCTACCACGTTCACGACTACTACTTCTATGCCTCCGGCATCTTCCTGCTCGGCGGCGTCGCGCTGGCCTGGAGCCAGCTGCTGGACCTCCCCGGGTTCTCGGCCGCCGCCAAGTGGTCGGTGATCGGCCTCTCGCTGGCCGTGCAATTCGGGGCGTACGCGTACGCCTACCTGCCCTCGCAGCTCCACTCGCTGCGCGCGCGGCCCCCGGAGCTCGCGGTGGCCCTCGCCGCCGCCACCGCCCCGGAGGATGTCATCCTCGTCTTCGGCGAGGACTGGAACTCGGACATCGCCTATTACGCCCACCGCCGCACGGTGATGGTCGTCGACCGGCTGACGACCGACAGCGCGGCGATCGATCAGGTGCTGCGGCGCATGCCGCCGGACCAGGTGACAGCCGTCGTCGTGACGGGCAACATGCGCGGCTACCCGGCGTACTTCAAGCCGCTCATCCAGCGCCTGCACCTCCAGGAGACCGCCGCGCTCATCAGCCCGGACACGATCGTCTTCCTCGCGGAGCGCCGCATCGCCGCGCTCCGGTCCCGGCTGGAGACCCTGCCGCTCGAGGCGTTTCATTTTGCCCTCAGCGAGGAGGCCGTGGCCGGCATCCCGCGGACGCGCTACGTGGTGAGCCAGCTGCCCGACCCCGCGACGACGGCGATGATGTCGCCGCGGCCGGTCTCGATCCTCCATCCGTTCGAGCCCGCCGCCTACAGCCTCAACGGCCGCCAGGTCTTCTCGGCCCACGTGCCGACGGACCTCCTGTTCGAGGTGCCGGACGGCGCCCGCACGCTCACCGCCGAGTTCGGGATCTTCCCCGCGGCGTACACCGGGACCAATGCGACCGAAGGCGTGGAGTTCCGGGTCGAGCTCTACTCGCCTGACGGTTCGCGCCGCACGCTCTACAGCTCGTACCTGAGCCCGAGCCGGGTGCCGGGGGACCGCGGCGAGAAGCTGCTGCACGTCACGCTGCCGGACCATGCCGCCGGCCATCTCTCGCTCCGCACGCTGCCGGGGCCGACGAACAGCATCGCGTGCGGCTGGGCGTACTGGGGCAAGGTCGAGCTCAAATGACCGCCCGCGAGCACCTCGAGCGCCGGCTGTGCCTCGCCGCCTTCGCGGTGTGCGCCGCGCTCAATGTCTGGTTCTCCAGCCACGGCTGGCGGAACAACATCCTCGAGGGCCACGAATTCCGGCAGGCGCAGACCGCGATGACCGTGGAGTACCTGGCGCGGGACGGCTGGTCGCTCGCGTACCCGCTCCCTTTGTTCGGCCCGCCGTGGTCGGCGCCGATGGAATTCCCGCTGTTCCAGACCTGCGCGGCGGCGTTCGCCCGGGTCTCGGGCCTGCCCGTCGATCCGGCGTCGCGCCTGACCTCGCTGGCGTTCTTCTACCTCGCCCTGCCCGCGCTGTTCCTCCTCCTCCGCGATCTCCCGCAGCCGCCGCATCGCCGCTGGCTGTGGCTCGCCGCCCTCCTCGTCTCGCCGCTCTACCTGTTCTATTCGCGGGCCGTGATGATCGAGTCCACCGCGCTCTGCCTCAGCGCGTGGTTCCTGCTCGCCTACCTGCGCGGCGTCGACCGCGGACACCGGGGCTGGCTCGCGGCCGCCCTGCTGCTCGGCGCGGGCGCCGGCCTGGCCAAGGTCACGACCTACATGGTGTTCCTGGCGGTCGCCGCCGCCTGGACGCTCCGGCGCATTGGCGCCGCTTGGTCGCAGCCGGCCACGCGGTGGGCCGCGGCGCGGTCCATCCTGGCGCGCGGCCTCGTCACGACCATTCCGTCCGTGCTCCTCGGCACGGCGTGGGTCCGCTACAGCGACGCGATCAAGGTCGCCAACCTGCTTTCAGCCTTCCTCGCCTCCGGCGAGCTGCACGAATTCACGTTCGGCACGCTGGCCCAGCGACTGTCGCCCGCGTACTGGATCCGGATCCTCGGCATCGCGGGCGAGTCCGTGCTGCCGCCGGCCCTCGTCGCGGCCGCGCTCGCGGCGGGACTGCTCGCCGGCCGTGCCTGGTGGCGCATCGCCCTGCTGCTCGCCACCGGCTTTTTCGCGGGCCCGCTCCTGTTCGCCAATCTCTACCTCGTCCACGACTACTATTTCTACACGACCGGCCTGTTCCTGCTGGGCCTGCTGGCCGTCGGCTGGTCGCGCCTCCTCGACATGCGGGCGCTCCCGGCGGCCCTGGCGTGGCTCGTCGTCGCGGCCTGCCTGGGCTGGGAGGCCCTCGCCTTCACCCGCAGCTACAACCTCATCCAGGCGCCCGCCCGGCCGGCCCCGCCTGAGCTCGCGCGGATCCTCGCCGCCACCACGGCGCCGGACGACGTGATCCTGATCTACGGCCTCGAGTGGAACCCGGTCGTGCCGTACTTCTCCGGCCGGCGCGTGATCATGGTCGCGAACCGCTACACGCAGGACCACGACCGCCGCAACGCGGTGATCGGGCGGCTGCCGCCCGGGAAAATCACCGCGCTGGTCGCCTACGGCGATGCGCGCCAGTACGGGGAATTCCTGCGGCAGCTCGCCGCGTCCCTGCAGCTGGGCGACGCCCCGCTGCTGACCTCCGCCCAGGCCGAGATCTACCTGGCGCCGCGGCTGGCCGGCGAGGCCTCGCGCGCGCTCGCGGCCGTCAACGCCCGCGAGTTCACCCTGGCGGCGACCCATCAGGAGATCCCGGGCGTGCGGCTCCAGCGCCTCCTGGTCAGCCAGCTGCCCGACCGCTCGCTGTTCGACATGATGCAGCCGGCGCCGGTCGAGGTGGTGGTCCCCTACGGCGTCGCGGTGAGCGTGATGGAGGGCCGGCGGGTCTTCAACGCCCACTCGCCGACGGACGTGATCTTCGACCTGCCGCCCGGCGCCCGCCAGCTGGACGCGGATTTTGGCGTGCTGCCGGACGCCTACGAGAAGAACCCGGGGCCGGCTGGGATACGGTTCCAGGTCGATCTCGTGAGTGCGGCCGGGGGCCGGACCACGCTGTTCGAGCAGTTCCTGAATCCCCGGGACCTGCCCGCGGACCGCGGGTTTCACCATCTTTCGGTCGCGCTGCCCCGCGGCGCGACCGGCCGGCTGGTCCTGCGGACGCTGCCCGGCCGCCAGGGCAACATCAGCTACACCTGGGGAGTCTGGGGTGGCGTGAACCTGCGGTAAGCCCGCGACAAAACCGGCTTTACCCGGTCCGGGCGAACCGTTCTCCTCTCCAATTCCCACCCGCGAGATGTCCGAGCACGACGCCTTCCATTCCCACATCGACCAGCCCGGCCACTGGCAGGTTTCGGCCCCCACCCTCGATATCCGCGGCTGGGTCCACGCAAAGAACGGCGAGGAGCTGACCGATGTCCGGGCCCGGCTCGACGGCGTCATCACCTACGGGATCATGGGCCTCGACCGGCCCGACCTGGAGGAGTACTTCAAGGGCGGCCTGGTCGCCCGGCGGTCCGGCTTTCGCGTGACGGTCCGGCCGTGGCTGGGAGCCCGGACCCTGGCGCTGGAGACGCTGCGGCCGGGCAACGTCTGGGCGGAGTTCTTCCGGACGGAGCTCACGACCGGCGGCACCGAGCTGCCGCCGCGCCGGCCCCGGCCGGTGCTCCGCTCGGAGCTGGTCGCGGAGAGCCTCTATTACCTCTACCGCCACTTTCACTTCGAGCCGCATGCGGTGATGATGCGCGAGGCCCGCCGCGTGCTCGGCGAGATCACGGTGCAGACCACCGAGATGAAGCCGGAGAACGACCTCGTCGGCTTCCTGGACCTGCCGCAGGACTGGGTGAACGCCCACTACGAGAAATTCCGCGTGAGCGGCTGGGCGTTCTCGATGAGCCGGACCATCTCGCGGCTCGTCGCCACCGTCGGGGCCGTCAATGAGAACCGCCTGATCTGGGGCAAGGAGCGGGAGGACGTGCTCCGGCACAATCCCGACTTTCCCCAGGCGCTGCGCTCCGCCTTCTACGGACTGGTCGACGTGCGGCCGGCCAACTTCAGCCCGGCGTGCCTGAAGATCTTCGTCGAGTACCCGGACGGCCCGCGCCAGCTGCTCCGGTCCAAGCGGATTTTCCTGAACAAGATTGACGAGAACTCCGGCCCGATCGCCATCTTCGCGGAGGCCAAGTTCGCGCGCTGCGTCTGGGGCTTCCTGCGCGGTATCCTCGCCGGCGGCATCGAGGTCGAGAGCTGGCCGGACTTCTGGCGCGAGGTGCGCCTCACCCGGCGGAAGCTCGCCGAGAAGATGATCCGCGGCACCAAGCCCGCCGCCACGCCGACCCCGTGGCAGGAGCAGGACCCGTACACGCTGTGGACGAACCACAACCGGATCACCCCGCGGCTCGCCGCCTACCTGTCGAAGCAGGCCGCGGCCCTGGCCAAGACGGGCCCGAAGATCAGCATCGTGGTCCCCGCCTACAACACCCCGGCCGCATTCCTGACCGAGTTGATCGACTCCGTCCGCGGCCAGCTCTACCCGCACTGGGAGCTCTGCGTCGCCGACGACGCCTCGCCGCAGGCCCACGTGCGCAAGCTGCTCGCGGACGCGGCCCGCCAGGATCCCCGCATCAAGTTCGTCGTCCGGCCCGCCAACGGCCACATCTCCGCCGCCACCAACTCGGCGCTCGAGCTCGCCACGGGCGAGTTCATCGCGTTCGTCGACCACGACGACGTCCTCCCGGCCGCGGCGCTCTTCCACGTCGCCGAGGCCATCGCCGCCCGGCCCGACGCCGAGATGCTCTACACCGACGAGGACAAGATCGACGAGGCCGGCCGCCACTTCGATCCGCAGTTCAAGGGCGACTGGAGCCCCGAGATGGCGCTCACGCACAACTACACGCACCACCTCACGGTGATCCGCGCGAGCATCGTGCACGCCGCGGGCCGCCTCCGGCTCGGGTACGAGGGCGCCCAGGACATCGACCTCATCCTCCGCTGCGTCGAGCGGATGCGCGACGACCGGATCGTGCACGTCCCGTACATCGGCTACCACTGGCGCGCCCACGCCCAGAGCACCGCCAGCAAGGGCGACCAGAAGGGCTACCTGTTCGACGCCGCGCGCCGCGCGATCAACGACGCCACCCAGCGCCGCGGGCTGCGCGCCACCGCCTTCCTGCCCCCGTTGATGAAGGAGCACGCGCTCTGCCTCCACCAGCTCCAGTGGGACCCGGCGCTGCTGGCCGAGCACCCGGTCACGATCGTCATCCCGACCAAGAACCGCGCCGAGCTCCTCGCCAAGTGCGTCGCCTCCCTCGAGCGGACCGTCGACTGGCGGCACGTCCGGCTCATTGTCGTCGACGACGGCTCCACCGAGCCGCAGGCCCTCGAGCTGCTCGACCGGCTGGAGCGGAACCCGGCGGTCCCCTGCCGCGTGCTGCGCACCGGCAGCGCGGCGGCGCCGTTCAACTACTCGCGCCTCGTCAACCTCGGCACCGCCGCCGCCGAGACGCCGCTCGTCCTCCACCTCAACAACGACATCGAGGCCCTCGCGCCCGGCTGGCTCGAGGACCTCGTCGGCTGGTCCACCGTCCGGGGCGTCGGCGTCGTCGGGGCCCGGCTCCTCCACCCCGACGAGACGCTCAACCACGCCGGCATCTGGGTCGGCCCGCAGGGCGGCCTCGCCCACGCCATCTTCTTCGGCCAGCCCAAGGATGACTTCGGCTACCTGTTCCTGCCGCACGCGGCGCGCAACGTCTCCGCCGTCACCGGCGCCTGCCTGCTGACCCGCACCGACCTGTACCGCCAGCTCGGCGGCTTCGACGAGCGCG
>CAZUQB010000062.1:0-9794 GCA_964622405.1 uncultured Opitutaceae bacterium | reverse complement strand
TCACTTGATCCGGTGCACGCGCAGGGTCGTGTTCTCGCCGTCGACGTAGAGGCAGAACTGGCCGTTCGGGCGGGCCTGGATCTCGATGTCCTTGCCCTCGACATCGACGGTGATGGGCTCGAAGCCCTCCCAGACCTGGCCGTTCTCAAGCTTGAAGGCGTTGCCGCTGACCCAGCCGGTGCACTTGGCCTTGAGCGAGGGCCGGCTCTGCCAGTCGTCGCCGAGGTCGGGGATGCCGAACTTCGAGAGGAACGACTGCTTGCGCTCGGACTCGGCGGCCTGGCTCTGCTGGACGATCTCGGAGGCCTGCTGCGTCGCGGCGGTCTTCACCGTGCGCGTGTAGTGGCGGATGATGGCGGCATCGATGATGCCGAGCTGGTCGGGGGTCAGGGCGGACAGGCCCGACCGCGCGAAGTCCTCCGCCGACATCACGGCCTTGACCCCGGGGAAGGTCTCCGGCGGCGGGGTCTGGGCGACGGCGGCGGCGGCGAACAGGAGGAGGCAGGGGAGGAGGTTCTTCATGGGGAAAAGCATGAACGGGATGGGTCGCTGGGACAAGCCGCGGCGGCGCAGGTGCCGTCAAATCACGCCTCGAGGAACTCGGCGTCGCCGGCCTGGGCCGCGATGAGCTCGGCGAACACCCCGCCCAGCTGGACCAGCTCGCGGTAGCTGCCCTGCTCGACGATCACGCCCTCGCGGAGGACGACGATGCGGTCGGCATTGCGGATGGTGCTGAGGCGGTGGGCGATGGTGATGACGGTGCGGCCCTCGGAGAGGCGGTCGAGGGCCTCCTGGATCAGGCGCTCGCTCTCGTAGTCGAGGGCCGACGTCGCCTCGTCGAGGATGAGCACGGGCGGGTTGCGCAGGATGGCGCGGGCGATGGCGATGCGCTGGCGCTGGCCGCCGGACAGGGCGACGCCGCGCTCGCCGACGGCGGTCTTGTAGCCCTCGGGCATGCGGTTGATGAACTCCTCGGCGTTGGCGAGGCGGGCGGCCTCACGGACCTGGGCGTCGGTGGCGTCGGGCTTGGCGAACCGGATGTTGTCCCCGACCGTGCCGGACAGGAGGATGCTGTCCTGCATCACGACCGCGAGCTGGCGGCGGATCCAGCGCATGTCCCATTCCGACTGCGGCACGCCGTCGATGAGGATCTGGCCGGACGACGGCGCGTAGAGGCCGAGGAGGAGGTTGGCGAGGGTGCTCTTGCCCGAGCCGGAGGGGCCGACGAACGCCACATGCTCGCCGGGCCGGATCGAGAGATTGAGGTTCCGGATCACCATCTTCTCCGGGGCGGACGGGTAGAAGTAGGAGACGTTCTCGTAGGACAGGTCGCCGCGGATGCGCTCCTCGCGGCGCTTGCCGTGCCAGGTCTCGACGTAGCGCGAGTCGATCAGCTCCTTGATGCTGGCGTAGCCCTCCTGCGCGTTGAAGTAGGGCTCGCTGAGGCCGATGAACATGTGGACCGGGGAGAGGATGTAGCCGAAGCCGGCCATAAAGGCGAAGAGCGTGCCGATGGAGATGCTGCCCTTGATCGCGAGGATCGAGCCGCCGGCGATGACGATGAGCGACAGCAGCTGCATGCCGACGTAGACGTAGGTGCCGAACAGGGCGTTGACGTACGACTGGGCGACCCGGCTGCGGGCGAACGTCTCGCTGCTGCGGTCGAGCTCGCGCTCCACCTGGGCCTCCTCGCCGAAGCTGCGGACCAGGCGCAGGGCGGAGATGAACTCGGAGGCGGCGCCGGTGAGCTTCTCCTGGGCGATCCGGTTCTCGTTGTTCGCGCGCTGAATGTGGCTGAAGAAAAGGTACTTGGCCGTGGCGTAGATCGGGATGGCCACGAGCAGCACGAGCAGCAGCACCCAGTTCATCCAGGCCAGGATGCAGAGGATGCACACGCCCATGAGCAGGTTGGGCAGCAGCTGGTTCAGGACGGCGGTGAGCAGGCCCTCGATCTTCTGCGTGTCGAACGCGTACTTCGACAGCAGCCGGCCCGTCTTCTGGCCGTCGAGGTAGCTGAAGCTGAGGAACTGCAGGCGGAAGAAGATGCGGCTGCGCATCTCGACCAGCAGCTCGGCCATGGTCTTCGCGATCGAGTTCGCGCCCCAGACCGAGAAACCGTAGTGCAGCACGAGGCACAGCACGAACCACAGGCTGTACTTGATGACGCCCCCGACGTCGCCGTTCTTGAGCGGCTTGTCGACGATCCACTGGATCAGCAGCGTGCACGGCGCCGCCGCCAGGCTGCGGAGCATCGCGAGCGTCACGCCGCCCTTGAACCGGCCGCGCGCGGCCCAGACGTAGGCCGCGAGGTTGCGCGCTTCGAGGGGATTGGAGGAGGGTTGGGACATGGACGGGGCCGGGTGGCCCGACGGCGGGAGTTGTAGGATGATCAGCCGCGGAGAAAAGCCAAGAGGAGTGGCATCTTGGTCATATCCCGCTTGACGCGCCCCGGGAGAGGGTCCCGGGGCCGGGACCCAGCCTCAGCCCTTCTGCCGCTTGGGCGCCCGGCCGCCGTTGATCTGGGTGTAGAACGAGTCGCCGGGCTGGATGGAGCCGCGGGTGACGGCGGTGCCGGTGTAGGCGGACTTGTAGATCGCGGTGAGGAACTCCAGCGTGCGGCGCGCCTCCGGCCCGCTGGTCAGCGGCATCGTGTTGGCGTCCATGTTCCCGACCAGCTCGATCAGCTGCGCGCCATGGGTCGAGCCCACGTCGGGCGGGAAGGCATTCCACGCGGCCTGGAGGCCGGCGGCGGTTTCCGGGTTGGCGGGGGTGAGTTTCCAATTCTCCCCTTTGTAGGCGTAAAGGTGCGTGAGTTCCACGGTCGCATGCTCGCAGTCGAGGCGGAGGTAGGTCTCCTGCCGCGGCGAGAGCACGCTGTTGACGAACGAGGCGCGGACGCCGTTGGCGAACGTCACCAGGGCCATCGAGACGTCCTCGACCTCGATCTTGTGGTAGAGCGTGTCCGCCACCGCCCGGATCTCCGTCCAGTCGCCCAGCAGGTTGAGCATGTGGTCCATGGCGTGAATGCCCTGGCTCATGGTCGGCCCGCCGAGCTCGGTGGACCACTTGCCGCGCCACGGCACGGCGTAGTAGGCGGCGTCGCGGTACCAGAGCGTGTGGCAGACCGCGACCAGCGGGCGGCCGAGCTGCCCGGAGGCGAGCAGCGACCGGACGTGCCGGTTCGACGAGGCGAACCGCATCTGGAACACGCAGGCCGTGCGGCGGCCGGTGCGCTGCTCCGCGGCCGCGATCCGGTCGAACTCGGCCAGCGAGGCGCACAGCGGCTTCTCGCAGAGCACCCAGGCCCCGGCCTCCATCGCGGCGATGCTCATGTCGGCGTGCAGGCCCGGGGGCGCGGCAATCAGCACGAGGTCGGGCCGCTCGGCCCGGAGCATGCCCGGGTAGTCGGTGTGCGCCGTCGGGATCCTGAACCGGTCGCAGAAGGCGCGGGCCCGGCCCGCGTCGATGTCGCAGGCCGCGACCAGCGTGACCCGGCCCTGCGTGGCTTCGACGGCGCGGACGTGTGCCTCGCTGATGCCGCCGGTGCCGACGATGACTGCGCGATACGTTTTCATGGGGGTGGTGAGGAAAGGGTGGATGGGCGGGAAAAAGGAGGAAAATCGTCAGGCCGGGGACGGGGCCGGGCGCGGGGTGAACACCGTCAGGCCGAGCAGCGACTGCGACGGTGGCGGAAAACAGAAGCTCGCCGCGTAGCCCACGAGGATGCAGCTCGCGATCGCGATGACCGAGTAGAAGTAGGGATGCACCAGGTGGCACGCCCAGGCGATGAGGGTGATGACGATGCTGGCGCCGACGCCCACGGCGGCGCCCTGCCAGTTCGCCCGCCGGGTGAACATGCCCAGCGCGTAGCAGCCCGCGAAGCCGCCGCCGAACAGGAAGGTCAGCTCGTAGGACTTGTCCAGGGCCGACTGGATGTCGACCAGCGCGAGCAGCACCGCCGCCCCGACCCCGATCGCGCCGCCGACCAGGGTCATCCACTCCGCCAGCCGCACGCTGCGCTCCGGCGTCGGGTTCCGCGCGTACCGCTCGTAGAAATCCACCGAGACCAGCGTCGCCACGCTGTTGATGCAGCTGGCGAGGGTCGACATCGAGGCGGCGAAGATGCCGGCGATGATCAGGCCCGTGACCCCGACGGGCAGTTCGCCCGCGATGAACTGCGGGAAGACCGAGTCGGTCGGCAGCAGCGGATTCAGCCGCTCCGGGTGCGCCTTGTAATAGACGTAGAGCGCGGTGCCGATGCCGAAGAACGTGAGACTGCCCGGCGCCACGATGGCCGCGAGGGTCCACATCGACCAACCGGCCTCGCGGTCGGACTTGGTCGCCAGCACGCGCTGCATCATCACCTGGTCCTGCGGATAGGTCAGCACCCCGAGGATCGTCACGAGCAGGAACCCCCAGACCGTCGCCTGCGTGAGGTCGAAGCTCCAGTCGAAGGTCCGGAATTTCTGGTCCGCCGCCGCCGTGCGCAGGAAGCCGCCGACGCCACCCGGGACGTGCAGGACGATGTAGCCGATGGCGTAGAACGCGCCGCCCAGCATCACGAACGCCTGGATGAAATCGGTCCAGATCACCGCGCGCATCCCGCCGAGCGCCGTGTAGAGGATCGTCACCACGCCCATGATCAGGATGCTCGGGATCACCCCGACGCCGGTGACGGCCGACATGGCCAGCGAGGGCAGGAACAGGACGATGCTCATGCGTCCGCCCAGCTGGAGGATGATGGCGATCGCGCTGCTCAGGACCCGGATGTTCGGGTGGAACCGCAGCTCGAGGTACTGGTACACCGACATCAGGTTCAGCCGGCGGATGAGCGGCACGACCCACACGGCAGTGAACACCGTGCCGAAAAGTCCGACCAGGTTGGCGGCGAAATACAGCCAGTTCGTCGCGTACGACTTCGCCGGGATCGCGATGTAGCTGATCGCGCTGGTGCCGGTCGCATAGAGGCTCACGCCGGCCGCCCACCACGGAATGCTGCGCCCGCCGAGGAAGAAGTCGGCGTTGTCCTGCTTCTTGGACCGGGCGTAGAAATAGAGGCCGACCGCGGCCGAGCCGGCCAAGTACACCAGGATGATCGACCAGTCGATCCAGCCCAGCGACCGCTTGGGCGCCGTCAGGGTGACGTTCCAGGCCAGTGGCGCGCCGTCGGGACCGCGCGCCTGCACCAGGCACCCGTCCGCGGTGCCGCGGACCGAGGTGATCTCGCCCGCTCCCGGCCAGGCGCCGAGCTCGGCCCAGGTGTCGGTGATGGCGTGGTAGGTCAGCAACCGGATGCGGCCGGCGGCGGCATCCGGCTGCAGAAAGAACAGGTGGGACTGGCCGACGACGAGGGCCGCGGGGTAGACCGCGGCGGGCGGCGCAGACCGGGGTTCCCAGCCGCCGGGTCCCCGGCGCAGCAGGATCGAGCCGCCGCCGGCCGCGCGGGCGAGCACGTAGAGCGAGTTGTCCTGCACGGCCGCGGTCAGGGGCGTGAGATCCGGCGCCAGGCTCGGCAGGACCGTCCCGTGCAGCGGCACGCCCAGCGGGAAGGTGGTGGCCTGCAGCGTGTACTCCGCGGGGACCGCCGCCGGCCGCGTGGCGACGTCCGCCGACGAAAGCGGGGTGGTCGAGACCGAGACGAGGCTGGAGGCGCGGGCGGTGACGGCCAGCAGGCAGGCCAGGAGCAACCCGCGCGGGAGTAGGGCTGGCATCCGAGGGCAGGAAAGGGCAGGCCCCCCCGCGTTTCAAGCGGTGACCCTCCGAACATTCAGGCCGCCGCGAACGTTCAGCGGCGGCCGCGGGCCGGCGTCAGGCCACGCCGGCCAGCCGGCGGATCTTCTCCCCGGTCAGCCGCCGCTCGCGCGGGAGCGAGTGCGGGGTCCGCCCGCCGTACAGGCCGGCGAGCCGGGTGAACTTCCCGCGCGTCGCGTTCACGAACTCCTCCGTCGGGCGCGTCTCGCCGAACATCGCCATCATCTCCGGCAGCCAGCGGTGGCCGTAGCGGACGTGGTTCTGCTCGTCGTTGCGGTCGAAGGCCAGGAGCGTGTCGGCCTCGAAATCGTTCAGCTCGCGCACGCGGTCCATCACGGTGGCCTTCGTCGGGAAGCTGTTGGCCTCGAATTCCATCGTCATCATCGCGTACCGCTCGTGCGGCGGCATCTGGACGAGGATGTTGTAGAGGTCCAGCGAATGCTCGACCGTGAGGAGGTCGACGCCGAGCTTGGGCAGCTGGCGGAAGCCGAACTGGCTGTGCCGCGACTCGTCCCACAGGTGACGGGCCAGGTCGTAGTGCAGGTCGAACGGCGCGTTCGGCGTGTCGAAGAACACGGTCGCGAGGTAGTCGATCGCGTCCATTTCCATCATCAGCCAGACGTACACCATCAGGCGGATGACGCGGGCGTCGGTCTGCGGGTCGACCAGCCACGGGCGGACGATCGGGTCCTCCTGCGGGTCGAAGCCGAACACGCTCGAGCACACCGGGTACTGGCCGCGGTTGCAGGTGGCGGGATGGGTGAACGGGGTCTGCTCGTGCTGCCAGACGTAGCCGGCGGCCAGCGGGAGACGGGTGTCCTGGCCGAGCCAGCCGCCGAGGTCGTCGAGCGCCTGGAGCAGGTGCAGCTTCCACTCGCGGGCGTCGACGCCGCGCAGGTAGGGCGCGACCTCGCGCAGGTGGCGCTCCTCGTCGGCGATGAACTCCTCGACGAGTTTCTTCGACGGCCAGTCGGCGAGGGGATCGGTGACCTTGAGGTAGTGGCGGTAGGCGGCGAGCAGCGCGGGCTTCAGGACCTCGTAGAAGCCGGCGGCGATCACCAGCGGGTCCGCCTGGTTGCTGCCGACGGCCTCGGTGAAGATCCGCCGGATCGGGTCGCGGACCGTCTCGCTCGTGCCGAAAGAAGTGAGCTCGCGGCCGCGCTCGCGCAGGAAGCGCGCGTGGCCGGCCGACTCCCAGACATGCTGGCAGACCAGGTATTTCAGCTCCGGCTCGCCGACGCGATAGACCAACGTCGAGGCGGTGCGCACGAATTCGCGCTCGACCTCGAAGAGCAGGCGCAGGAGGCGCGTCATCTCGTTGACGGCGGCCATGCGGCCGGCGGCGGTCGGCGCGGGACGGGCGGAGGTGGCGGGGGTGGACATCGGGGAACGGGAAGTTGGGAACGCCGGGATCGGGAGAGCGGAAATCGGAAAGGCCGGAGGGCAGGGAACAGGCGAGGGGACGGTGGCCTGGGGCGGGGTCCGCCTCGTCAGCAGATCAGGTTGCGCTTGCCGTTCGGGCCGTGCGCCGGCGGGTTCGCGCCGATCCAGCGCTCGTCGATCGGCTCGGACGCGCGCTGGTAGCGCGTGTCGCTCGAGATGCGGAGCCGGTTCTCGGTGCGGTTGTCGAGCGAGGCGTGCACCAGGAACATGCCGAAGGTCAGGAAATCGCCGGCCTCGTACTCCGTCGTCAGCCAGCGGCCGCCGAACTTGTTGCGGACGGCGGGCGGGTTGTGCGAGAGCGTGCCCGTGAAGGTCCACTTGCCGTCCTTCACCTTCGCCACGTCGGCCGGCTTGTTCTCGCAGTACGCGTCGACGTCCCGGTACACGTAGTTCTGCAGGAGATCCATGCGCTTGAACGAGCCCTCGAGGATCATCAGCCCGCCGAGCTCGTACGAGACGTCGCCGTACGGCAGCCAGCAGGTCATGTGCTGGTGCGTGCCGCGGCCCATGTACGGCAGGTCGCAGTGCGGGTTGGTGCCCTTGCCGGGGCCGATCGCGCGCAGCCACGTGAAGTCATAGTGGCGGATGTCCTCGCCGTAGAACTGCCGGTAGAAATCGGTGAGCCGGCCGGAGTACAGGAGCCGCTGCACCCGCTCGTTCCCGGTCGTGAGGTCGGGCTTGAAGAGATAGCCGGAATCCTGGCGCGCGATGGCCTCGATGTGCGGGTACGCCGGGTCCAGCGCACCGGCCGCCGCCAGCCGCTCGGTCAGGCTCGCCCGGGCCTCGAGCACCTGGTCGCGGTCGAGGTAGCCCTTCATGTAGAGGTAGCCGTCCGCCGCGAACCGGCGCCGCAGCTCCACGAAGTCCGTGGCGGCGTCCGACGAGTCGCGCAGCCGGCCGAACTTGTCCTCGCTCATGTCGAGCGCGTGGCCGTAGGAATGGATCTGGGGAAAGGTGGCGGTGCTCACCCGTCGAACATACACGGGGGGCGCCATGCACAAAATAGTTGAAGTGGGAAAAGGCATGTAATTTATGGGATCAGCATGGCTTATCTTGAGACTTTTCGTGCGCAACCATGGCTGGAAAGCCCACTTCTGACACAGGCTGGCGGCGTGCAACTGGCGGGCGCGTTGCAGGACAATCCGGGCATTGATCCCGGAGCCATGCGTATTTTGGGAAGCTACGCGCTGGTCTACATGGTGGCGGCGCAGGGTTATTACGCCGACGTGCGCGGGGTCCGGCGCGACCTCGCGACGGGCGATGTGGCGCTGATCTTCCCGGAACTTGGCCATGCCTACGGGCCGAATCCCGGGACCTCCTGGCGGCACCTGTACTTCGTGTTCGCCGGCCCGCAGTTCGACCTGTGGCGCAAGGCGGGCCTGCTCGACCCGGCGCGGCCGGTGTGGCGCGCGGAGCCGGTCGACTTCTGGGCACGTCAACTCGAGGAGACGGTCCGGCCGGAGAAGGGTCACGGCCGCGCCGCCGCGCTGCGCACGCTCGGCCGGTTCCTCGGCACGCTGGGCGCGCTGCTGGCGCTCCGCGACACGGACAGCCGCGACCCGGCCGACCGGCTGTGGCTCGAGGACAGCCAGCGCCTGCTGGCGGGCATGGATGCGAAGGGCTGGGTGACCCCGCAGCAGGTGGCGCGGATGGTCGGGCTCAGCTACGAGAACTTCCGGAAGCAGTTCACGGCGCGCACGGGCGTCTCACCGGGCCAGTTCCAGAAGCGCAAGCGGATCGAGCGCGCCCAGTCGGCGATCTACCACGGCGACCACACGCTCAAGCAGCTCGCGGAGGAACTCCAGTTCTGCGACGTGTTCCACTTCTCGAAGGTCTTCAAGCAGATCACCGGCGCGACCCCGTCGGAATTCCGCCGGAAAGTCCGCGGCGGATAGGAATAGCAGATGGGAGGTGGAAGTTGGGAGATGGAATACCTGCGCCGCTCGGACTAGGCATTCGATCTTCCAACTCCTGAAATTCGACTGACACCCCGCGTCAGTCGAACTTCGGCCACTGCGAACCCGGGATCGGCCGCCACAGGATGTCGCGGTCGATGCGCGGCTGGCGGTGCCGGTATTTCTTCATGAGGCGGATCTTCTCGCGCAGGAGCGCGGGCAGGTTCTCGCCGTAGAAGAACGTGTTGTTGGCGGTGGCGGAGAGCGCCATGACCTCGGTCTGCGCGCCCTCGAGGAGGGCGATGAGGTCCGCGGTGTTGGCGAGCTCGAAGTCGATCGCCTCCTGCAGCGCCTGCTCGTGCCGGCGGCGGGCGGGGGCGGTCGTGCTGTTCAGGTAGCCGTGGACATGGGCGCACCAGGCGCAGACCGTGCGGAGCGAGCCGCACCACGCGCGGTAGGCCCGGGCGCGGTCGAGCAGGTCGGTGAACACGGCCTGCACCGCGGGCTCGCCGGCGGTCTTCGCCTGCAGCTTCGCGAGGTCCCGGAGCAGCCGGGCGAGGCGCGGGAAGACATTGCGGTCGAAGCGCTGGGTCGCGAGGACGCCGTAGGACTGCGGGACGAGGTCGAACAGCACGTCCTTGCCGAGATCGTTGATGCCGGGATTATTGTGCTGGAAGCAGCCGAGGCGCTCGTAGTACGCGCGCT
>CAZUQB010000061.1:2033-9833 GCA_964622405.1 uncultured Opitutaceae bacterium | reverse complement strand
TATGTCGGCATCGAGCAGTTCAGCCTGCAGGCCGACCGCGCCAGCCCGGCCCAGCTGAACGCCTCACTCCGGGTCTCGTCGGTTGAGCTTATCCGTTGAGCTGACGGGGGACGGGTTTCACAGGAGGAAACGGAGGGAACGGAGGTTTGGGCGGAGTGGCTATCGGTGGCTGACCTCCTTGGAGGGCTCGGGTGGTTTGACCACGGATTTCGTGGATTTGGGTGGAGAAGACGGGCGATTCCTCGCGGACCGTCGCGTTGCGCTGCGCGCCACGCTAGGTCCGCTCGGCCATCGGATACGACCCGGTCCAACCAATGCCGGGTCTCCTCGAACCCGCTTCGCTGACGGCGCAGCGACGCTAGTCGGTGTGCCGTCAGCGAAGCATCGCCCGTCTTCTCCCCCAAAATCGACGAAATCCGTGGTTAAAGAACCTCCGCCAAACCGACCGGCCCCGCAGCACCCCCGCCTCCGGCCCAACGCTCCGTTCCCTGCTCCTGTGAGCGGCTTCCTGTGAGCGGCCTTCTTCCGAGGTTAATCTAACTGTTTTGTTACGATCCTGTTTTCGCCTCACTCGGCCGGGTCGGCCATCGGTGGACCCCCGGAGGCATGACTGCACGACCCACCATCACCCGCACGGCGTTCGTCGCCACCGTGCTGGCATGGTGCCTGCCCCGGCCCGCCCGCGCGGAGGACTCCGTCGCCTACAAGTACCAGGACTACCGCGAGGCCGGTGGCCGCATTGCGGTCCGCGCCCAGTACGGGTGGGTGGAGCAGGACCTCGGGACCGACTGGCACGTCAAGGTGCAGGGCGTGATCGACGCCATCGCCGGCGCCACCCCCAACGGCCAGCCGCCCGCCACGCCCGGCGGCCCGGTGCCGCTCTCGCAGCTCACCGAGCGCCGCAAGGCCTGGAGCACCGAAGTCGCGCACCAGCTTCCGGCGGTCAACGTCGCACTCGGCTTCGCCAACAGCCGCGAGAGCGACTACGTCTCGAACGGCTGGTCGCTCAACACCCGGACGGATTTCAACCAGAAGAACACGACGCTCCTGCTCGGCCTGGCCGGGACCGACGATGACGTTTCCATCCGCTATCTGCGGACGGTCGCGAAAAAGCGCGGGCTCGACTTCGTCGCGGGTGTCACCCAGCTCCTCGATCCGCGGACCTCGGCCAGTGTCAACCTCGGGTTCGGCCGCAGCACCGGCTATCTCGGTGACCCGTACCGGCTCGTAGAAAAACGCATCGAGATTCTGCCGGGGATCGTCCTGCCGTTCGACTTTCCGGAGAACCGGCCTGATCACCGTTCCAAGTGGACCCTGCTCGGCTCGCTCAATCGCGCGGTCCCGGAGTGGGGCGGCGCGCTCGAGGCGAGCTACCGTTTCTACCGCGACACCTTTGGCACGACCGCCCACACCGCCGAGTTCGCCTGGTTCCAGTCGTGCGGCGCGCGGCTCACGCTGGTGCCGTCGGTCCGCTGGTATGACCAGACGGCGGCGGATTTTTACGTCGTGACCCTCACCGGCGCGACCTTCACGCCGACGTACCAGCTGAATCCGGCGGGACCATTCTATTCGGCGGACTACCGCCTGTCGGCCTTCCGGAGTTACCAGTACGGCCTGAAGGCCGTGGTCGACCTCGCGGCGAACTGGCAGCTGGATGCGGCGGTGGAAAGATACGAGATGCATGGACGTGACGGCGCGACCTCGCCATACGTCTACCCGGTGGCCACCATCGTGACCCTCGGACTCAAGCTTACCTGGTGATCCCATGGCTCTGATCTCCCAATCCCAGCGCCCGCCCCCCGCGCCCGCGGCCTCAACCACGCCGGCGGGCCCGCTGCGCCGCCTGACCTTTGCCGCGCTCGGCACGACCTGCGAGGTCCAGTACGCGAGCGCGGATGCGTCATTGTCGCAGCGCTTCGAGCGTGCCGCGGTCGCGTGGGTGCAGGCGTTCGAGGCGAAGTACTCGCGGTTCCGGGCCGACAGCCTCGTCAGCCGCATCAACGAGGCGGCGGGTCGGGACTGGGTGGCGGTGGACGCGGAGATGGAGCAGATGCTCCAGCTCTGCCAGACGCTGCATTTCATGACCCAGGGCGTCCTCGATTCGACGGCGCTGCCGCTCCTGCGGCTCTGGAACTACAAGGCGGCGAATCCGGTGATCCCGTCGATCCAGCAGATTGCCGACGCCCGCCGGCTGGTGGGCTGGACGAAAGTGCAGCGGTCCCCGGGCAAGGTCTTCCTCCCGCTGCCCGGCATGGCGCTCGACTTTGGCGGCTTCGGCAAGGAGTACGCGGTCGACGTGGTGGCGCAGCTGGCGCTCGACCACGGCATTCGCGACGTGCTCGTCGACTTCGGCCACGATCTCCGCGCGCTCGGGGCGCCGCCCGGGCGGCCGGCGTGGCACATCGGCATCGAGGACCCCGCCACGCCGGGCCGGCCGGCGATGAGCATCGCGCTGCATGGCAGCCGGGGCATCGCGTCGTCGGGCGACTACCTCCGCAGCTTCACGCTCAACGGCAAGCGCTACGGCCACATCATCGACCCGCGGACCGGCTGGCCCGTGGCGAACGGCTGTCTTCAGGCGAACGTCATCGCCGGCACGTGCCTCCAGGCCGGCGTGCTCTCCACCACCGCGTTCGTGCTGGGCGTGCCCAAGGGTATCGAGTTCATCCAGTCGTGTCCGGGCGCCGAGGGCCTCCTCGTGACCGCCAACGCCCGCGCCCAGACCCGGGCGTTCTTCAATTACGTCGCCGCCCCGTGAACCCCGGCCGAACCCCGTTACCCCATCCCCCCGCATGAACCACCGCTTCATTTCCGTCCCGCGCTTCGCGGCCCTCGCCCTCGGGCTGCTCATCCTCCACCTGCCGCTCCGGGCGGAGCTGGAGGTGGGACAGTCGTTCCCCGCCCTCAATCCCGCCGCGCTGTCCGGCCCGGTTCCCGCGCTGGCGGGCCAGGTGGCCGTCATCGACTTCTGGGCCTCGTGGTGCGCGCCCTGCAAGGCGTCGTTCGCCGCGTACGCCCGCCTGCACGAGGCCTATGCCGCCCGCGGGCTGGTGATCGTGGCGGTGAGCGTCGACGAGCGCGCCGGTGAATTTGAATCTTTCGTCCGCAAGTGGCACCCGCCGTTCACGGCCGTGCGCGACGTGGGGCAGCGGCTGGTCGCGGCGGTCAAGGTGCCGACCATGCCGACCGCCTACGTCTTGGGCCGCGACGGCCGCGTGCGGTTTGTGCACGTCGGGTTCCACGGCGCCGCGACCGAGCAGGAGCTCCGGGCCCAGGTTGAGGCGCTGCTGGCGGAGAAACCCTGACCTGCTTCCGAACATGCGCCGCATCCGCCTGCTGGGTCTCGCTTTCCTGACCGTGCTGCTCGCTGGCTGCGCGGGTGTGAACGTCCAACCGTGGGAGCGGGCGACGCTGGCCGGGTACGCGATGCGGCCCGACCGGGACCCGCTCGCGACCGCGATGGCGGAGCACGTGTATTTCTCGCGGGAGGCGGCCAGCGGCGGCCGGGGCGTGGGCGGCAGCGGATGCGGTTGCAACTGAACCCGCCCCGCTGAAGATCGGCGGCGCGGCGGCCCCGTCCCCTTGCTCCTATGCGCATCCTGGTCATCGAAGACGAACCTCAGCTGGCGCGCCACGTGACCAGCGCGCTCACCCGGCACGGGCACCTGGCCAGCGCGCGCCACGACGGCGCCGCGGGCCTGCAGGCGGCGCTGGCCGAGACGCCCGACCTGATCGTGCTCGACCTCAACCTGCCGACGCTGGACGGGCTCACCGTGCTGGCGCGCCTCCAGGCCGCGGCGTGCCCGGCCCGGGTGCTGATCCTGACGGCGCGCGGCGACGTCGAGCATCGCGTGAAGGGGCTGAATGCGGGCGCCGACGACTACCTGACAAAGCCGTTCTCGCTGGACGAACTGGTGGCCCGGATCGAGGCGCTGGGCCGGCGCGGGGCGACGCCGACGGCGGCGGACCTGCTGAAGGTCGCGGATCTCCAGATGGACGTGCAGCGCCGCCGGGTGAGCCGGGCCGGCCGGAACGTCGCGCTCTCGCCGCGGGAGTTCGACGTGCTGCAGGTGCTGATGCAGGAGCCCGGCCGGGTGTTCTCGCGCACCGAGCTGTGCGAGCGGGTCTGGCAGCGGGACCACGAGTACGACACCCGCACCGTCGAGATCTTCATCACCCGCCTGCGGAAGAAGGTGGACTCGGCGTTTGCCGCGCCCCTGATCCACACCATCCGTTCCGTGGGCTACACCATCCGCACCGCCTCATGAAGCCGATCCTGCTCTGCCTCCTCGCGGGCGCGCTCGCCGCCACCGCCACCGCCGCGGTGATCGAGGGCCGCGTGACCCTGCCGAAGGCCCGAAGCGCGCCGGTGGTGAACAAGCGCTACGAGGTGGTCTCGAAGGGCGGGGTGGTCGCCACCAACCCGCCGCTCGCGGTGGTCTACCTGGAGGGCCGCTTCCCCGCGCCGGCCGTCGCGCCGGTTGCGACCATGAGCCAGAAGGACCTCACCTTCGTGCCGCTGCTCCTGCCCGTGCAGGTGGGCACTCGCGTCGAGTTCCCGAACCTGGACGACACCTACCACGACGTGTTCTCGTACTCGCCGGCCAAGCGCTTCGACCTCGGCCGCTACCGGCCCGACGAGCGGCCCGTCCCGTCGCAGGTGTTCGACGTCCCGGGGCTCGTCACGCTGCGCTGCGACATCCACGAGCACATGCGGGGCCTGATCCTCGTGCTGGCGACGCCGTATTTCGCCGTGACCGAGGCCGACGGGCGCTTCCGCCTCACCGGCCTGCCGGCGGGCCGGTATGTCCTGAAGGCGTGGGTCGACAGCCGGACCGTGCGGGAGCGGCCGGTGGAATTGACGGAGGGCGGGACCCTCACGGTGGACCTGCCCTGATCCGCCATGCCCGCGCGCGCCAGTGTCGCCCGATTCCGCACCAGGCTCCTGGTGGCGATGATGCTGGTCGTGGCGGCCGCGACGGGCCTGACGCTGGTGCTGGCGCAGCACCAGCTGGCGGCGACGGCGGAGCATGACCTCGAGCGGGCGTTCCAGGACCAGCTGGAGGCGCGGCACAACCTCCGCGAGCTGCGCCACGCCGCGCTGGTGGAGCGCTGCCGCGACCTGGTCCGCAAGCCGCGCATCCACGCGGCGCTCGAGGACGGCGCGCTCGACCTGCTGTACCCGAGCGCCCGCGACGAGCTGCGCGACGTGATGGAGGTCGACGCCGGCCTCTCGCCGGAGCAGGCGGTCTACGCGCTGCACGCCCAGTTCTACCGCTTCCTCGACCACCGCGGCTCGGTCATCGCCGGCCCCAACCCGTCGGTGGCCGGCGGGCTCTCGCCGACGGAGGAGGGCCGGCTGGCGCTGCCGCGGCTCCCGGACCGGCAGCAGCTCGGCTACCTGCACCGCGAGGCCACCGACGACGTGTCCGAGGTGATCGCGATGCCGATCGTCTCGAGCGAGACCGGTGAGGTGATCTCGGCCATCGTGCTGGGCTTTCAGCCGGTCGGCCGCCCGGCCACCGGCGCCATGCGCAGCGGCCTCTGGATGGACGGGCAGCTCCACCTCGCGGGGCTGCCGGCGGACGAGCGTGTAGCGCTGGGCCGGGCGATCGCGGCCGGACTCGCGGCACCCGGCGCGCAAGGCCGCCTCACGCATGAGGTGGGCGGGGTTCCCTGCCGCCTGTTCTTCCAGCGGCTCAACCCGGACTCGACCTATCCGCCGGCCTACGACGTCGCCATCTACTCCCTCGCCGAGCTGCGGGCGCAGCAGGAGCGGCTCCGCTGGCGCGTGGTCGGGGCCGGCGGGCTGGCGCTGCTCGCCGGCTTCCTGGTCAGCCACCTCCTGGCGCGGCGTCTGGTGCGTCCGGTCGAGCAGCTCGCCGTCGACTCCGAGGTCAACCGCGCCGAGCGCGTGCGCGTCGAGGCGGCGCTGGAGACCACCAGTGCCGAACTGCAGCGCGCCGCGCGGTTCTCGGCGGACGCCTCGCACCAGCTCAAGACCCCGGTCGCCGTCCTGCGCGCCGGGCTCGAGGAGCTGCTGGCCCGCGAGACCCTCAGCCCGGCGGAGTGCCGGGAGATTTCGGCGCTGGTGCACCAGACCTACCGCCTCTCGAGCGTGATCGAGGACCTGTTGCTGCTCTCGCGCATGGATGCGGGGCGCCTGAAGATCGAGTTCGCGCCGGTCAACCTGAGCCAGCTGATCGAGGGCTCGCTGGATGACTTGGGCGCGCTGCCCGACGACCTGGAGCTCGCGGTCGAGACGGACTTCCCGCCGGACCTCCACGTGGCGGGGGAGAAGCGGTACGCTGCGCTGATCCTGCAGAACCTCCTCGAGAACGCCCGCAAGTACAACCGGCGCGGGGGACGGATCCGGATTGAGGCCCGGGCCGACGGCGACGGGGTGAGACTGGCGATCGGCAATACCGGCACGCCGATCGCGCCCGAGAGCCAGGCGCACATTTTCGAGCGCTTCCATCGCGGATCGGTGGGCGAGAACGTGCCCGGTTACGGCCTCGGCCTGAACCTAGCGCGCCAGCTGGCGCGTCTTCATCAGGGCGACCTGCGGCTGGTGCGGTCGGACGCGGAGTGGACCGAGTTCGAGGTGCGCTTCAAGGCGGCGCAACCCGCGCCGGTCGTTCCCGTGGCCGCGGGAGGTGCCGCATGAAGCGCGGGGCGTGGCTTGCGGGGGGCCTGCTGATGCTGGCGACGACCGGGTGGGGACAGGGGGATTTCCTCGACCGGCTGGACGAGCATCTCACGGTGAGTTCGGAGTCGGGCGCCGTGCGCGCGCGCCTGAGCGGAACCCTCGACGTCGAGGCCTACTCGTTCCAGCAGCCGGCGCCCGGGCTGGTGGTCGCGACGGGCACCGCGCTCTTCAATCCGCGGCTCACGGCGTTCCTCGACGTGCAGCTCGGGCCGCGCGCCTATCTCTTCTTGCAGGGCCGGCTCGACCGCGGCTTCGACCCGTCGGACGGCGGCACGGAGGGGCGGCTGGACGAGTACGCGCTGCGCGTCACACCCTGGGAGGACGGCCGGCTCAATTTCCAGGTGGGCAAGTTCGCCACGGTGGTGGGGAACTGGGTCCGGCGGCACGGCACCTGGGATAATCCCTTCATTACCGCGCCGCTCCCGTACGAGAACCTCACGGGCATGTGGGACGTCGCCGCGGTGCGCAGCACGGCCACGCTGCTGCGCTGGTCGCACGTCCGGCCCAAGACCTTTGCCGGGGAGCAGTTCGCGGACAGCCGGTTCCGCCTGCCGATCATCTGGGGCCCGAGCTACGCGGCCGGCGCCTCGGTCGCGGGCGAGCTGGGCAGTTGGACCTACGCCGCGGAGGTCAAGAACGGCTCGCTGTCGTCGCGGCCCGAGTACTGGGAGGTGAACGAGGTGCACTGGAACCACCCGACTTTCAGCGGCCGGATCGGCTACCGGCCGGACGAGCGCTGGGACGTCGGTGTCTCCGCGAGCGCGGGCAGCTACCTGCTGCCGTCGGCGGCGCCGACAGTGGCGGCGGGGCACGATCTCGACGACTATCGCGAGCTGGTGCTCGCGCAGGATGTGAGCTTCGCGTGGCATCACTGGCAGCTCTGGGCCGAGGTCTTCGTCGCCCGGTACACCATCCCGCTGGTCGGTGACGCGCAGACCACCTCATGGTACGCGGAGGCCAAGTACAAGGTCACCCCGCAGTTCTTCGCCGCGGTGCGGTGGAACCAGCAGGTGTTCGGTGACGTGACCGACAACACCGGCGACCCGGTCCGCTGGGGCTACAACACGTGGCGGCTCGATTTCGCGCCAACC
>CAZUQB010000061.1:0-1933 GCA_964622405.1 uncultured Opitutaceae bacterium | reverse complement strand
CGGCGACCCGGTCCGCTGGGGCTACAACACGTGGCGGCTCGATTTCGCGCCAACCTATCGGCTGACGGCCCACGCGCAGCTGAAGCTCCAGTACAGCGTGCAGCCCGATGACCTCGGCGGCCGCGTCTACCAGCACACGCTCGCGGGCCAGTTCACGATCCGTTTCTAGCGTTCGATCGACCGCGCGGTCCCGGCCCACGGTAACAGGGCTGTTACTAACCCCGGCTTTTCCCGGGAGCCTCGGGGGCGGATTTTCCCCGCTGTCGCGATGAGCGACGCAACCCCGTCCCACCATGAAGCTGCCCTCGTTTCTCCTGCGTCTTCTCCCCTGGTTTAATCTCCCGACCGCCATCCTGATTGGCCTGCTGCAACGCACCCCGGTGGTGCGGGTGGCGGCGGTGGCGGAGGAAATGATCATCTCCTCGCCGATCGGCGCGGTGCTGAAGTCCGTGGCCAGCGCCGCCGCCGCGCTGGGCGCGATGAACACCCTTGCTGGGGCCACGCCCCTCGTGCCCTCCAGCGGCGACGCCAGCGGCATCGCCGTGACCTCGGGCACCGCCGTGTCGGTGGCGTACACCGTCAACGGGACCCAGACGCCCGTCCAGTCTTGGACCGTCAACGGCGCCATCCCACCTGGCACGAATTTCTCCGGGCTCACCTCCTCCGGTGTCGTCAACATCCAGACGCTGCTCTGGGCCGGCACGCCGACGACCCCCGGCACGTACAATCTTAATATCACGGCCTGGGAGGGGACCAACGGCACGCAGATCTCGGCGAACGGCTCGCTGCAGTACTCGTACACCATCGTGGTCACGGCCGGCGGCGGTGGTGGCGGCGGCTCCACCGCACCGTCGTTCACCACCCAGCCGACCAGCCAGGCCGGGGTCACGGGCGGCTCGGTGACCTTCACCGTGGCGGTCACCGGCAATCCGACGCCTAGCCTCCAGTGGAAGAAGGACGGCGCCAACATCTCCAGTGCGACGAATACCTCGCTCACGCTGACCAACCTCCAGGCCTCCGACGCGGGCACCTACACCGTGGTCGCCACCAACTCCGCCGGCTCGGCCACCAGCAACGGCGCCGTGCTCACGGTCACGTCCTCCTCCGCGCCGAGCATCTCCGTCCAGCCCGAGGGTCACACCGTCGCGACCGGCTCGTCGGTGGTGTTCGGTGTCACCGCCTCGGGCGGCGGCCTGTCCTACCAATGGAAGAAGAACGGCACGCCGGTCGGCGGGGCCACGAGCGCGCAATACCTGCTGTCGAATGCCTCGGGCGGCGACGCGGGCAGCTACACGGTGACCGTGTCCAACGGCTCGGGCTCGGTGACGAGCAACGCCGCCGTGCTCAACGTGGTCACGAGCAGCGACCCGGGCCGGCTGTTCAATGTCTCGGTGCGCATCGTCTCGGGCACCGGGGCGGACACGCTGTTCATGGGCTTCGTCACCGGCGGCGCCGGCACGAGCGGCGGCAAGCAGCTGCTGATCCGCGGCATCGGACCGACCCTCGGCGGCTTCGGCGTGCCGAATGTGATGGCTGATCCGGTGCTGGACGTGATCCCGCAGGGCTCGACGACGCCGCTGCAGACCAACGATGACTGGGCGGGCGACGCGGGCGTGGTCGGAGTGGCCAATGCGGTCGGCGCCTTTGCGCTGCCCAGCACGACGAGCAAGGACTCGGCGCTGGTCGCGACGCTCAACCCGGGTGTCTATTCCGCCAAGGTTTCCGGCAAGAACAGCACCAGCGGCACCGTGCTGGCAGAAATCTACGACGCGGCCCCCGGCACCTACAGCGCGTCGACGCCGCGCCTGGTGAACATCTCGGCGCGCGCCACCATGGCGAACGACAATCCCCTGATCGCCGGCTTCGTGGTCGGCGGCTCGACGGCGAAGACCCTGCTCATCCGCGCCATTGGCCCGGCGCTGATCCCGTACGG
>CAZUQB010000060.1:0-9860 GCA_964622405.1 uncultured Opitutaceae bacterium | reverse complement strand
GACCGGGGCCGTCGCCATGACCTCCTTGCTTGCCATGCCAAGGGCGCAGCTGGCGACCGTGGCGACCTGCCAGAGGGCCGCGTTTCTCGAGGTCGCAGATTTCGAAAGTAGGCAAAGAGTCAGTAGATAGAAAAAACCGACAATCAACTCGTTGCGCTGAATTATACAGACAACAGACTCAGTCAGCAGCGGATGAATGGCCCAGATTCCCGTGATCGTCGCGGCAACCGGTAACGCTTTATCGCTTTGCGAGCCTGCCCAAATCGGAAGCAGCAAGGTGCGCCGAACCAAACCGAATAGCAGGATGGCCACTCCCGCATGCAGGGCGACGTTGGTCCAGTGATAGCCTCTGGGCTCGAGCTGCCCAAATGCGTAGTTGATCGCGAGGGAGAGATTTACCACCGGCCGGCCGGTGGCGCCTGCGGCCGTTTCTGGCGGCTGGAGCGCCTGACCGAGGGGCCAGAGCTGGCGGATCGAAGCGTTGCGTTCGATGCCCGGCGCGTCGTCGAAGAGGAACGGCACATCACCCACCCGCCAGTAGGCCGCCACGATCGCCAGCACGATCAGCGCGACAGCGGTGCTCGGCAGCCAGGGTTGATCCAGAAACCTCCGGTTGGGGCGGGACACGTTCACACTGCTGGGAGAAAAGCCGAATTCGCGCCGCAGGGAACGATTTATTTCGGCGCGCTTTGCTGGCGGCGGAGCCACTCGAGGTGGTCGCGGGCCTCCATGAATTCAGGTTGGAGCCCCAACGCGGCCTCCTCGTGGGCCGCCGCTTCCGTGAACAACCCAAGCTGCCCCAGGGCCAGCGCCAGGTTGTGGTGGGCGGCGGCCGAGTCTGGCACCAGGCGGAGCGTCTCCCGATAATGCGCAAGCGCCTCGACCGCGCGCCCGGATCCGACCAAGGCCAGTGCGAGGTTGTGGTGCGCCCCGGCCAGCGTGGGATCGAGCGTCAGGGCCTTTTCGAAGAGACGAATCGCATCCGGCAGGTGCCCGCGGGCCAGTTCGAGGTTGCCGAGATTGTAGTGCGCCGCGGCCGAACGCGGGGCCAGCCGGACGGCGAGTTCGAACTGCTCCACCGCTTCATTGATGCGCTGCAGGGCGTAGAAGGCATTGCCCAGGTTGATGTGGGCCGCGACGTAGTCGGGACTGCTTTTCAGCGCTCGCTGGTAGCGATCGATGGCGTCGGCCCAGCGCGAGTCCTGCGCCAAGGCGTTTCCCCAATTGGTGAGCGCCTCCGGATAATCCGGCTGCAACCGCGTGGCCGCCTCGTAGTGCCGGTACGCTTCGGTGCGCCGCCCCTGACGGGCCAAGGCGTCGGCCAGACGGGAGTGGGTGACGGCGCTGTCGGGTTCGATCCGCAGGGCGGCCTCGAAATGTCCGATCGCATCGTTCGTCCGTCCGAGTTCCTGCAGGGTGATCGCAAGATCGTAGTGGGCGGCCGAGTAGTTTGGCACCAGATGCAGCGCCGTCTCGTAGTGCGGCACGGCGTCGGCTGGCCGTCCCAGGCGGGCCAGGCTGTTGGCCAGGTTGTGCTGGGCCTCGGCGTAGTTCGGCTTCAGCGCCAGGGCAGACTCATAGGCTGTCACTGCCTCGGCGCTTCGCCCCGACTGGGCCAGGGCCACCCCGAGGTTGTAGTGGGCGCGGGCATTTTCCGGGCGTTTCCGCACCGTGTCCTGCCACAGCCGGATCTCGTCGTGGAAATCACGGTTCCGAATCACCGTAAGACTACCCAGCACGACGGCAAGCGAGGTTGCGCCGATCAGGAACACGCGGCGCCCAAGGACGCTCGAGGCGGCAACCGAGACCAGCATCACGACCGTCGCGAGCGGGAGGTAGATTCGATTCTCGGCCATCGGCTGATGCACGATCGGGACGAAGCTCGAGGTCGGCGCGAGCAATACGAAGAACATCGCCGCCAGGAAGCCCAGTCCCGGCTTTCGGATCAGCGCGTAGACGGCCACGAGTACGAGCACCGCAACCATGCAGGCGGAAATGGTCACGCCGGCTGCCGAGAACCCAAGATCTTCGCCGTAGTCAAAGACCAGCGGGTTCGGCCACAGCGCCAGCCCCAAATATCGCACGATAACCCCGGTCTCGGTGGCGAGGTAGGCGAGGGGGTCCGCCCCAAGTCCAAGCCCGACTCCATGCTGTTTGAGGGTAGATAGTTGCGTAACGGTTATCACCCACGTCAGGGCGAGCGAAATGAGCTGCCAGTGGCGTTGTCGCCAGGCTTCGCCGAAGCTCCCGGACAGGAAGGCCCGGTCGTAGAGCAGGGCGGCAAGCGGCAGGGTCAGCGCGACCTCCTTGGTCAGGGCACCGAGCAGCGCGGCGCCCACGGCAACGATGCTCCACCGCCACGTTGTTCCGGGGAGAGCGCTCCGCGCGTACGCGTAGAGCGCAAGCAGGTAGAAGAATCCCATCATGACCTCCGCGCGCTGGGAAATGTAGGTTACCGACGCGGTTTGCACCGGATGCAGCAGCCAGACGGCAGCGACACTCGCGCTGATCGCCAGCGACCACTCTCCAAAACGAGCCTGCAGCCGCGGCGCGAGGAGCGTCCTTCGGACCAACCCGAAGAGCGCGAGTCCCGCGAGCAAATGCAAGAGCAGGTTGAAGGCGTGATAGCCGAACGGATCGAGACCGCCGAGCGCGTGGTTGAGCGCAAACGAGAGGTTGAGCAGCGGCCGTCCTGAGACGGTGCTGTTGGGCGGCGGATGCAGCACGTCGCCGATCGGCCACAGCCGACGGATGGTCGGATTTTCCAGCACCGCGGAGGTGTCGTCAAAAAGAAACGGCCCGCGCAGCGCCGTCCCGTACACGGCCAGGGTGAGCACCACCAGCAGGCCGCCGGCGAGCAGGGCGGAACGGCGCGAAGGAGTGGGGGAAGTCGACGGGGCGGAGGGCACGGCCGTGGCCGGATAGGACTGCCGGATCGTGCCGCCGAAGGCGACTGGGAAAATGCCGCGGGTGGATCCGCGCCCGCGTGTATCACTCGCTCAGATACCGGACGAAATTTCGGCCCCGGCTGGCCGCGGCTTCGCTCCCTTGGCCCGCGGCGTCCGTCCGTTTTCAGAGGAGAAAAACCAATTTGGACGCGGTTCGGGAAAATTTTCCCTCGGGGAGTTACGGGAGAATTCTCCGCAAGCCCAAAATCGCGGAAAAATTCATGAGTTTTTCCCGATAAACCTATTGACGAGCGAAAACCCGAGACCAATAGGTTGTGGTCGAAGCGTCGCATGACCACATCCTGTAGTGGTTAACAACGCGTCAGTAACTTCCAGCAACTCTCGTTCGACTTCCGCCATTTGGCGGCGAAAACACCCAAAAAACCGCCCGATTTCCCACTCCGTTCCATGCTCAAATCCTTCCAAGTCGGCTCCAAGACCTTCATCCTTGATCAAGACAAGGCGGAGGCTGCTTTTGCCGCCAAGAAGGTGATCAACGGGCGGGAGACGATGACCTTCAATCTGCTCCCGCTGAAGTACCAGTGGGCGTACGACCTGTACCGGAAGATGAAGGCGAACCATTGGGAGCCGGAGGACATCCCGATGGGCAAGGACATCGAGCAGTGGCGCGATGAGAAGGCGCTGTCCGACGTCGAGCGCTGGATCATCCGGATGGGCATCGGCTATTTCTCGGCCGCCGAGGGCATCGTCGGCGACAACATCCAGCATGTCGTCCGGGAGCTGGTCACCGCGCCCGAGCTCAAGCTGGTCCTGGGCCGGCATGCCCACGAGGAGAACATCCATGCGGACTCGCTCCTCTACATGATTTCTTCCCTCGGCATCAATCCGCATGAGTGCGAGGCGATGTTCGAGGACATTCCGACGATCCTGCGGAAAAACGAGTTCGTCACCCGCGCTTCGCACTCGCTGCGCCGCGACCTCGACCTGACCAAGACCGAGAATAAGAAGCTCCTGGCCAAGAACATCTTCATCTTCGGCCAGTGCATGGAGGGCACGCAGTTCTACGGGCTCTTCGGCATGATTCTCTCGCTCTATCGGCAGAACAAGTTCCCCGGCATCGGCCAGATGTTCCGGTACACGCTGCGCGACGAGTCGAACCACATCGAGGTGTTCCGGAACCTGTTCATGGACCTCGTGGACGAGAACCGCGAGATCTGGACGCCGGAGTTCAAGGAGGAGCTGCGCGCGCTGATGCGCGAGGCGATCGACCTTGAGAAGGAGTTCATCCGGGACTGCCTGCCGGTGAACTCGGTGGGCCTCAGCTCCGAGGATTTTCTGACCTATATCGACTATATCGCGGACCGCCGCCTCGAAAGCTGCGGCCTGGCGCCGCTCTCGGTGGGCGTAAAGAACCCGCTGCCGTGGCTCGCCGAGATGATGGACATCAAGAAGGAGCAGAACTTCTTCGAGGGTCGCGTCACCGAGTATCAGAAATCCTCTTCCCTCAACGTAGCTGCCGACGACGAGCTCTGAGCAGTATTCGCCTGTCGCGTCGGCCCACCGTCCACCCGTCCCGTCCCGCTAGCTTCATCTTTGCCTTTCAGCCGGCGCTGCCACCGCTTTCGCGGCTACGCTCCGGCTCCGTCATCTTTCCGTTCTCAGCTCCCACCCTTTTGTCTCAAACCTGTTACGTCTCTCCATGAGCAACCCTTCTCTCGCGCACGATCTGGCTCTCAAGCGCACGGTCCACACCCCCATCGATCAAAAGCCCCATTACGCCTGGCGCGATGTCATCGCTTCTGAAAACATTGAGGTGCCGAACTTTGTGCTGCTGTGCCCGCACGGCGAGGAGCGCTTTGTGCTCGCCGAGGTCGCCGACACGCTCGGCAAGGCCCTGACGAATGTCTGCCTCGCGCGGGGCGAAAAAGACATCTTCAACGACACGAACCGCGCGTGGCTCGCGCGCATCTGCCGCGAGGTCGCCGGCAATCTCAATGAGCTCGCCCGCACGCAGTCGCCGCTCCGCCTGTCGCTCAACGGCCTGTACGAGCTGATCGAAAAGACGCTTGTCGACAACAACGCGTACTTCGTGGCGAAGAGCCTTCTGCTCAATCGCGCCCGCAAGATTTCGGTCGATCGCGAGGCCGCCGCGCAGTCTTCCCTCCGCGTCATCCGCCGCAACAACCAGGTCGTCCCCTGGAGCGACCAGAAAGTCGAGATCGCCGTCCGCAAGACGTTCCTCTCGCTCCAGCGCGACTCCGCCCCGGCCGTCGCCATCACCAAGGCCGTCACCGAGCGCGTCCATTCCTCCAAGCAGTCCTTCGTCCACATCGAGGAGATCCAGGACATGGTGCAGGAGGAGCTGATGAAGTCGGGCCATTTCAAGGTGGCCGAGGCCTACATCCTCTTCCGCGCCCAGCGCAGCGCCGCCCGCGAGGCCGGTCTCGAGACCGCCAGCGAGGCGCCATTCAATGCGCCGGCCGCCGATGCTCCGGCCCAGTCCGCGATGATCGTGGTCAAGAAGGCCAACGGCGAGAACGTCTTCTGGGACGGCGCCGACCTTCGCAAGCGCATCGAGTTCGCCCAGATTGGTCTCGACCTGTGCCTGTCCGCCGACGAGATCGAGGCCGAGCTCCGGCGCTCGGTCTATGACCAGATTACCCAGAAGGACCTCGATTCGACGATCATCCTCAACTCGAAGACCCTGATCGAGCGGGACGCTGACTTTGCCAAGTTCGCCGGCCGCATCCAGCTGACCTACATCTACGAGGAGATCCTCGGCTGGGACATCACCCGCGACGGCATCGGCGCCCTGAAGGCGGCCCACCAGCGCGCGTTCCGGAAGTACCTCGAGCACGGCATCGCCATCAAGCGCCTCAACCCGCGCCTCCTGGAGTACGACTTGGCCAAGCTCGCCGCCGTCCTCGATCCCTCGGCCGACCTCGAGTTCGACTTCCTCGGCATCCAGACCCTCTACGACCGGTACCTCATCGTCGACAAGACCTCCAAGCCGTCGCGTCGCATTGAAACGCCCCAGTTCTTCTGGATGCGCGTCGCGATGGGCCTCTTCCTCGACGAGAAGCAGAGCCGCGAGGAACTGGTCACTGCCCTCTACGATCTCTACAAGAGCCGGCGCTTCTGCTCGAGCACGCCGACCCTGTTCAACTCCGGCACGCTGCACTCCCAGCTGAGCTCCTGCTATCTCTACTACGTCGACGACTCGATCGAGGGCATCATGCTCCGTGGCATCGCGGAAAACGCGTTCCTCTCGAAGTGGGCCGGCGGCCTCGGCGGCTCCTGGACCGCGGTCCGCGGCACCGGCGCCTACATCGGCGGCACCAACGGCGAGTCGCAGGGCGTCATCCCGTTCCTCAAGCTGCACAACGACCAGCTCGTGGCCGTCAACCAGGGCGGCAAGCGCAAGGGCTCCGGCTGTGCCTACCTCGAGACCTGGCACAACGACATCACCGAGTTCCTCGAGCTGCGGAAGAACACCGGCGACGACCGCCGCCGCACCCACGACATGAACACGGCGAACTGGATTCCCGACCTGTTCATGAAGCGCATGGAGGCCCGCCAGCACTGGACCCTCTTCCGCTCCAACCAGACCAAGGATCTCCACGACCTGTACGGCAAGAAGTTCGAGGAGGCCTATCTCCGTTACGAGAAGCTCGCCGAGGAGGGCAAGATCCACGGCCAGCGCATCGACGCCATCGAGCTCTGGAAGAAGATGCTCTCGATGCTCTTCGAGACCGGGCATCCCTGGATCACCTTCAAGGACGCCTGCAATGTCCGCTCCCCGCAGGACCACGTCGGCGTCATCCACTCGTCGAATCTCTGCACGGAGATCACCCTCAACACGTCCAACGACGAGACCGCGGTCTGCAACCTCGGGTCGGTCATCATCGAGAACCATCTCAAGCCCGACGGCTCCATCGACCACGAGAAGCTCCGCGCCACCGTCCGCATGGCGGTCCGGGCGCTGGACAACGTCATCGACATCAACTTCTACCCGACCACGGCGGCCAAGACCTCCAATCTCCGCCACCGGCCGATCGGTCTCGGCGTGATGGGCCTCGCCCACGCGCTTTACCTGCGCGGCCACGCCTTCGCCTCGCCCGAGGCGGTGGAGTTCAATGACGAGGCCATGGAGGCCATCGCCTATTACGCGTACGAGGCCTCGTCCGATCTCGCGGCCGAGCGCGGCACCTACTCGACCTACCAGGGCTCGAAGTGGGACCGCGGCCTGCTGCCGCAGGACACGATCGACCTGCTCGAGCAGGAGCGCGGCGTCGCGGTCGAGGTGCCCCGGGGCGGCAAGCTGGACTGGGCCCCGGTCCGCCAGAAGATCGCCAAGCAGGGCATGCGCAACAGCAACGTCCTCGCCATCGCCCCGACCGCCACGATCTCGAACATCACCGCCACGTCGCCCTGCATCGAGCCGACGTACAAGAACCTGTTCGTCAAATCCAACCTCTCCGGCGAGTTCATCGTCCTGAATCCCTTCCTCGTGAAGGACCTCAAGGCCCGCGGCCTCTGGAACCAGGAGATGATCGACAACCTCAAGTACTTCGATGGCGAGTTGAAGGACATCCCGAACGTCCCGGCCGACCTCAAGGCGAAGTACCTCACCGCCTTCGACATCGACTTCAAGTGGATCATCGATGCGGCCGCCCGCCGCCAGAAGTGGATCGACCAGTCGCAGTCGGTGAATCTCTGGATCAAGACCCCCGACTTGAAGACGCTGAGCCACATGTACCGCGCGGCGTGGCATGCCGGCCTCAAGACCACCTACTACCTCCGCAGCCTCGGCGCCTCGAACATCGAGAAGGCCACGGTCGCGGTGAAGAAGGAGGTCCGCGGCGCCGTCAAGGAAAGCCAGGCTTCGGCCGCCCCGGCCGACCCCGGCATCACCGCCCCGCCGATGAACCTGGCCGACGCCGGCAAGCCGGTGAGCGTCCAGGAAGGAGGCAAGCGCGTCTACTCCGAGTCCGAAAAGATCGCCTGCTCCATCGAGGCGATGCGCAATGGCGGCGAGTGCGAGGCCTGCCAGTAACGTTGCCCGCAAGCTGAGGTTTTCCCGGCCCCGGAGGAGCGAAGTCCTCCGGGGCCTTTTTTCGCGCGGAATTCTCCCGCGACAGAGGCTTGATTTGTCCGTGGGTCGGGATAGCCAGTGGGTACCCCCATGCACGGCTGGCACATCGCCTGCTCAGGTGCATGAAACAGCAAACTGTTATGTCATTCCCTATGACCTTGAGCAGTATCCGGTTCCCCTCGGCCTTGGCTTCGTTGTTGCTGCTGGCGCTTCCCGCCCACGCGCAGGACGAGGAACTTCGTTCGGTGAAAAACGATCCGCCGCCGCTGCCGGCCGGCGTTTACGAGTCCAGTCAGGTTGATGTCCCGCCCAAGGCTCGCTCCCAGCCCCGGCCGAATTACCCGGGCGAATTGAAGCGCAAGCGGATCGAGGGCGAGGTTCTGGTGCTGTTCACGGTTGAAGCCGACGGCCACGTGAAGGATCCGGTCGTGCTGAAGGCGACCGAGGTCCGGTTTGCCAAGGCCGCGACCGATGGCGTGCTCAAGTGGCGCTACAAGCCAGGCCTGCTCGGCGGGGCCAAGGTGGCCTGCCGCGTGCAGGTGCCGATTGTCTTCGAGCTCGGCAACTAGGCGGGCTCAGCCGCGGGACGGCTCGGCCATCTTGCGCCGGGCTTCGTCCGACAGCGCTTTCAGGTGGCCGTCGTTGGCCAGGCACTGCTCGAGGTGCACCCGCCGCTCGGCCGTGGCCGTGCGGATCATCGGTTCGCCGTAGGCCCGCTCCAGCCAGAACCGCGCCCCGCCGGAGATATATTCCCGCAGTTCCGGCAGCAGTTGCTCGGGATAGCGCTGGCAGCAGTTCATGGTGAACATCCGCCGGCGTGCGCTCCCGCCGAAGGCCGCGTGCTTGAGGTTGTGGTTGAAGACCACGACGTCGCCCGGCTTCGACTCCAGCGGCACGCAGGGCACGTCCCGCCCGGCCGTCGCCCAGGTCTTGTCCGACTGGAAGATCTCCCGCTGCAGCGAGTCCGAAAAATGGTCGCCAATCTTGTGGCTGCCCGGGATCACCCGCAGGCAGCCGGTGTCGCGCGCCACCGGGTCGAGGTAGAACGCCATCTTGATGTGGATGATCTGGCGGTGCCAGCCGTCGGAGTGCCAGCCCGTGTCGCCCGCGTAGAGGTTGCCGTCCGACCCCATGTAGTTGAAGTCGTCGCCGAGGATGCTCGCCGCGATGCCCGCCAGGCGCGGATCATCGAGCATCGTGCAAAGGTACTCGTTGCGGTCGATGTAGGGCACGATGCACGAGCGGCGCTTGCCGTCGTGCGAGCCGCCGTGGTGGCCGCCGCCCTCGGTCACCCAGATGCGCTCGAACTCCTCGATGATGCGCGCGATGCGGTCGTCGAGCAGGCCGGGCAGATGCAGATAGCCGAACGTGTGAAAAAACGTCAGCTGTTCCTTGGTCAGGCGGAAGGAGCTCATGAGGGGTAGCGGGGACGCCGGTAGGTCAACCAAGTCCCGCCGGAAAGCAACCGAGTAAAGTCCGTCCGGCGGCGCGCGTCCCTAGGCCCAGGCCGTCGAATCATACAGCATCACCAGGTCCGGGCCCGGATAGGCGAGCGGGCTGTAGACCTGGGGCGAGACCTGGCATTGGGGCGGAAACCCGCCGCCTTCGACGCAGTACTGGAGGCCGCCCTGCTGGATGAATCGCTCGACGCTCGGATGCACGCGGGGCAGGCCCCCGTTCCACGGTTCGAGGTCCCGCGGCTCCACGCCGCCCAAGTCGGCGGTCAGGCCGCCCTCCTGGTGCCGCATCCAGGGCAGCCCATCCGTCGCCGTGTACTGCCCGGCCAGGTCGATCCGCCAGGTGAGCGGCGGCAGGCTCTCGGCCGCCAGGGCGTTTTCCCAGTTGTTCCACATGAA
>CAZUQB010000059.1:0-9966 GCA_964622405.1 uncultured Opitutaceae bacterium | reverse complement strand
GACTCGCGCGTGCAGCCATTGATTCTCGGGGTAAGGATGGGCTGGTGAGGCCGCTGCGCTAACCCTCTATATCTACAATGCTAGAGTTCGCAAGATACGGAGCATGAGCAGGCGCCTCAGTGCTCGGCCGCTCGTTGGCCGCCAGATGCGTCCTGATGCCCTCGAGAATTTGGAGTTTGCGGTGAGAATCGATCTGACTCGCTATTCACCATGCGAGTTGTGCAGAGGAGCCGGCGCATGGCGGTCCTCACCGCGGGAGCGGTCGGGCGGAATCCTTGTTATGGGATGGTGAGGCTGACTCGACCGTTGCGAGGGCTCGACCGCCTGATCGTGCTGGTGCTTTGGGTCGCCGGGATAGGGACGGTCTATTCCGCCGAAGGGCCATGGACCACGATCACGGTGCCCAATGCAGTGGTCATCACCTCGGTGTCGCCTGATACCGTGCGGGAGTGGATGACCGCCGCGGAGGCCTACCGTGTGATCGTCCAGTCGCTGGGGATGACCGACCCACGGGCCCAGGACAAGATGGCGGTCGTCGTCTTTCGCAACGACGCCGCTTACGGGCGGTGGTTCAAACGTCCGCCCGCGGCGCTGCGCGATGACTTTGACGACGTGGTGCCGCTGCAGAACCGGTACCGGCTGGCGGGCCGGACCTCGGTGGCGGTCAACTACGACGATCACGAATGGACGCGGCGTTATTTTCTCATCACGGCCGGCGAATGGACGGCGCAGATGTTTCCCCGGCCGCTGCCGTACTGGCTGGTGACAGGCTTGGGTGAATGCGCGGCTGAGGCCACGGTACGGCGGGATCGCGTCGAGTTTGGCGACCGATTCAACGAGGACGCTGACAAAATACGCGGCCGGGTTCCCCAAGCCGTGGACCGGTTCATGGCGACGCAACTGGCGCCGCGCATGAGGGGGGCGCTGGTTGGCAATGCGGTATACGGCGAGGCGTGGCTGATCGTGCATTTCCTGCTTTGGGGCGACGCCGGGGCGAACCGTCCGGCGTTGATTCGCTATATCGAAACCTGGGAGCGGAGCGGGTCGCACCCGGCGGCATTCGCCGCCGCTTTCCCATCCGGCGCAGACGACCTCCAGCGGCGCCTCGAACGCTACGCCAGCGCGGGCGAGTACCGTGGAGAGTCCGTGCCGTGGAGTGCGACCGAACGGGCGAACTCGATGCAGGTCACGCCAACCACCGAAGCGGAGCTGGCGGTGGGAATGGCGTACGTGGCGGCCCACGTCAGCAACTACGCCAAGGCCCGGGAGTATCTCGACCGCGCGGCCGCCCTGACGCCCCACGCGGTGGCGCGATTCGACGCGGAGTGCTTCCTGGCCTTTCGTCGCGGCGACACTGACAGCGCCAAGAACCTCGCGGCGCAGGCCGTGGCGGCCGGGTCGGTCTGGCCTGAGGCGCACCTGTACGCCGCGCGGCTGAAAGCCACCTCGTTCCTGTGCCGCGAGTTCACCATCGACCGGGTCGATGGCGCCAAGGCCGAGGAGATCATCGCCGATCTCCGGAGGCTCCTGCAGCTGAGCCCGGACTATTCCGGCTACGAGATGTACGCCATGATGATGGGGGCGCTGCCGCGCGTGACGGAGGAAGACCGCGGCATCCTGGCGGACGGGGCCCGGATGTTTCCCGAGAAGGTCATCATGGAACTGGGCCAGGCGGCGTATGACTTCAAAGCGGGACAAGTGGCGTCGGCGCGGAGACGGCTCGAGGCCCTGCGCAGCAGTGGCCGGGAGGTCCATCGGAATTTCCAGTCTTACCAAGAGAAACTGGAACGCCGGGTGGCGGCGACGGAGGGACTCGCCCGGGCCTGGAGCCTCTATGGCGATGGCGAGTTCGAGGCCGCCCGCACGCAGTTGAATGAAATCGGCTCCTCGCCGCTGGACTCCGATCAGGCGCGGTCACGCGAGGACCTCGAGTTTGGACTCGGCAAGATCACCGAGGTCCGTGAAGCCATCGCGCAAAAGAACCTCGGCCTGGCAGCCTACCGCATCCACGAAGCGCTGAAGGAAAACCCGCCGGAGAAGGTCAAGGCCGCGTTGGCCAAGCTCACCGCGCAGATCGAAGAGGAAAAGAGGCAGAGTGGAAAGTAGGGGCAGGCGGGGATCCGAGGCAGTTAATGGTGAATAGCTCGGCCATTGGCCAAGGCGGATATGAGTTCATCAGCGGGTTCGCACTCCCGGTGGCTGCGGTGACGACCATCCTCCTTCGGGGCCCCGCATCGAGCACATCAACTAGAGTTGTAGCGCAAGAAATGTGCAGAGAGCGCGAGAATCCGCCGCGCAGCGATGGCCCCGAAGACAAAATCCGCTTGAAGCTCACGATTTGGTCACAGGCGAAACCAGGTTCAGACCGGTCAGCGCTTTTTGAGCCTGCATGTGGCTACACTTTTCTCGGAACCGCTTTTGAGGACTGAAAACGGGGATCGGGTGCTTGCTCAGACGCCTGGACGACACTCGTCACAGCACTACCGATGCGGCTTCGAGCGCGGCAGAGAAGCTGGGCAGCTTCCGACGCTTGGCGAAAATCTGAAAGCGTCGCACGGCTTCCGGCGAAAGCTTTACCGTCTTGCGGAGTTTGCCCGCCGGTTTGCGGCCTGAGCCAGGACGGGCACCGCCATGGGTGACGACGGCGCGTGAGGCGTCAAAGTAATCGAGCACGTCCTTGCCGCCTTCAAATCGAGCTTTGAGATTTCGGCTGGTCGTGGTGGTTCTGGCGGAGGAGGGCTTTGAAGAGTGCTTTTTCATTTTCACGGGAACGGCGGGCGGAGATCAGGCGGAAGCTGTCGCCGCGCGGGGCGTAGACAACTGTCCAGTGACAGCCCTCGATCAGCCCGATGGCGAGGTGCCGCAATTCGCCCGGGCGTTTCGAGGGTAGAGTGACGACCGGGCCGGCCCAGAGCGCCGAAGCGGAGGCAAGGCTAAGGCCGTGCTTGGCTTCATTGGCCGCGCTCTTGGCAGGGTCCCAATCGAATTTCAGCTTTGAAAAGGTGCTCACGTAATCAAGAGTGGCAAGCTATTTGGGAGGGTGCGGAGTCCGGGGGTCTCGGTCATTGGAGGGGATGGCCGCCAAGGCCAATTGCGAGGCGCGGGAAAATCAACCCGTCGCCAGCCATGACATCGGAATAATGTCATCTGCCGCTTGGTTGCGTTTGCGGTTTTCTCGGCCTGGCAGCGACCTTTCGGCGTTGCCGGCATGGGCGCGCTGCGCTGCGCGCGGTTTGACGGGTAACAGGGACAGATTGCTTGCTCCATCCCTTCCTTCGTCCCGGTAGCCAACAAGAAGCCCCGGCACGCGGGGTGACCGGGGCTGAAATTGGAGGCGCGGGCCGGAATTGGTGGCCTAGCGTCGTGTTTGCAGGGTCAAGGTGGCTGGTTTTCAGAGGTAACCAAGCCTAATCCGGCACTGCTCCCAAACGGCCTTTCTTTACCATTTGGGGTCCGTTTTGGTGTCCACTGAAAGCGGATTGTCGTTCGACCAGACTACATGCAGCATAGATCAAAATCTCCTGCCTCCACCAAGATGAAATCCGAACTTCCTCCTCTCTCTAAGCTTGAGCGATTTGCCTCCAGCGGGATCGGTTGCGTTGCGATCTTCGCCGGTGTCTGGCTCTACAACCATCCCGCGACCAGGATCACGGAGGAGGTTGAAATGGCCGGCGAATCAACGCGAGTCACTGAGACCAAGGCGAATCAGGACCCGGGGGCTATCGTCGTGACCTTAGTCACAATTGGCGCGGCGTTTTTGCTCTACGGAGCCAATGGCGTCAAATTGCTGAAATTCTCGAGTCCGATGGGCGAATTGGAGTCAGGCCCCTTGGAGGCGACAGTGCCAAAAAACGCAGAATTACTGTCCGCGCCTGTAGCGCCGAATGTTCAACATCCACAAGCGCTCGCCGCTGAAGGCACCGGAAAGGCAACATTCGAGTTGTTGGTAATGCCATTCTTGCCGATGGAGAGACGGCCAGCGGTTCCGCTTAGGGCGCCAATTCCGGTCTCCGGCCGTGCGCCCGCTCCCGGCGACCAAGTTACGGTGGACACGGCGGGGTTAAGGAACGCAGGAAGCATCTACTTTTTTTCGCACGACCTGATGCTTTGTATGGAGGCGTTGCTGACAAACGCACACAAAAACTTCGTGGTGCACACGGCAGGATGTGCCCTCGCACACTTGGCTCGAATTGGATTTGGCAACACGCCATTCTTTCAGCAAATGACCCTCATTCAGAGCGAGTGCGCGAACCTCGCTGAGGACCAATTCACGGCAGAAAGACGCTCGGAGCTTGCGGCGGAAGTGTTCCGTCTCTCGCGCACGGTGGGTGATCTGGTGGACGTCCTTGGCAAGCGCATCTGAGGCGAAGTGGATTTCGTGACGACCGGGGGAGGGAAGTCCCCGTGAGCTGAAGTCAGATGCCGGCTCGCGGCGATAGCCGGCATGCCGGCGGGCTTCGGTCAAAGCGGTGCGGTCGAAGCCAGGACATCCCCTGAGGAGCGGCGGAGTCTTGCCTGGGGTCAGGCACTCAAATGTTAACACGCCGTTGACGGCGCAGGTTGGCTGCCGGCGGCGCGGAGAACTGAACTAGCGTTTTGGTGCCTGATCCGGTAGAGCGATCTCGCGTTCCAATTGTACCTCCTTCAACAATACTCATGAAACGCATCACGCAGGCTCTATTGGCTCTTGGTCTAGCCTTAGTACTTAACGCGCACGGTCAACCGCTTGGCCGTCAGATTGAGGTGAAACCGTCGGGTGCTTACGCGGAGATTGATACCAAACCGTTGGTAGCAGCTATGGAGCAGCTGCTGAATGGTTCTCCGAAGGGAAAAAGAGAGATGGCCGAGGAGGTTATCGCCCACAGTGACCGCTACGCGCCCCCCGTATTGTTTGCCCTCTCTTCAGAATTGGCTGGGGAAGGGCGGAGGGATGAGGGAATGTTTTGGTTCTATGCCGGGCAGCTTAGAACCCGGTTCGACATCAATCGGTGCGCAGACCAGACGGTTGCAGACATCGCAAGTTTGCTCACTGAGAAATTCGGTAAATCCATCAATAGTTACGCATTCAAGGATCCCGCCAAGCTCAAGGCTGTGATCCAACGGGTAATTGAGTGGGACACCAGGACTCCCCACAATTACGACCAGCGCTGGATCAATTTGCATGGGATGGGCGCGTTCGTCGAGGGAGGGCAAACTTCGCTGAGTGTGGACGAGAAAAAGTGGCCCGATATTGCGAAATCCACGCGGGAGCAATATTGGGCGGGATATCGCCTGGCGGTGGGAGACAATCCGGAGGACTACTTTTCAGATCCAAAGGTGGTTGCCCTCGTCCGTGCTGCAACGTCGGGCGACGTAGCCAAGGCGGACGCGCTGGTCAAGGCCGGCGCCGACGTGAATTCCCTTGGAAAGGACCAAGCCTCGCCACTCTGGTTCGCGTTCCTTGCGGGCAACCGGGTCGGCTTCAGCCATCTGCTTGACCTCGGCGCTGATCCTACCTGCGTGTTTGAAGCAATGGGTTATTCGGTACTGGAGATGGTACTTGGCCGAGCCGATGACGAGTACCTGATGCTCATGTTGGACCATAAGCTCGATCCCAATTCTACTGACCGTTCGGGGAACCCGCTTCTCCAGCAGGCCGCGAGTCTGGGCGCTTTTTCGAAGCTAAAAATCCTGGTCGAGCACGGCGCTAAAGTGAACAGCGTGAACAGATCCGGTGAGACGGCGATCACTCGGGCTTCCCAACAACGCGAATACGAAATGGTGTTGTATCTGCTCGACCACGGTGCTGACCCAGCAGTGCAGGATGAACGTGGCTGCGACGTGGCTTCAGGACTGTTCTTGGTGCCGAATCTGACGGCGGAGGGTGAAGCGGTACGTAAGCAGGCCGTCGCCAAGCTCGCGGAACGCGGCTACCGGTTTAACGACCGCGCAATCAAGCATGCCGCGATGATCTTGAACCTGAAGGAAGCGACGGGAGAAGAGCCGCCTAAATGGTTGAAAGGAGTGGAGGGTCCAAATCCCGCGTGGCTCAAGAAGCACGCTCAGGGGAAATCCCATGCTGCAGAATGAACCGTTGGCCAAGAAGTCTTGCGGTCTTCCGGTGCCTTCACGGAGCGAAGACAGGCTCGGTGCACTGAATGACCGCTGCTAGAAATTGGAGGCGCGGGCCGGAATTGAACCGGCGCATAGAGGTTTTGCAGACCTCGGCCTTACCACTTGGCTACCGCGCCCTGACTGGGAGCGCGGAACTTGCAGGAATTCGCTGCGCGCCGCAAGTGCTGAAATCGGGGCAGAAAAGCTCAAACGCCAAACTCCACGTCGCCAAGCGCCAAGATCGTTCCGTTCGAGCAGGGTGAGGTTGGATTATCCGATTTCTGATTCCGCAGTGTCCCCGGATCTCCGTTGGCGTTTGGCAGTTTGGGGTTTGGTGTTTCCCTCCTAGGGCCGAAATCCCGGCTGTCCCAGCGCCTCGTCGATGAAGGCCAGCATGTTCTCGAGCGGCACGTCGCCCTCGACGGCGTGGGCGCGTCCAGGATAGTGCCGCCGTTTTGTGTCTGGCGTAGATATTCTGACGGTAGGTCGCTGGCTTGGGCACAAAGACGGCGGAGCACTCGCCATGCGTGCTTATGGGTACCTCCGCAAAGAGCACAGCTTCGCGGCCGCGAAGAAGCTCTCATTGTGACGCGTGTTAAGGGACGAGATAAACCTCGACCAACAATTCTCCACTCTGTGAAGACCGTCCCATTGCGGTGTAAACTCCGGGGAAAAGAAGAACAACTATTGCCGCGTCCTTTGAGCCCGACAGAAAAGGAAACGCACTAGTCTTGAGAACTGCTTGCTTCAGGGAATCGACTCTGGTTGCGGGACTCTCCCAATCGTCGTTTTCGGCAAGCAGGCTCGAACCCTTGAAAAGCTGCAGAGTCGGATTTGGAACCGCGGCCGTCACGCCGTATTGTGTGAGTGTGGGCCCAGCTACGCGGATAAGGTAGAAACGGGGAGCATACCCAGTGACAATGAAGCCGGCGATGCAAGGGGTTGTTGGACTGACAAGGCTGCGGGAAGAGACATTGGCCAGCATCCCGCCGCCAGAAAGCGGGCTTAAGGAGAAACTACCATCGCTCACACTACCGCCCGTTGGTGAACTGAATGTGAGATTGTAGTTATAGGTTAGGATACCATTGACCGTCAGTGTAGCGGTAGCGTCTCCATTGGGTTGATAGGTGTAGGTGCCAGGTACTTCAAAAGACGAGTTCACCAGAGAGTCAGTGCTGAACGACTCTCCCCGAGGAACATGATACTCATAGAGGACGTACATGCTGCCGTTGCTTCCCATCACGTAGCTGCTGTTCATCGAGCCACCGATTCCAAAATACCGCGAAATTGAAAGCGTCATTCCTTCAATCGAGCTCGGCGCGGTCACACCGCGGCCGACACCTGGAAACGCAAAAACGATTGCGATGCCTAGGAGAATGATCCGTCGAAGTCGTCTGAACATGGTCACAATAATCCATGACATTCTGCCGCGGGAATCCCGCTATCCGATTAGCCGACATATTGAGTACGCTCGATCTGCCATATTACCAAGACTGGTGAAGCGCCTTCAGGCTGCCATCTTTGCAATCGAACATCACGTCACCCTTGTAAGTACGAAATACCGCAATTTCCCGCGTGGCGTCGATCAGGTAGTTCGGGTCGTACTCTCGTAACCCCTCTCTGATCGGTCTCCACTCGGGCGGCTTCCTCGATCCAGGCATAGGTTCACCCAGATTGTAGTAGCATCCGACAACCCTGTTGCGAAATAGCTGCCGTGCGCCCTCGAACACTACGACATCCAGCTGAACGGCATCTTCAACGTAGCCGGCCAGACTGCCATCTCCACCATATCGGCTGACTCCAATCCAGCGCCCTTTCTTTAGCGGCACGAAGATAAAGAAGTTTTCGCCCCATGCTTTCCGCTCGAGGAAGTCCAGTCGCCATTGTTGTCCTCTAGCGTCTCGGAGGTAATAGCGAAATCCGTCGAGTGTCTTTCCGCTAACAAACGGACCATCGACAGTTGCAGGGTAAAATCGTCCCCCATGCACTTCTTCTTCCACTATGGACTCCTCAACCTTCCCGGTCGCGTCGAGGCGGCTGCCAACTACCCGAGTCTTGTAGTCCCTGCCTGTCGGAATGTAAGCCGTGCAACTGCTCAAAAGCTCTACGAGCAACAGTGAACAGAGCAGAGCCACAGCCTGTTTTGGCCTGACGGTTGGGTGCATATCTGGAGGCGAATCCTAGACTAAGTACCCTGCACAACAGTATCAGGCGACACAATCACCTCTCTGCGGAAATGTTGTCACCCCTGTTGTCACCCAATTCACGAAATTGTTCATATTCGGGCTGACGCAGGCGGACAGCAAAATGCTGCATTCTGTAGAGTCTCCAACGTCTTATTATGCAAGCAGAGTGAGAATGAAGTAGGCGAAAATGGCCTGTTCGTTTTTGCAGACCTCGGCCTTACCACTTGGCTACCGCGCCCTGACTGGGAGCGCGGAACTTGCAGGAATTCGCCGCGCGCCGTAAGTGCTGAATCGGGGGAGAAAAGTCCAAACGCCAAACTCCAAGTCGCCAAGCGCCAAGATCGTTCCGTTCGAGCAGGGTGAGGTTGGATTTTCCGATTTCTGATTCTGCTGTGGCCGCAGATGTCTTTTGGCGTTTGGCAGTTTGGTGTTTCCCTCCTAGGGCCGAAAGCCCGGCTGGCCCAGTGCCTCGTCGATGAACGCGAGCATGTTCTCGAGCGGCACGTCGCCCTCGACGGCGTGCGCCGGGGCCAGGATGTAGCCTCCGTTACGGCCGAGCGCGATCAGGCGCTTCGTCTCGGCGCGGACGTCGGCCGGGGTGCCGTAGGGGAGGGTGCGCTGGGTCGAGAGGCCGCCGTGGAAGGCGAGGCGGCCGTGGAAGCGGGGGATCAGGTCGGCGACGTCCATTACTTCCGGCTGGAAGGGATTGAAGCAGTTCACGCCGTCCGCGACGAGCGAGTCGAACAGCTCGTCCACGTCGCCGCAGGAGTGGATGAAGACGTACTTCCCGGCCGCGCGCACCGCGGCGTACATGCGCTTCAGTTCGGGCTCGATGAACTCGTGCCAGAGCCCCGGGCCCATCTGCAGGCCGTGCTGCTGGCCCCAGTCGTCGCCAAAGTACACGCCGTCGATGTCGTAACGCAATGCGTGACGCACCTGCGCGAGGTTGAAGTCGGCGATGGCGCGGAGCAGCGCGCGCACGAAGTCGGGGTTCTCGATGAAGTCGGCCATCAGGTTCTCCATCCCCCGCAGCGTCCACGCGCGCTCGTAGAGCGAGAAACCGATGGGAAACACCCGGAAGCAGTCGGGCCGTCGCGTCAGCATCGCGGGCACTTCGTCGAAGAAGATCCCGGCCGTTGGATCGGGGAAGCGGTAGCCGGCAAGTGTCGGCTCCATGAGCTGCGGGTTCACGACCTGGCCGATGTCCTTGTCGACGCGGCGGTCCCAGACGACGCCGAACGGGTCGCGGAAATGGTCGTCGCCGAGATCCACAAAGCTCCCGGCGGGATTTCCCGCCCACACGAGGTGGTCATGGAGCCGGATGTCGAGGTCCGTGGTGCCGTAATGCGCCTCGAGCTTCTGTCGCGCCTCGAGCGTGAACGAGAACGACCACGGCACATAGGGCGGCGGCTGATGGGCGAGAATGCGGCGGACGACGTCGCGCGGGGTCATGGGGGCGGCTGGGAGTTGAAAGCTGAGCGTTGAACGTTGAAAGGAGGACGGCAGGTGCGGGGATGCTAGATTGAGGCGCGGTGACCGGCTAGTTCTTTCAACTCCCAACTGCCCCCCTCGGCCCACACGCGAGTCTGAACGCGAACAGAGGAACCCGAAACGCGGCCAAGTCCCGTCGTACCGGAGCCGCCAACGTCGCGAATAATCGGGGAGGTTAGCGACACTGCTAACGTCG
>CAZUQB010000058.1:0-10245 GCA_964622405.1 uncultured Opitutaceae bacterium | reverse complement strand
TGAACGCGGTGTCGAAGCTCGGCCTGCTGAAGATGGACTTCCTCGGGCTGAAGACGCTGACGGTCATCGCCGACGCCATCGACCACATCCGGCGGACGACGGACCCGAAGTTTGACCTCGAGGGCGTCGGCTTCGACGACGCGCGGACCTACGCCCTGCTGAACACCGGCCGGACCACCGGCGTGTTCCAGCTGGAGTCCCCCGGCATGCAGGCCCTCTGCCGCCAGATCAGCCTCGCCTCGATCGACGAGATCGTCGCGCTGATCGCGCTCTACCGGCCGGGCCCGATGGAGTGGATTCCCGACTACGTGCGCGGCAAGAAGGACCCGAGCACGGTGACGTTCCCGCACCGGCTGCTCGAGGACGTGTGCCGCGAGACCTACGGCGTGATGGTCTACCAGGAGCAGGTCATGGAGGCCGCGAAGATCATCGCCGGCTACACCCTCGGCGGCGCCGACATGCTCCGCCGCGCGATGGGCAAGAAGGACCCGGTGGCGATGGCGCAGGAGCGCGACAAGTTCGTCGCGGGCGCCAAGCGCGTGAACAACATCGACGAGAAGACCGCGAACTCGATCTTCGACATCCTGAACAAGTTCGCCGGCTACGGCTTCAACAAGTCGCACTCGGCCGCGTACGCCGTGCTCAGCTACCAGACCGGCTACCTCAAGGCGAACCACCCGGTTGAGTTCATGGCCGCCATGCTCTCGAGCGAACTGGGCAACGCCGAGAAAGTGTCCCACTTCATCGCCGAGTGCGAGGCGATGGGCCTCCAGGTGCTCGGCCCGGACGTGAACGAGTCGCGCGAGAATTTCACTCCGATCGTTGGTCGAGGAGCCGAGCAGCCGAGGGGTCGAGACGCCCAGGCTGCAGACTCCTCGGCGGCTCGACCGCTCGGCACCTCGCCTGGCAGCAACAGCACTGCCATCCGCTTCGGGCTCGCCGGCATCAAGGGCGTCGGCGAGCAGGCCGCGCAGAAGATCATCGAGGAGCGTGGAAAGAACGGGCCGTTCCGCGACTTCGAGGATTTCGTCGCCCGCGTCGACGCCCGCGCCCTCAACAAGCGCGTCCTCGAGCATCTGGTGAAGACCGGCGCCTTCGACTTCAGCGGCGCCTCCCGCAAGGTCCTCTTCGACGGCATCGACGGCGCCCTCGCCACCGTCGCCGCCGCCGCGCGCGACCGCGCCGCCGGCCAGCACAGCTTCCTCGACATGCTGGCGGACGAGCCGGCGCCCGCCGCCGGCCGCGCCGCCCCCGCCGCGGCGGCGCCAAAGGGAGCCGACTTCACCCCGGCCGAGCGCCTGCAGTTCGAGAAGGAGCTGCTCGGCTTCTACGTCTCCGGCCACCCGATGAACCTCTACGCCGGGCTCGCCGAGGCCATCAACACGTTCACCGAGGAGGAACTGCTCCGGCTCGGCGACCGCACCGAGTTCCGGCTCTGCGGCATCGCGTCGAACATCACGAAGAAACTCTCGAAGAAGGACAACCGGCCGTGGGCCGCCTTCACCCTGTCGTCCAAGCGTGGCTCGCTCCAGCTGAACATGTTCGCCGACGCCTACGCCGCGTACTCCGGCAACCTGCTGCCCGAGTCGCCCGTCGTCGTCCAGGGCAACATCATCGGCGGCAACGACGGCAACCGGATCAACATCAAGGAGTGTTACCCCCTCGACAACTTCATCACGGGCATCGTGAAGAAGGTCACCTGGCTGCTCCATCCGTCGCACCCCGCCCTGCCGGACTTCCTGCGCCTGCTGCGCGAAACCGTGAACAAGCAGGGCGGCGACACGCGGATCGAGTTCGCCTTCGTCTTTCCCGATCGCGCCGCCCCGGTCGCCGAGGCCAGCAGCGCGCTCGGCTGGCGGCTCACCGCCCCGGTGTTCCAGGAGCTCCGCGGCCACCCGGCCGTGGCCGGCGTCCAGCTCGAGACCAAGCGCCTCGAGCTGAAGCAGGACCGCCGCTGGGCCCGCCGCGGCTGAGTTGGCCGGTCAGGTTGGGGCCGAGGGTTGAAAGTTGACGGTTGAAAGTTGAAGGTTGAAGGCGGGGCGTCAGTGGGGGCCGCCGTCCAAATCTCAGCTTTCCGATTTTAGCTGGGCGGGTGGTGGCATCAGCCGGCCGGCAGACCGAGGGCCCGCCGCACCGGCCCCGTGCCGATGCCCGGGCTCACCTCCGGCAGCACGGCGCCCGCCGCCTTGAACGCCGCCGCCGCCCCGCCGTAGTCGCCGCCCACCGCCGCGCAGTGGGTCGAGCCATAGATGCACCATCCCAGCGGTGACGCATGGTAGGTGTCGTCCGGGCGCTCCAGGTCGGCGCCCAGTTCGATCAGCTTCGCGACCGCCTCCGCGCGACCGTAAAACGCCGCGCCGTGCAGCGGCCGCTGTCCCGTCCGATCCGGCCGGTCGAAATCCAGCCCAAGCCTGGCCGCCAGAGTGAGCACCGGCACCGCGCCACGCCGCGCCGCGAGGAGGAGCACCTTGGCAATCTTGCCGGCGTGACGGGCCTTCCAGCCGGGATTCTCCCGCAGCCAGTGGCGGGCTTCGGTCTCGTCGGCCGCCGCCAGCGCGCCCAGGAAACGATCCTCGGGACTCGCATCGTCCGGCGCGCCCCGCGCGAGCAGGAATTTCACGGCGTCGGTTCGGCCATAGCGGACCGCGACGGCGCAGGCGCTGCGGCCGTCGGCCCGCCGGAACTGCAGGTCCGCGCCGTGCCGGACAAAGGCCTCGATCAGGTCCAGGTCCCAGCCGTTGCGGATGGCGCCGAAGAGTGGGGTCTCGCCGACCTCGTAGGACGGGATGTTCGGATTCGCCCCGTGCTCGAGCAGCCACAGGATGCCGGAGCGCGCCCGCGCCGAATGCTGCGCGCCCGGCTCCCAGCCAATCAGGAAATAGAGCGGCGTGTTGTTCCACTTTGGGTCGCGCCGGCTGAGATCGCCCCCGGCCGCGGCCAGGGCGGCCAGGCATTCCGGGTGAAAGTGCTCGGCGGCGTGGTAGATCGACTCGCCGTCGTTCGGGTTCGCTCCCGCCGCGAGCAGGCGCGCGGTCAGTCGCGGATAATTGTTCCGGCCCGCGGCGGCGTACAGGATGGGCATGGCCTCCTCCGGCGACTCCGGGCTCGCCCAGGTGGCGTTGGGGTTCGCCCCGGCCGCGAGCAGCAGGTCCGCGCACGCCACGCGGCCGGCGTCGTCCGCCCCGATGCGCCCGAGGCACACGTAGCCCAGCGCCTCGGTGCCGACGATCCCGCCCTTCGCCCGGGCAAACTCCGGGTTGCGCTTCACCCAGGCGGCGAGGCCCGGGAGGTCGCCGAGCACCGCGCAGGCCGAGACGGATTCGCGCCCCAGCTCCGGCCGCTCCCGCAGGAGGGTCTCGACCGTGGCGGCGTCGCCGTTGGCCGCGGCGCCGACCAGTCGCGCGGTCGCGACGGCCCGCTCGCGCGTTTCGACGTGCAGCTTGAGCTTCATCCAGCTCGGGAATCCGTACTCGCGGGCGACCACCCGCTGGGCTCCGGCGAGGGCCAGATCCGTTCGCTCGCCTTCGGGCACGCGCGCCAGGGCCTCGGGGCGGCCGGCGCGGACTTCGTTCAGCAGGTCCTTGGCCTGCTTCTTGAGCTGCCCCAGATCGGGGCGCTCGGGCAACTGCTTGCTCATATGACCTCCATGCTTGGGCCTGCGGTCCGCGGTCAGGCAGCGTGAAGGTGGCTGCGTTCGTTCCAACTGGCAGGTGGGCTCAGCCCTTTCCGCGGACCCGGGTGCACCCTGAGTGCGCGGCCAAACTGACGGCTTCCGACCCCGGCTCAAGCCAAACCGCGCCGGCCTCAGGCGGGCTTGCGGGTGGAGTCGACGCCAGTCGCCGGCAGCGAGACGCGGAAGGTGGCGCCCTGGCCGGGCGGGCTTTCGACCGAGACCACGCCGCCGAGGCCGCTGACGATGCCGTAGACCACGGAGAGCCCGAGACCAGGACCCTGCCCCACCGCCTTCGTGGTGAAGAACGGGTCGAAGATCCGCTCGATGATCCCGGCCGGGATGCCCTCGCCCGTGTCCGACACAGTGAACGCGACCACCGGCCCGTCCTTGCCCCACGGATTCCGCGTGGCGGCGCGGCGCGCCAGGTAGGTGTTCTCGGCCGCCAGCCGGAGCGTGCCGCCGCGCGGCATCGCCGACTGGGCGTTGGTGCAGAGGTTGTCGAACACCTGCTGGAGCAGCCGCGGGTCCGCCGAGACCGACCAGAGGTCGGGCCGAACCTGCACCTCGACCGTGATGTTGCCCGGCAGGACCTTCCGCATGCGGTCCGCCGTCTGCTGGAGGAACTTCGCGACGTCGATCTTCACGCGCTCCTGGGCCAGGCTCTGGCTGAAGGTCAGGAGCTGGCGGACGATCGCCGCCCCGCGCTTCGCGCCCGCCTCCAGCGAGTCGAGCAGTTCGCGGTCCTCGGCCTCCTGAACCTTGTCGTGAAGCAGGCTGCCCGCGACCAGCATCGGAGTCAGCAGGTTGTTCAGGTCGTGCGCCACGCCGCCCGCCAGCGTCGCGACCGCCTGCAGGCGCTGGTTGTTGCGCAGCTGCGCCTCGACCTCCTTCGCCGCGGTGATGTCGGCGTGCGTGCCCAGCATCCGCACCGGCTTCCCGTTGCGGTCAAACTCGACGATCTTGCCCACGATGCGGATCCACCGCCAGCTCCCGTCGGTCGTCCGGCGGCGGTATTCCACCGTGCGGCTGCGCCCGTCGGCCTTGCAGTCCGCGAGGGCCGCGGCCGCCGTGGCCCGGTCCTCCGGGTGAATCCACTCCAGCCACTCCGACACGGACACGCGCTGGTCCGAGGGGTCGCGGTGCATCATCCGCGCGTACTCGGAGCTCACCCGCCCGTCGCCGGTGGCCAGGTTGAGCTCGAACCAGCCCTGGTTCGAGGCCTCCAGCGCGAGGCGCAGGCGCTCCTCCTGCTCGCGTACCGCCTCTTCCGCCGCCACGCGGTCCGTGATGTCACGCACCGAGGCGATCACCCGCCGCTCGCCCGCGATCTCGCCGGCGCGCAGCGCAACCTCGGCCCAGAAGAGCTCGCCGCTGGACCGACGGCAGCGCCAGCGGAACACCTGCGGGCCCTCGGTCAGGGTTTCGGCGATCTTCTGGTCCGCCTCGGCCTGCGAGTAGGGACTGGTGCCGAGGCTCAGCGTCTGGACGGTCTGCCGGAGCGCCGTTTCCCGGTCGAAGCCGTACATCGTGCACATCATGGCGTTCACGTCGATCAGCCGGCCCGCGGCGTCGTGGATGAGCAGCGCGTCGCTCGTGGCGTTGAAGATCTCGCGGTAGTTCCGCTCGCTCGCCGCCAGCCGGCCCGCGTAGGTCGACAGCTGGCGCCGGTCGCGCTCGTAGGTGCCGAGGATCAGCCGCGCGAGCACGACGAGCGCGATGCTGGCGCAGAGCGCGCCGCTCACCAGGTCCAGCAGGCGGTCCGTCGGCGACCGGAAGGGCACGGTCCACCACGGGAAAAAGTGCTCGAGGGCGAGCAGCACCGAGAGATTCAGGCCGACCACCAGGGTCATCCAGAAGCGCGCGCGGCCCTCGAGCACCGCGACCGGGACCAGCAGGACCGGGAAGAAATAGTACGAGATGCTCCCGTCCGACCCGGCGTTGAGGAACCAGACCGGGTTGAGCAGCACCAGCAGCGCCCAGAGGAAGAGCACGAGATGCTGCCGGCCCCGCAGGGATTCCCAGTAGCAGTAGCCGGCCACCAGCCCGATGACGGTGTCCGAAAGGTTCACCGGCCACGGCAGGTTCTGAAACGAGTTGACCGGCAGGATGACGACCAGGCACATGACGAAGGCCGTCACGCAGCAGAGCCGAAACAGCCGGATCTGCAGCGAGACCGATTCATCATGCGCGATCGAGTCAACGATCCGGCGCCCCCAGCGTTGCATCCGGTTCAACTACCGGATCCCGCGCGGAAGCCAAGACGAATGGCGCCGCCGCGGCCGGCGATTCCGGGTTTGTGCCCCGGCCGCTTCGCGTGTTTGGGTGGGAACGCCATGCCCGCCCAAGCCACGCTCAACCACGCCGCCCAGGTCCTCGCCGGCATCACGTCGGACCTCCGCGCGGACACGGCGCTGCGGTTCTACTTCGACTCGCACCGGTACCTGAGCCCGGCCGAGCGCCGGCAGATCAGCCAGGCGATCTTCAGCTATTATCGCTGGCTCGAATGGCTCGACGCCAAGGCCCCGCCGCAGCGGCGGATCGAGCAGGCCGTCGAGCTCCAGGCCCGCTTCAACGCCGATGCCCGGGCCGTCAAGGCCGAGGCCATGCTCGCCCGCGCCGTCCCGGCCTGGGTGTGGGAGGAGCTCGACTTCACCGGTGCAGCCGACCCGGCGGCGGCCCGGGCCGCCTACGCGCGGCAGCTCCAGCGCGAGCCGACGCTCTGGCTCCGCTCGCGGCCCGGCCGCGCCGCCGAGCTCGCCCAGGCCCTCGCCGGCTGCGTGCCGGCCGAGCGCGTCGCGGACGCGCTCGCCTACACCGGCACCGTGGACCTCTACAAGTCCGCGCCCTTCCAGGCGGGCGCCTTCGAGATCCAGGACCTCGCCTCGCAGCTGGTCGGCCACGCCGCCGCGCCCGCCGCCGGGGAGACCTGGTGGGACGCCTGCGCCGGCGAGGGCGGAAAGCTGCTCCACCTCGCCGACCTGATGCGCAACCGCGGCCTGATCTGGGCCTCCGACCGGCACACGGGCCGGCTCGAGGCACTCAAGCGCCGCGCCGCCCGCGCTCGGATCTTCAACTATCGCGCCACGGTCTGGGACGGCGGCCCGCGCCTGCCGACCAAGACCCGCTTTGACGGCATCCTGGTCGACGCGCCCTGCAGCGGCGTCGGCACCTGGCAGCGCAACCCGCAGGCGCGCTGGACCACGGGGCCCGAGGACGTGCAGGAGCTCAAGGTCACCCAGCTGAATCTCCTCCACCATGTCGCCGGCGCGCTGAAGCCGGGCGGCCGGCTCATCTACTCGGTCTGCACCCTCACCCGCAGCGAGACCACGGGCGTGGCCGACCTGTTCGCCGCGGCGCATCCGGAGCTCGAGCCCTGGCCGCTGCCGATCGCCGCGGCCGGCGCCGCGGACCCGTCGCGCGTCGTGCTCTGGCCCCACGAGTTCAACGCGAACGGGATGTTCCTGGCGGGCTGGAGGCGGAAGCCGGCATGACGGTGAACGGTGAAACCGTGGACGGTCCGAGGCGATCGGCCCACGACGGCGACTTGGCGTCGGTCACCCCAGACAGCTGATGCCCGAGGCTCGACGTATCTCCAAGGCGACGGTCCGCGCCGACTTCAACGACGTCGAGGCGGTGGTGCACTACACCCGGGCGGCGCACCGGCTCGGACTCTGGGAATCGGAGAAGGCGCTGATCGAGCGGTTCTTTCCCGACCGCGGGGCGCGCCTGCTCGAGGCGGGGTGCGGCGCCGGTCGCGTCTGCATCGCGATGTGGGAACGAGGCTACCGCCACCTGCACGCCTTCGACTTCGCCGAGGAGCTCCTGGTCCAGGCCCGCAGCCTGGCCGCGGAGCGCGGCGCGGCCATCGAGTTCTTCGCCGCGGACGCCACCCGTCTCGGTACGTGTCACTCCATTCGCGACCTGCGCTTCGACGGCGCGTTGTTCATGTTCAACGGCCTGATGCAGATCCCGCTGCGCCGCAGCCGGCGGCGGGCGCTGCGGGCGCTCCATGCGGTCTGCCGCCCGGGGGCGCCGCTGCTCTTCACAACGCACGACCGCGACAGCACGCCAACCGAGCAGGCGCTCTGGCGCCTGGAGGCGCTGCGCTGGGTGCGGGGCGAGCGCGACCCGCGCCTGCGCGAGTTCGGCGACCGCTATTTCAGCGAGGAGGGCACCGGTCGGACGTTCATGCACCTGCCCGATCGCACCGAAATTCTCGAGGACCTTGCGGCCACCGGCTGGGCGCACCAGTTCGACGCCATGCGTCCCGAGGTCGCCGCCGAACCCCGCGCCGTCCGGGAGTTCTCGGACGACTGCCGCTTCTGGCTAGCGCGGCGCGCCGGAAGCGCTCCGCGCTAGAAAATTGGAGTTGGAAGTTGGGAGATGGAAAACTTCGCCCCTCGGTGTCGGGCATGCGACGCCCGAGGAGTCGTTCCATCTCCCAACTCCCAGCTGCCAGCTGCCGCAAAAACTGAGGCGCCGACGGCGCCTCAGTTTTTGCCCCAGACCAGCGGGAAATGGTCGCCCTGCAGCTTCTGGCCGTCGGCGACGGTGACGAACTGCTTCATGCAGTGGGAGCCCGACGCCACGTAGCGCGTCTCGTCAGTCATGAAGTGGAGCGCGATGGCCCGGCGCGGCCGGCCGCTCGTGTTCGCGTGCGAGCCGTGCCACGTGAGTGAGTGGTGGTAATGGACCTCGCCCTTCTTCACCGGGCACTTCCGGACCTCGACCTTGTGTCCCTGGAACTCCTTCGGGACATCGGCCACGAAGTCCCTCCACGTCGCGAGATACTTCATGTGGTCGCCCCACAGGTGCGAGCCGGGGACCATGCTCATGCAGCCGTTGTCGACATCGACATCGTCGAGCGCGACCCACGCGGTCACCTCGGTCATGGGCGCGATGATCGGCCAGAGCGGAGCGTCCTGGTGCCACATGTTCACGCCGCCGTTCGCGGCGGGCTTGTACTGGATCTGGTCGTGCCAGATGCGAAGCGCCTTGGCGCTCGTGAGCTGGGCCATCTCCTCGCAGATGATCGGATTCCGGATCAGCTTCGCGAAGGGCTGGCTGGCCTCCCAGATGTTCACGATCTGCCAGACCGGGGCGGCGTCGTTGCCGGTGAAGTTGTGACAGAGGACGGGCTGCGGGATGTCCTTGCGCTCGCGCTGGTCGATCACGCGGGTGACCTCGGCGCGCAGGGCCTCGACCTCGGCGTCAGAGAGGACCGCGGAGCCGCGGAGATAACCGTTGGCCTTGAATTCGGCGATTTGGGCTGGGGTGAGCATGGGGCCCCACCATGGCGGCCGCGGGCCGGCTGTCATCCGCCGAGCCATGGCCGCAACGCGCAGCTGTTGGCTATTTTTCCTGCCGGCCCGCCAGCAGGGCGTCGCGGTAGTGCGCCGGCGACAGGCCGTCGACCCGGCGGAAGACTTTGCTGAAGTGGCTCGTGTCGCGGAATCCCGTCAGGGCGCCGACCTCCTTCACCGACAGGCGACGATCCGCCAGCAGACGCCGGGCCTCCTCCACCCGCAGTCGCCGGAGATAGTCGAGCGGCGGGTGTCCCGTCACCTCGCGGAACAGCGCCTGCAGCCGGCTCGTGCTCAGTCCCGAGAACCGCTCCAGCGCCGGATGGTCCACGCGCCGGGCGAGATTCTCGGTCATGTAGCGCACGATTGCCTGCACCCGCGACTGGTCGCGCTGCCCGGCATCGTCCGGACGTGCCCGTCGGGGCTCGGCCAGCAGCGCCAGCAGCACCTCCGCCAGGTGAACCGCCGACCGGGCGGGTCCCGTGGCGTCGCCGGAACCATGCGCCGCCACGACCTGGTGCAGGAGCCGCGCGAGCCGGTGGCCGGCGAACAGCCGGCGCTGGGTGGCGATTTCCAGGCCGTGGGTGAAGGTCACGCGGTACGGTCGCCGCCGCTCCAGCCCCTGGGTCGCAGGCGGCAGACCGGCGGCGAAGTCGAAATGCACCGCGAGGTGCTCCGACGGCGTCGACTCGTCGGCGGTGATGGTGTGCGGGATGAACGGCGGAATGAACAGCAGGTCATGCATCGCGTAGGTCCGCCGGACCCCGCCCAGCACCCATTCGCCCCGCCCCTTGGCGATCAGGACGAGTTCATGGTCGAAGATGATCCGCTCCGGGATGTTCAGGTTGCCGGGCAGCCGGTGCGCGATCCGGACGACCGGGTGCACCTCCCCCGGCTGGAGCCGGTGGGCGCGCCGGTGGCCGAGCGGCCCGAACGGCCCCCGCCGCTCCACCCGCGGGATGGCAGCAGGACGGTCGGGGGAGCGCGACGCGGCACACATGCCGCCACCTTGGCGCCTTCCGCCGCCAACTCAAGCCGGGGGCGTGGGAGGGACCCACAGGAGGCAACGGAGGGAACCGAGGCGGCAAACCGCCAATCCCCGCTGATCCCGACTTAGCTGGGTTTTTGATTCGAATTGGGAGAATGAGCACGAATCAGTGGTTTCCAGTTCTCCGTTCCCTCCGTTGCCTCCTGTGCAGATGGTTCGACAGCCTCCAGCGGCGGCGGAGCCGCGGACGAGACCTGCGACTTGCCGACCTGGGACTTGTG
>CAZUQB010000057.1:0-10788 GCA_964622405.1 uncultured Opitutaceae bacterium | reverse complement strand
CACCCGCGCCGTTTTTTGATGATTCCCGGGCAAAGTTCGGTTGAGTTTCCCGCATGCCGCTTCGCCGCAAGAACATCTTCCGGATTCCGCCGCCGGCGCCGACCACCATCTACGTGCGGCCGGGCTACAATCGCGTGCTGGCGGAGGAGTTCGAGGCGCTGAAGCGCAAGCGGGTCGACCTCGTGAAGGACAAGGTGGAGGCGCACAGCCAGGGCGACCTGCGCGAGAACTTCGGTTTCAAGGCCGCCAAGGAGGCGATCCGCGCCGTGGACCGGAAGATGACCGCGCTCGACCGCTTCGTCGCGCGCAACACGTTCATCGAGGTCGACCCGGCCACGTGGCTCACCAAACCCACCGACACGCTGCAGCTGGGTCACGTGGCCTCGATCGAGAAGCAGGACCTCGGCACGAACCGGCGGCACCGTTTCACGTTTCTCGTCACGACCCACGGCGAGACCGCGACTGACCCCGAGACCGGCATCGAGTGCCTGCCGCACAATTCCCCGCTCGCCGCCGCCCTCCTCGGCCTGACCGTCGGTTCGCCCGCCAAGGTCACCCTCCCCGCCGGCGAGGCTATCCTGACCGTGCAGTCCCTCCGCAACCCCACCCAGTCCGAGCTCGACCGCCTCCTCAGTGAGATCAAGCCGCCGGAGCTGGAAGAGGAGCAGGAATAGCCGCGAGCGCGCACCCCGGCTCCCCACGGCGGGATTTCTGGCGTGACCCCTTGGGCTCGGCTCCACACCATCCCGGCCGTCGTCCGACGCGCCTTCTCCCCGTGACTCCCCGCACCCTTGGCTGGATCGCTGCAGGCATTGTGTTCGCGGGCGCCACCGTCTGGATCAACTACGAGGTCAAGGTCCACCTCCAGGGCCGGTCCGACGGTGCCACCCAGCAGCTGGGCAATATCCAGGTTGGACAGCCGGCGCCGCCCTTCTCGGCTCCCGATCTGACCGGGCAGACCGTCAGCCTGGCCGATTATCGGGGCCGCAAGACCGTCGTGCTCGACTTCTGGGCGACGTGGTGCGGGCCCTGCAAGATGGCCATGCCTGGCCTCCAGCAGGTCCTGGACGACTACAAGGGCCGCGGATTGGAGATTCTCAGCCTCAACGAGGGCGAGTCGGCGGAGCAGGCGGGCAGTTTCATCAAGCGGAAAGGCTACGGCTTTCACGTGCTCCTCGACCGGGATTCGGCGATCGGCGCCCGCTATGGCGTGCGCGGCATCCCGACCGTGGTGGTCGTGGACCGGGAGGGCATTGTCCGCTGGATCCAGGTGGGATATTTGCCGAGTGACGAAGCCCTCCGCCGGGCGCTGGAACCGCTGCTGGATCGCTCCACCCCATGACCGCGATCCGGGCCGAAAATCTGGGCAAGACCTACCGCGGCAAATGGGGCCGGGCCGCCGCCTCCCCCGCCCTGCGGGGCTTGAGCCTCGAGGTGCGGGAGGGCGAGATCTTCGGGTTTCTCGGGCCCAACGGCGCCGGCAAGACCACCACCATTCACCTGCTGCTTGACCTGATGCGGCCGAGCGCCGGGGCGGCCTATCTGTTTGACCGACCGGCCGGCGAGGTGGAGGTGCGACGCCGGCTCGGCTACCTGCCCGAGACCGTCAACCTCCACGATTACTACACCGGCCGCGGCCTCCTCGAATTCTACGCGGCGCTCACCGGTCTCCCGTCCGCCAGCCGCGCCACGCGCATCAACGACCTGCTCAAGCTGCTCCAGCTGGAGGAGGCCGCGACGCGGCCGGTGGCCAAGTACTCCAAGGGCATGCAGCAGCGGCTCGGGTTCGCCCAGGCGCTCCTCCACGATCCCGACCTGGTGATCCTGGACGAACCGACCGCCAGCCTGGATCCGGTCGGACGAAAGGAGTTTCGCGACATCCTCCTCGGCCTCAAGGCCCGGGGAAAAACCGTCTTCATCAGTTCGCACATCCTCTCCGAGGTGGAGTCGGTGTGCGACCGGGTCGCCATCCTGTCGAAGGGCGATCTCGTGCGCCTGGGCACCCTGCAGGAGCTGTCGGCGCCCAAGAGCATCAGGCTGACGGTGCGGGGCGTGCGCGGCGCGTTGATCGAGGCCCTGGGCCGGACAGCCGCGCAGATCAGCATCACGGCGGATGCCACCACGATCACGTGCCCGGACGACGCGAGCCGGGTGGCGGTGGAAACCCTGCTGGCCGAGCACGCGGTGAGCGTCGAGCGCCGGGAAACCGAGAAGCAATCGCTCGAGGACATTTTCTTTTCCGCCATCTCCGACCCGAAAAAGCCGTGAACCCGATCCTCCTGGTCGCCGTCGACAGCATCCGCGCCCTGCTGCGCCAGCGGCTCCTGCTGGGCATGATGCTGGCGGCGCTTGCCCTGATCGTGGTCTTTTCGACCGTCATGACGAGCCAGCGCACGATGATGACGCGGGCCGCCATCGACCAGGGCGAGGCCAACGATCCCGGACCCGGCGCCGGCACGGGTCCGGCGTCCGCCGGCGCGAAGCCGCGGACGCCCCGGGGAGTCTCCGGCCTGAGCAAGGCGGACCGGCAGAAGCTGGCGCAGCAGATGGACCAGGTGTCGTCCATGTTCCAGGCGGCGTTCTACCAGGTGGCCTCGTTTGGCGGCAGCCTGATCTCGCTGTTCATCTTCAGCACCGCGGTCTCCACCGAGATCCGCCGGGGCACCATCCGCATCACCCTGACCAAGCCGGTGTCACGCACCCAGTTTCTGCTCGGCAAATACCTTGGCGGTGTCGTGGTGATGACGGGGTATGCGCTCATTGCCAGCACCGCCCTCATCCTCTTTGCGAAGTTCGGCCAGCTGGAGCTCAGCCCCGCGATGAAGTTCGCGCCGTGGCTGATGTTCTGCCGACAGCTGATGCTGGGCGCCCTCGCGATGCTGCTGTCGCTGTTCGTCCACCCGTTCCTCGGGGCCGTGCTGGCGTTCATCGCCGGAAACGGCATCTACGGGCGGGCGAATCCCCTTTACTACCTCCTGCCCAGCTACAGCGCATTCAACCTGTTCGGCGAGATGCTCAGCGGCACGCTGGTGAGCGGCCACGATGTCCTGCTGCTGAGTCTCTACGCGCTGGACTTCGTCGTCCTGATGCTCTGCCTCGCCCTGTGGCGGTTCCGCACCAAGGAGCTGATCTGACCGCCGCCCCTCTCCGCCAGCCGGGCCAGCCGGCGAGTGTGGCGGCATGGCGAAATCCAACCGAGCCGGCACTTCAGGCGGCAACGGGCAGAACCGGGCGCGTCCCGGCCGGCCTCCCTTTCCTCCGCTGCTCCTGTGAGATCTGGATCGTCTCCACTCCGCCCGGCGTAGCCGTAGACAATCTCTGATCCTTGTTACCTGGATCTTGTTCCTTCCCTCGCCGGGTTTACCCACGGAAGACACGGAACACTCGGAAATCGACCGACTCAGTCGAATCCTCCGCTCCCTCCGTTATCTTCTGTTCAATCTGCATCGTCTTCGCCAGGGCGGCACAGCCGCGGACCAGACCTGTGACTTGGGCGCTTCGACCTGTGACTCGCTCCTCGGCCCAGCCGCGGCCGGGATCCAGCGCCTATCACTTTCCTCGCCGGGTATTGCCCACGGAAAACACGGAACACTCGGAAATCGACCGACCCAGTCGAATCCTCCGTTCCTTCCGTTTGCTCCTGTGCCAACGCCATCACACTGACGGCGGCGAAGCCGCGGACGAGACGTTCGACCTGTGACCTTTGACTTTCGACTCCGCCAGCGGCGGAGCCGCGGGCGGACCTCGGTCACTTCCGCTTGAAAGCCGGGTTGGTCAGCAGGGTGCCGAGTTCGCGGCGGATGATGACCGAGACGGTCGGGTCGGTCTGCCAATACGCCAGCCAGTCGGCGACGAGCGGGTCGGTGCGTTGGAACGAGCCGATGGACCAGCCCGCGATCTGGTAGGCCATCCCGCGCACCACGCGGGCGTCCAGACCCTTCGCGCCGCCCCTGGCCTTCGTCCACGCCACAAACGTCGCGAAGTCGTCGGCACCGTCGAGCAGGTCCACCAACGCGCGGAGATAGGTCTGGTCGCCCGTGGCCATCCAGCCGGACCAGCAGCGGTCCATGGCATGGCCGATCTCCGCCGCTTCCTGCACGTTCACCGGGTCGTGAAACCGCGGGAGCCGCCGCGCGTCCGGCAGAGGCGCCAGTTCCTTGAACGGCGCCAGCGTCTCGGCCGACTCCGACGGGAACAGGTCCCGCAGGTTCGCGCCGCCCAGCCGGAGCACCCACAGCAGCGCCGACTGCGTGGCGGGATCGAGCAGCGGATAGCCCTCCACCACCGCGGCCCGAACCGCCGGATCCGCATTGAACGCGTACGCAAAGAAAGTGTGCACCGGCGGCGACTTCAGCATGCGGCTCTTCGCCACGACGTTGAACCAGGCCAGCAGTTCGCCGGGCGAGCGTGTCGCCTCGTAGTTTCTCAGCTGCTTGCCGATCTCCATTTCCGGCAGCGGCGGCGCTTTCAGCCACTCCGCCACGGTCTTGACCGGCAGGCGGGCCGGCTCGGTCGTCACCGGCTCGGCTGTCCCGGCGACCTCGAGCGAAAGCTCGCAGTCGCCGCCCGCGGCCGCGGGTACGGTCCAGTCGGTCGCGAACACCGCCACCGTCATCATCGCCATGGTATCAGCCGCGGTCGCGAGATCCGCCTCGGGTATCCCCGCCGCCTTGAGCGCCACGAGCGCCATGTCGGCTCCCTCGCCCTTCACGCGGCGGACCGCCACGGGCCGCAGACCGCGGCGCTCGGTGACCGTGCCGTCGGCCGCCTTGATGCGCAGGTTCGCCGCGACGCCGTCGAACAGGTGCTCATGCGCGGGCCCCTGCCCGAGGAGCCCGACGGCCAGGGTCTGTCCGGGTGACAAGACTCCGCACCCCTTCGGCACGTTCACCGCGCCCGTCGGCGGCAGGCGACCCGCCCAGGACGGCGACAGCACCAGCACGTGAGAACCGATCCGGTTGGGCAGCTCAGCGCCCTGGACCCGCTTCAACTCAGCCCGCAGCGGGAGCACGATCCCGAGTCCGACCACCAACCGCAGGAGCCAAGAGCGCAACATGCCCGCACGATGTCGCCTCCCGGGCCACACGCAATGACACAGTCAGGCCGGGGGCGATTCGCCACCGGAACCGGGTCGCCCGGAGTCGGCGCAAAGCCTGACTCCGGCGTCGCTAGGCCGTCACCACCTGCGGCCGATGGTTGATGATCGCCCGCAGCAGCGTCTGGCAACTCGTCGGTTTTTCGACAAAATCGTCAAACCCCGCCTCGGCACAGCGACCCCACACGTCATCGCGCCGGTGCGCCGAGAAAGCCACGAGTCGGCAGGCCCGGCCCGCGTCGTCCTCGTGCTGGCGGCGGGCGGACCGCGCCACCATGTAGCCGTCGCCGTCCGGCATCTCGAGGTCGATAAGCGCGACGTCAAACTGGCCCTGGCCAAGGACGGCGATTGCCGTCTCGGCGCTCTCGACCGTCTCGACCTTCAGGCCGTGGGACTCGAGGAAGCTCCGCACCACCTCCTGGTTGGCGAGGTCGTCGTCGGCGACCAGCACGCGGGGCAGCGGAAGCGGCGCGGTGGCGCAGGCCGGCACTTCCGGAGCCTTGATGGCCACCGGCAGGGCGAGAGTGAAGTGGAAGTTCGAACCCTGGCCCGGCACGCTCGCGAGCTGCAGCTCGGCGCCCATGAGGCCCACCAGCTGCCGGCTGATGACGAGCCCCAGGCCGGTGCCGGACCGGGAGCCCCGCTCCAGCTGGGAGTACGGCTGGAAGAGCCGGGCGCGTTGGTCGTCGGTGATGCCGGGGCCGGTGTCCCGCACGGAGAAACGCACGGCCGTGCAGTGGTCGACGACCGCGCCCTGCTCGACCGCGATGCACACCCGGCCGACGCGGGTGAACTTGAGGGCGTTGCTGACCAGGTTGATCAGCACCTGCTGGAGCCGCAGGCCGTCGCACTGGACCCACAGGGCCTCGTAGCCGGAGAACTCGAGCTCGAGCCGCACTCCGGCCTGCTCCGCCTGCACGGCAAACAGCGCGGTCACCTCCTGGCAGAGCTCCCGCAGCTCGACCGGCACGGGGCAGAGCTCGAGCCGGCCGGCCTCGATCTTCGAGAGATCCAGCAGGTCATTGAGCACATTCAGCAGACGGCCGCCGGCGCCCCGGATGGTCTGCAGGCGCTCGCGCACGGCGGGATCAGTGGCCCGGTCGAGGAGCAGGTCGGTGTGGCCGAGGATGGCATGGAGCGGCGCGCGGACCTCGTGCCCGGTCCGGGCGAGAAAGTCGGTCTTGGACTGGCTGGCGGCCTCGGCCTGCTGGCGGGCGGCCTCGGCCTCGGCGGTGCGCTCGGCCACGCGGCGGTCCAGGTCGTGGTTCGTCTGGCGCAGCCGCGCGTAGGTGGTCTGCAGCTGCAGGGCCAGCTGATTGAAGGCCTGGTAGACGATCCACACCTCGTACGGCGCCGAGTCCGACGGCATCTCGATCGGCGCGACGCCCCGCAGGCTGGCCTGCCGGCCGGCGTTGTTGGCGAAATACTCCAGCGGATAGGCGGCCTCCCTTCGGGTGCGCCGCGCGACCCACACCGCGGCCAGGAAGGTGCCCAGCACCACCGGGATCACGAGGGCGTAGCCGGGCAAAGTCTTGCGGAAGACCGCCAGCACGGGGCGCTGGGCGATGACGATGACCCCGTGGTGGTCGGTGCGCGTGGCGGTCGCGGTGTAGAGCGTGCGCCAGGCATCGGCATCGGTGTTCACGAACTGGACCGGCCCGTCGTCGGCCGGATCGCGGTGCAGCAGGACGCCCTGCGGGAAGTTCCGGAGGCTCAGCAGGTGCGGAATGCCGGCATTCGGATCGGCGAAAATCACCCGCCCAAACCGGTCGGCGAGAATCAGCTCGAGATCCTCCTTCTGCGGATCGCCGATGATCTGCTCGGCGAAGCGGTGCACCTCCAACGAGCCCTCCACCACCCCGGCAAACCGGCCCTGCGCATCGTGGATCGGCGCGCAGATCGCCACCAGGGTGTGGTGGCCGAAACCCCGGCCGCGGAAGACGCCCGACACGTAGGGCCGATTCCGGTCGCGCGCGCCGCGGAAGTAGTCGCGGTCCCCCACGTCGACCGCCTTGACCGAGCCGAACGAGGGGCTGGTCACATAGTGGCGCACCTTCCCCTGGGCGTCGGCGACGAACATGGTCAGGAAATTCGGGTAGGCCCGCCGGGTCTCCTCCAGCAACGCCGCCGGGTCGCCCGCGTTTCGGCTGAGGGTGTTGGCCACGTTCGCCACCGCCGCCTCATGCAGGGTCAGGAAGAGGTCGACCCGCTGGGACAGCCGCCGACCGGCGCCATTGAGGGCGGCGCGGTCCTCGCGCTCGCAGGTGACGCGCAGGAGCACGGAGGCGCCGATGACGAGCAGCATGATGGGCACGACCACCAGCAGGAACGCGAAGTAGAAGTACACGTCCCGCAGCCGCCGGCGCGCCGCGACCTGTCCGTCGAGCCACGTCGGGAGCTGGGTCTGGCGCAGCAGCACCTCGGCCACCGCAACCGCGCAGATCTGGTTCAGCAGCTGCTTCACGACCACGAAGCCCAGCGAGTCGACCGTGGTGACGGGGAAGCTCTGGTACAGCCAGACCGCGACCGGCACGGACACCACGAGCCAGAAGACCGCATCCTGCCGGATGGCGGAGCGGTGGGAGCCCCGGAGATTGAAGCTCAGCCACACGGCCTCCAGCACGCCCACGGCGAAGGTGAACGGCTGGCCCAGGGTGTAGATCGTCACCGCCAGCGGGATGGCCGCGGCCAGGATGCCCCACGGCGCCCGCAGCAGCAGCACGAGCGGCATGTAGACGAACGGCCCGAGGAAGAAATAGACCCGCGCCGGCAATTCGACCGGCACGCAGTTGAGCGCGGCGGCCGCCAGCACGAAGACGGCCACCCGGCCCGGGTGCTTTAGCGAGCTCCGCACAGGGTAGCCTCCGCGCCCATCGCCGTGGACCGGGCCGCCGGGCCCTTCCCGAGCCGTGTCGGCCGGGGAAATTCGACATAGAACGTGGCGCCGGCGCCCACGGCGCCCTCCGCCCAGATCCGGCCGCCATGCGCGCGCAGGAGCCGCGCCACGAGCGACAGGCCCAGGCCCATGCCCGGGGCCAGGCGCGCGTGGTCCAGCCGGGAGAACTCGCGGAACAGCTTGTCCGCATCGCGCGAGTCAAAGCCCACGCCGTTGTCCCGCACGAATATCACCGGCAGCGCCGAGCCGGCCAGCGTCCCCACCTCCACCCGCGGCACCTTGCTGGACGCCGAGTACTTGAGGGCGTTGGCGAGCAGGTTGTAGAAGACCCGCTCGACGAGCACGGAGCTGACCCCGACCAGCGGCAGCGCCGCGATCTCGTACTTCGGCTCCAGGTTCGGGAAGAGGTTGCCCATCAGCCGCACCAGCCGGTGCACCACGGGCGCCGGATCCACCGACCAGTCCGTGCGGGTGCTCGTCCGGTCATGCTCCTGCTGCGCCAGCTGAAGGATGTTCCCGATCAGGTCCTCGAGGGCCAGCGTGCCGCCGTAGGCCTGCTCGATCATCGCGGCGGCCTTCTTGCCGACCCGGATGTCACCCGCCTGGAGCAGCGACAGGTAGCCCTTGACGACGGCCAGCGGGGACCGGAGGTCGTGCGAGACGAAATTCGCGTAGGACATCAGCAGCCCGTTGGCTTCCTCCAGCTGGCGGGTGCGGGCGAGAACCAGGCTTTCCAGCTCGGAGTTCATCCGGCGCAGGGCCTCCCGGGCCTCGACCTCGGCCGTGATGTCGTCGAACACGAGCAGCGCCAGGCGGGTGTCGCCTTCCGGGACCTCCGCCGCGCGCACGTGCAGCACCCGGCGGCCCTCCATGGTCGCCGCGGCCACCTCGCGGGCCTCGGGCCGGCGGCCCGCGAACACCTCGGTCAGCATGGCGCGCAGGATTTCCGCATCGGCGTTGGACAGGCTCCCGTACAGGTTTTTCCCCAGCCGAAGCGTCGCCGCCCGCGGATTGGCGGCCACGATGTTGCCGTCCCCCTCGACCAGCACGGTCCCGTCCGGCGAAAGCTCGAACAGCCGCTCAAAGCGCGCCCGCTGCTCCGCAATGGTGCGAAACCGGTTGAGCTGCACGACTGTCCGGACCCGCGCGCGGATCTCCTCGCGCCGGCAGGGCTTGGTCAGGAAGTCGTCGGCGCCCGCGCGCAGGCCCTGAAGCCGGGACTCGTCGTCCTCCAGGCCGGTCACCAGCAGGATCGGCACATGGCTCACGACAGGGTCCGTCCGGAGGCGGCGGGTGACCTCGAAGCCGTCCATCCCGGGCATGATCACGTCGAGCAGCACCAGGTCCGGCCGCACCGCCTGCGCCCGGGCCAGCGCCGTCGGCCCGTCCGCGGCATAATGGATCTCGTAGTCCTCGCCGGCCAGAATGGCCTCCAAGGTCTCCAGGTTGCGCTCCTCGTCGTCGACGATCAGGATCTTGGCGGTCATAGGGCGTTGTGCGTCAGGCGCGAGACGTGCTGGGCCAGCACCACGAGCGAGATGGGCTTGGGCAGGTGGACGTCGGCCCCCGCCCGCCGGCAGCTCTCGGCCTCGTCGGCCTCCCCGAGCGCAGTGGCGGCGATGATCGGCAGCCCGCGCCGATTGGGCAGGCGGCGCACGCGGGTGATGAGCTCGAGGCCGGTCATGCCCGGCATGTTGACGTCAAGGATCGCGAGCCCGGGCTCGGTCTGCTCGATCTCCTTCAGCGCAGGGGGGCCCGACTCAAAGCTGATCACCTCGAAGCCGTGCCGCCGGAGGAACTCGCCCACCAGCGTGTGCTGGCGCGGGTCGTCGTCCACCAGCACCACGCGCCGCGAGCGCGGGGCCGGGGCCGGCGTCTCGGCCGCCGGGCGGACCTCGCCCGGGAGCTCGACCGTGAACGTGCTTCCCTGCCCCAGGACGCTGTCGACGGTGACGGTCCCGTGGTGGAGCCGGACGATCCGGTCCACCAGGGCCAGGCCGAGCCCGGTCCCGCCGAAATGGCGGCCCAGTGACGAGTCGAGCTGGGAAAAAGGCTGGAAGAGCAGGCCCAGCTTCTCGGGCGCGATGCCGATGCCCGTGTCGGTCACGGCCAGCTGCGTGGCGCCGCTGGCCAGCCGGGTCAGCACCACGGAGACCGCGCCGCCGGCGTTCGTGAATTTCACGGCGTTGCTCACCAGATTCTGCACCACCTGGCGCAGCAGGCGCTCGTCACCCCGCACGAAGACCGGCGCGGCCGGATAGCGCGCCTCGGCCCGGACCTGCTTGGCGCGGGCGGACTTCTGGACGCTCTCGAGCGTCATGCAGAGCACCCGCGCGTCGAAGAGCTCGGCGTTGACCTTGAGCCGCCCGGTCTCGATGCGGGCCAGGTCGAGGATGTCGTTGATCTGGGCCAGCAGCTGCCGGCCGCTCGCGTGGATCATGCCGAGATAGCGCCGCGTGCGCTCCGGCTCGAAGTTGCCGCCGAACTCCAGCAGGGACTCGCTCAGGCCGATCACCGAGTTGAGCGGCGTGCGGAGCTCATGGCTCATGGTCGAGAGGAACTCGCTCTTGGCTTTGCAGGCCGACTCGGCGTCGGCCCGGGCGGCGATGAGTTCGGCCTCGGCCAGCTTCGCCGCCGTGATGTCGGTCAGCGTGCCGGTCACGCCGCGCAGCGTGCCGTCGTCCTCGCGCAGGCCGCGCGCGCTCACGAGCATCCAGCGCAGGGCCCCGCCTGCCTCCCGGAACCGCACCTCGCCGCGAAAGCCGTGCTGCGCGCCGCTGTGCACCGCGCTCCAGCT
>CAZUQB010000056.1:0-10933 GCA_964622405.1 uncultured Opitutaceae bacterium | reverse complement strand
CGGATTCTCGCGGATGGGACAGGCGGCGGGCGGTTCACAGGAGGAATGGAACGTGGTTTGGGGACGAGGGGGCTGCGGCTGGGCCTCGGCGTTTTACCGAGGTGGTTTTTACCACGGATTACGGAGATTTTGACGGATTTCCCGGACGAGGTCCCGCTGACTGCGCACCGACGAGCGTCGCTGCGCAGTCAGCGAGACGGGTTCGAAGGGACCCGGACCTGACGCCGCCCGATCACCTCCGACGGTCCGTGAGGAATCGTCTGCCTCATCCGCGAAAATCCGCGTGATCCGCGGTAAACCAAAACTCGAGCCAACCTGCCTTCCCAGCCGCAGCCCCTCGTTCTCGAATCCATCTCCCTTTCCTCCGTTTCCTCCTGTGCAACGGCTTTCTTTCGCTGTGCATTCCTTGGCGTCGCGGTCGTCTCTTGCCACGCGGGACGCGGGCATGTTGGGTTCATGGTTCGATTGGCTGTCTCATGAAAATTCCCCGCCTGGTACTGCTCGGCCTGGGTCTCGCGACCCTGGTTCGGGCTGACGTCACGCTCGCCCCGCTGTTCGTGGATCATGCGATCCTGCAGCGCGACCACGCCCTGCCTGTCTGGGGCCGCGCTGAGCCCGGCGAGCATGTCGTGGTGACCTTCAAGGACCAGGCCGTCGGCGCCACGACCGGCGCGGACGGACGCTGGATCGTCTACCTCGACCCGGTGCCGGCGTCGGCCGAGCCGGCCGAGCTGGTCGTGACTGGGAGGAACACCGTGAAGGTGTCCGACGTCCTGGTCGGCGAGGTCTGGCTCGTCAGCGGCCAGTCGAACATGGAGATGGACGTCGAGCACTGCAACGACTCCGCCCGGGAGATCGCGACGGCGAATTTCCCGCTGCTGCGGCATCTCAAGGTCGACCACACCATCGCGGATGACGGCCCGGTCGAGACGACCAAAACCACGGGCTGGGAGACGGCGAGCCCGGCGACAGTGGCGAAGTTCTCGGCGGTCGGATATTTCTTCGGACGCGACCTCGTGAAGAAGCTCCAGGTCCCGGTCGGCATCGTGAACAGCAGCTGGGGTGGCACACCGATCGAGTCGTGGACCAACCGCGCAACCCTTGAACGCACGGCGGTCTGGCCAGCGGTGAACGCCCGGTGGCAGAAGAACTGCGCGGAGTCGGAGGAGCGCAAGGCGCACTGGCCGGCGGAGTACGAGGCCTGGAAGAAGGCCGGCGAGCTCGCGAAGGCGGCCAAGAAAAACAATCCCGTGCCGCCCCCGCGGCCGAACCTCGGGCCCGGTTCGCCCTACGCGCTCAGCGTCCTCTTCAACGGCATGATCGCCCCGCTGCAGCCCTACGCGGTGCGCGGTTTCCTCTGGTATCAGGGCGAGGGCAACTGGCCGTACCCCACCGAGTACGCCGAGCTGTTCCCGGCGATGATCCGCTCGTGGCGGGCGGGCTGGGGCCAGGGCGACACGCCGTTCTATTTCGTCCAGCTGGCGGCGTGGGAGGTCGACGAGCCCACGCATCGCGCGTGGGCGTGGCTCCGCGAGTCCCAGACCAAGGCGCTGGCGCTGCCGGCCACCGGCATGGTGACGGCCATCGACATCGGCGACCCGAAGGACATCCACCCGCGCAACAAGCAGGAGGTGGCCCGCCGGCTCGCCCTGATCGCGAAGAACCGGATCTATGGCATCGCGAGCGACTATGAGGGCCCAGTGTTCGACAGCGCAACCCGCGAGGGTCACGCGATGCGCGTCCGTTTCCGTCACGCCGGCGGCGGACTCATCTCGTACGACAAGCCGGTGCAGTCTCTCGAGCTCGCCGGCCCCGACAAGATCTTCCACCCAGCCACGGCCAAGATCGAGCGCGGCACGCTACTGGTGACATCGCCCGCGGTGAAGGAACCCGTCGCCGTGCGCTATGCCTGGACCAACTGTCCCGTCGCAAACCTCTACAACGGCGCCGGCCTGCCGTGCCTGCCTTTCCGAAGCGATAGCTTCTAGCTGAGCCAGGAGCGCTCGCTGGGAGCTCTCGCTGGAAGATGGAAGATGGAAGATGGGAGGTGGGAGATGGAAAACCCGGTGACCGAATTCGATATTCGATATTCGATATTCGGAACTCGGAATTCGGAATTCGGAATTCGAGCCGGCGGCTTGAATTCGGCCATCGCGGTCGGCTCGGGTCGGCTTGAACTCCGGAATCCGGATTCCGGAATCCGGAATTCAAACCTCAGGCCACGCCCTTACGGCAACTCGTAGATCTCGACCAGCGCGGTGCCGTCAGCGGCCGTGGCGCTCTCGACTTGGGCGGTGTAGGAGCCCGGCGGGAGGACCACGATGACCGCGGCGTCGAGACTGCCCGAGGCATACGCGAAGGCGCCCGCCTGCACGTTGGCCAGGGAAATATCGGCGGCGCTGGCGGCCGGATAACCGGAGTTCGCCGTGTAGGGCGTGCCCCAGTTGTCATTCATCGCGATCAGGGCGCCGTTCTTGTCGAAGATCTTGAGGACCGGGTCGGTCATGAAACCCGAGATGCCATAACCGCCCAGCGCCGGGCCGACGCCGCGGACGAGGATCCGCTTCGAGCTCGTGCCGTTCACGACGAAGCCCCCGACCATGACGTTGAGGCCGGAGTTGGCCGTGGAACGGGCGGAGAGGTTCACGAGGCGCGGGGCGCTCGACGACGAGCTGGTGCCCGTGTCGTAGACCTCCGCGAGGGCGATGCCGCCCAGGCCGTTCACGTCGCTGACGGCGACCGTGTACTGGCCCGGGGCGAGCGTGACGAGCATGGCGGCGTCGGCGCTGCCCGCGGTGAGCGGGAAGGCTCCGACCTGGTTGAACACCTGCATGAGGGCGGAGGTGCCGCCCCAGCCGGTGTTCTCGCTCAGGAGCGTGCCGGCGGCGTTGTAGAGCTGCATGCGCGGGTTCGCGATCGCGGAGGTGATGCCGTAATTCGTGAGGGCCGGGCCGATGGCGCGGAGCAGGACGGTCTGCGGCGTGGTGCCGCTGATCACGAGACCCGCGATGAGCGGATCGGTCGGCCGGACCGGCGCGCGCGCCGAGATGTTGACGAAGCGGACCACGTTGCCGCCGCCGCCCGTGGCGTTGACGACGAGCGTGAGCGTCTGCGTGGCGCTGCCCGCGGAGTTGGCCGCGGTGAGCGTCACCAGAAAGACGCCCGTCTGCGTCGGGGTGCCCGAGATGATGCCCGTGGTCGGATCGATCGACAGGCCGGCGGGAAGGCCGCTGGCGCTGAAAGTCGCGCCGCTGACATTCGTCGTGACGCCGAAGAAGAAGCTGTTGCCGTTGGTGGCCGTGGCGGACGAGGCGCTCACGATCTGCGGGAGGGCCGACGAGTAGAACTGGCGGACCGCCTCCACGAGGCCGTAGGAGGAGTACTGGGAGGTGAGCGTGAGGCCGTGGGCGCGGATGAAGAGGTTGGTCCCCGTGTAGAGCGACTGGCCGCCGAGCTGCCAGGTGTCGGAGGTGCCAACGCGCGTGGCGGAGCCCAGGACGCTCCAGGAACGGCCATCGGTGGACTGCTCGAAGGTGACGCCGACCAGGGCGGGTCCGGAGCCGCCGCGCGTCCAGGTGACGGTCGAGAAGTTGCCGCTGACGTCGATGGACTGGCTGGCCGGGGAGGTCATCGCGATCCGCGCGAGACCATACCGGGTGCGGCCGCCGACCGAGGTGAAGCTGCCGCCGAGAATGACCTTGCCGCCGGCCTGGACGGTGAGGGCCGTGACCGCCGCGTTCGGGGCCGGATTGTAGCCGGTCTCGACCGCGCCCGCGTTGGTGAGCCGCGCGAGATAGCTGATGGCCGAGCCGCCGATCGAGGTGAAGGCGCCACCCACGAGAATCTTGCCGTCCGACTGGACGACGATCGCGTTGACGTTGCCGTTGGGCAACGGGTTGAAGGAACTGTCGCGGGAGCCGTCGGCATTGAGCCGCACGAGGGCGGAAGGCGCGGCGCCTCCGACGAGGACCTTGCCATCGGGCTGGAGGGCGAGGGCGTTGATCGTGCCGAGACCCGACGGATTGAAGGAGGCGTCGAGCGTGCCGTCGGCGTTGAGCCGCATCAGCGTGCCGCGGGCGGAGCCGCCGTAGCTGACGGAAGCGCCCCCAAGGAGAATCTTGCCGTCGGGCTGGAGCACGAGGGCGGTGGGTCCGGTGACGGACGGGCTGGCGCTGAAGGAGGTGTCGATGGTGCCGTCGAGGTTCACCTGCGCGATGCCGGCGCGGGCCACGCCGGCGATGGACGTGTATGAGCCGGCGATAAGCACGCGGTTGTCCGGGCGGGAGATGATCGAGTAAACCGGGCCGTTCGGATTGGGCGCGAACGAGGCGGAGGCCGAGCCGCCGGAGTTGAGCAGCGCGACATTCTTCAGCGGCACGCCGCCGATCTGGTTGAAACTGCCGCCGACGAGGATCGAGCCGACCGGCTCGACCGACGTGAGCGTGCCGCCGACGAGAATCGAGCCGTCGGCCAGCGCCAGCACGGCGGAGACGCTGGCGTTCGGCTCGGGATCGAAGCTGTTGTCGAGCGTGCCATCGGTGTTCAAGCGGGCCAGGAACGAGCGGGTGAGCGGTGTCACGACGCCCGGCGGCTGGAAAGCGGTGAACAGGCCGGCGAGCACGATCTTGCCGTCGGGCTGCTTGACGAGGCTGTTGACCGGGTTGTTCGGATTCGGATTGAAGCTGTCGTCGAGCGTGCCGTCCGCGTTGGCGCGAGCCAGATTGTTGCGGGTGGTGATGTAGCTCGCCCCGTTCGACTGCACGAAGGCGAAGTTGCCGCCGTAGACAATCTTGCCGTCATCCTGGACGACCAGCGAGTAGACCGTGCCGCTTGGCGCCGGGTCGAAGGTCTTGTCCGCGGTGTTGTCCGCCTTCACGCGCGCCATGTGCATGCGCGTCAGAACACTCGTGGAGGTGGGACTCTCGAGCACCGTCGTGAACGCTCCGCCGATGACGAGGCTGCCGTCGGACTGCAGGGCCATCGCGTAGACGGTGCTGTTCGGGTTGACGCCGAAGGTGTTGTCGTACGAGCCGTCCGACTTCACGCGGGCGAGGTAGTTGATCGAATTCGCCGTCGTCGCGCCATTCGGCTGGAGGCTGGTGAAGGAGCCGCCGAGGATGATCGCGCCGTCCGGCTGGACCAGCAGGGTGTAGACCTGGGAGTTCGCCGAGGGGTTGAAACCGGTATCGAGCGTGCCGTCGGCATTGACGCGGGCGACGTACTGGCGGGCCGTCCCGCCGACATTCAGGAACGTGCCGCCGATCACGATCTTGCCGTCGGACTGGAGACCGACCGCGTTCACCGTGTTGTCGACACCCGGCTTGAAGCTCGTGTCGAGCGAGCCGTCGGCGTTGAGCCGGATCAGGTTCGCGCCCACGCGGTTCGTCGGGTCGGTCACGGAACCGGCGACGAGGATCTTCCCGTCCGGCTGCCGCACGATCACGTTGATCTGGCCGCTGAGCTGGGCGGCGGCCGGCAGCGAGCTGCGCAGCGTGCCGTTGTTGTTCAGCCAGGCGAAACCGGCGATTTGCGTGCCTTGGGAGCCGCCGCTGATACGGGAGGACACTGAGTAGACCGGGCCGGTCGGGTTGGGATTGAAAAACGCGTCCGGCACGCTCTCCGCCTCGAAGCGGGCGAGATTGCTGCTGGAAGTGCCGCCATAGGTCGCGAACTGGCCGCCGACGAGGATGCGGGTGTCGGCCTGGATCGTGATGGAGTTGATCACGGCGCCCGACGGGCCGCCGGCGCTCGGGTTGTACGACGCGTCGACCGTGCTGTCGGAATTCACCCGGGCCAGCTGGTTGCGGGTCACGCTGGACTGGCCCACCGGCGTCATCGTCTTGAACGCGCCGCCGACCAGGATCTTGCCGTCACCCTGCACCGCGAGGGAGATGACCTGATTGCCGAAATTCTCGGAGATGCCGACGTTGAAGGTCGGGTCCACCTCGCCCTTCGAATCAACGCGCGCGAGGTAGATGCGCGACGTGCTGGTCGCGTTGGAATTCGGCGTCAGCGAGGTGAACAGGCCGCCGATCAGGACCTTGCCGTCGGACTGGACCGCCACGGCGCGCACGACGTCGCTCGTGCTGGGGTCGAAGGTGGTGTCGACCGTGCCGTCGGTGTTGATGCGCGCCACCCCGCGGCGGAAGCTGGTGGTGGTCTTGGTCGTGGTGGTCGTGCCGTCCGCGTTCTTCGTGGTCGTCTCGACGATCGGCGCGTTCACCGGCTGGAGGAACGTGAACGAGCCGCCGATCACGATCTTTCCGTCGGACTGCAGCGCGATCGAGTTGACCTGCGCGTTGGCGTTCGGGTTGTAGGTGGGGTCGAGCGTGCCATCGGTGTTGATGCGCACGAGGTTCGCCCGGGCGCCGGTGGCGAGGCTGAGGAAGCTGCCGCCGGCGAGAATCTTGCCGTCGCTCTGGATCACCAGCGCCAGGATCGGGCCGCCCGCCTGCGGGTCCCAGGAACTGTCGAGCGAACCGTCGGCATTCACGCGCGCAATGCGGCTGCGCGCGATCTGCACCGCGGAGCCGTTGGGACGCACCGATTGGAAATAGCCGCCGATGATGATCTTTCCGTCGGACTGCACGGCGATCGCATTGACCGAGTTGTCCGGGTTGGGCTCGAACGAGGGATCCAGCGAACCGTCGGAGTTCAGCCGCGCCAGGTGCAGCTTCACGGTACCCTTGACGGTCGTGAAATAGCCGCCGACGAGAATCTTGCCGTCACCCTGCACCGCCAGCGACGTGACCGTGCCGTTGAGGTTGGGGTCGAAGGACGAGTCGAGCGTGCCGTCGGTGTTGATGCGCGCGAGAAAGTTGCGGGTGACGCCGCCAATGCTAGTGAACGAGCCGCCGACGAGCGCCTTGCCATCGGACTGGGTCCGAATGACGAGCACCCGGCCGTTGGTGTCGGGATTGAACTCCGAGTCGAGCGTGCCGTTGGCGTTGACGCGGGCCAGGCCGTTGCGGGTGGTCGGGGCCGAGGCGCCGTTGGGCTGGAGCTGCGTGAAGTTGCCGCCGATCAGGACCGAGCCGTCGGACTGCTCCGCCAGCGCAAAGACCGTGTAGTTGGCGCTCGGGTCGAAGACGCCGTCGATGTAGCCGTTGACCGTCAGGCGCGCCACGTAGGCGCGGCGGAGACCCGAGACGGACGTGAACGTGCCGCCGATCAGCACGCCGCCGTTGTTCTGCAGCGCGAGCGACATGACGTTGCCGTTGACGGTCGCGGCGTAGCCGGTGTCGAGCGAACCGTCGCTGTTGAACCGGGCGATGTGGCCGACGGTCGTCGCGGCGCCGGCGTTGTTGGGGGCCACGGACGTGAAGTAGCCCACGGCGATCGCCTTGCCGTCGGGCGTGACGGCGACCTTGGTGACGCCGTTGTTGAGGTTCGGGTCGTAGTTGGCGTCGACCGAGCCATCGGCGTTGAGGCGGGCCATGCTGTTGCGCGTGGTGGCGCTCGCGGCCCCGTTGGGCTGCACCTTGGTGAAGCCGCCACCGATGATGATCCTGCCGTCCGACTGCACCGCAATTGAGAGCACCACGCGGTCGGGGTTCGGGTTGAAGCCCGCGTCGAGGGTGCCGTCGTCGTTCAGCCGCGCGAGGCGGTTCCGCGTCGTGGCGGTGGCCGCGCCGTTCGGCTGGACGGAGGTGAACGAGCCGCCCACGAGAATCTTGCCGTCGGGCTGGAGCGCGATGGCCTCGACGCCGGGGGCGAGCGCGCCGCCGAAATTGGGATTGAAGGTCGAGTCGACCGTGCCGTCGGCATTCAGACGGGCGAGATTGTTGCGCGCGACGGTGGCGCCGCCGTTGGGTTTGAGGGACGAAAAATAGCCGCCGACCAGGATCTTGCCGTCCGGCTGGACCACGATGCTGGTGATCTTGCCGTTGACGCTCGGGTCGAAGGTCGGATCCACCGAGGCGTCGATGTTCACGCGGGCCAGGTTGCTGCGCGAATAGCCGCCGACATTGTCAAAGGTGCCGCCAACGAGGATTTTCCCGTCCGCCTGGGTGGCCAGGGCAAACGTGGTGCCGTTGACGTTGGGATCGAAGCCGTCCGCCGCCGAGGGGGTGTTGGTCTGGGCGTTCAGGGCGGACTGCGAAATCGCCAGAAAGGCGAGACCGGCCACCAAGCCCAGAAGACCCCGGAGGGCGCGGAAAGACGAGACTATGAACATGAGAGGAAGCAAGTTGTAGAAAGAAAATCTATCGGGCAAGAGCGGTCTGGAAGGCCCGAAATTCGAGGGGCTTGGGCCGTTAGTCTCGACCGACTGGGGGAGGTTCCGGGTAATTGCTCACAACCCTCCGGCCCACGCTGACCTGCGCAAGGCAAATCCCGGGTCTTTCCAACCCATTTTTCGGGCCGAAAATCCACGAATTTTGCCCCAAAATCCGCCTGCTTTTGCCCCGGTTTTTCTCCCGGCCGCGCCTCCTTTTCACCGCGAATGCGGAGACATCCTTCCGCAAACGGCCTAAGATTCCCGGCACTTTCCCGTCTGATTGGGCACACAAATCTCCGTCCCATCATGAAATCACCCCTCACCCTGCTCGGCGTCCTCGCCGTCACTGTCCTCGCCTCCGCGGCGCCGGTCCCGGTCAATTCGACCATCAGCGCGGTCACGGTCTACACCGACCGCGCCGTCGTCACCCGCACCGGCACGCTCGATCTTCCGGTCGGCACCACCGAACTGGTCTTTGCCAACCTGCCCCAGTCGCTCAACGAGCGCTCCCTCCAGGTCAGCGGCCGGGGCACCGCCCAGGCCCAGATCCTGGATGTCAGCGCCAAGCAGACTTTCGTCGACTTCACCCCCAATGCCCGGGTGAAGGAGCTGGAGGACGTGCTCCGCGGCCTGAACAAGCAAATGCGGGGGCTCGATGACCGCACCGCCATTCTGCAGTCGCAGTCCACGATGCTCGACCGCATGGAGGCCGCGCTGTTCGCCCCGCCCACCAAGGACGTGCCACGGCCTGACCTCAACCAGTTCACCAGCTCGCTCACCTATCTTTCCGAGCAGAAAGCCAAGATCGTCGGCGAACGCACCGCCCTCGAGGAACAGCGCGAGGACCTGCAGAACAAGCTCAACACCACCCAGAGCCAGCTCAACGAGCTTCAGGGCGCCGGCGGCAAGGCCTACAAGACCGTCACGGTGCGCGTCGCCGCGACGCAGGCCGGCTCGCTCGACGTCGCCGTTTCCTACACCGTGCCCGGCGCCAGCTGGTCGCCGAACTACGACGCCCGCGTCCTCAGCAGCGAGCGGGCCGTCGCGCTCAGCTACTTCGGCCTCGTGCGCCAGAGCACCGGCGAGGACTGGAAGGACGTCGCCCTCACCCTCTCGACCGCCCGGCCCAATCTCGGCGGCGCGGCGCCGACGATGAATCCGTGGAGTCTGGATGTGTTTAATGCGATCGCCCTGAGGGAACGAGGCCAAGTTACGATGTTTGGCAAAGTCAGTCGTGCCGACGCACCTGCCACAGCCATGCCCAACGCCGCCGACATGCAGCGTTTCACGACCAACGTCACCGGCGCCAACCAGCCGCCACCGGAACAGGACGCCGAGCTCGCCCAGGCCGCCCTCGAGGCGGGCGCCACCAGCGCGTCGTTCAAGATCGCGTCACCCGCCAGCATCGCGAGCGACAACGCGCCGCAGAAGGTCCCGGTCGCGAACTTCAAGCTCAAGGCCAACCCGGAATACCTGACGGTGCCGCGGCATCTGGCCGCCGCGTTCCTCACCACCAAGGTGGTCAACACCTCCGAGTTTCCGCTGCTGGGCGGCGCGATGAACGTGTTCCTCGACGGCACCTTCGTGGCCACGAGCAATCTCCGCACGGTGATGTCGGGCGAGAAGTTCGACCTCGCGCTCGGGGCCGACGAGGGGATCAGCGTGAAGCACAAGCGCCTCAACAAATTCACCGAGGACACCGGCCTCACCGGCTCGGGCAAGCGGATCACCTACGAGTACCTCATCACGATCCAGAACAACAAGCGGACCACCGAGCGCGTGAATGTCGCCGACCAGCTTCCGGTCTCGCGCAACGAGAAAATCGTCGTGAAGCAGCTCCTGCCCGATTCGGGCGACGTCAAGCCGACGCCCGAGGGCTACCTCAAGTGGACGCTCGACCTGAAGCCGGGTGAAAAGAAGGAGTTCACGGTAAAGTTCACCGTCGACTATCCGAAGGACGTCGACGTCGCCGGCCTCGAGTAAGCCGGCCAGGGAGGGAAAGAAAAAGCCGCGGCGCTGACCGGCGCCGCGGCTTGACTGTACAGGAGCGAACCACCCGGCTCGCTCAGAAGTGGTAGTTCACGCCGACCGAGTAGGTCTGCCGGTCCTTGAAGTGGCTGACGGCATCATACTCCCAGCCGACCGACGCGCTCCACTGGCGGTTCATGCGGTAGGTGGCCTTCACGCCGTAATCGAACTCGCTCCGGTTGAAACCGGTCGCGCGGACGAAGTTGACGTAGGGTGTGAGCGCAAACGCCGGGGCGACGGCAAACTCGACGCCGGTGCCCAGCGTGTACGCAAACGAGCTGTCCGACGCGCCAAGCCCGCGCTGCCACTCCCAGCCAGCGAGCGCCTGCACGAAGGGCAGACCCCAATCCAGCTTGGTGTAGGCCACCACGCCGGCGTTGAGATCCTGGGCCGTGAGGCGAATCGGGCCCGCGCTGGCGCGGCCCCAGCTGTAGCCGAGCTTGAAGTCGTAGCCCGCCTGCAGCGGCTGGTTGAACTCGACGGCCACGCCGCGCAGGGCGCTGGGCGGGCCGTCGTCGAGATCCGTGTAGCGGAACGTCACGGCCGAGTAGCCCGAGCCAAGCAGGCCCGCGCTGTGCTCCACCACCGGCGCCGGGGCGCCCGCGGTCTCGACGGTCGACTGGGCCGACGCCGTCATGACGAGGCCGAGCGAAGCCGCCGCAGCCAGAACTAGGTACTTTGGTCTGA